>CAYONL010000008.1:0-20365 GCA_964405305.1 uncultured Oscillospiraceae bacterium | reverse complement strand
CGCCACCACCGTGGGCAGGCGCAGCTCCAGAAGCTGCAGGGTCAGGTAGAGGTTGCGCTCTATGTTCGTGGCGTCCACTATGTTTATTATGCCGTCGGGCCGCCCCTCCAGCAGAAAGTCACGGGTGACATTCTCCTCCGCCGTGTAGGGGCGCAGGGAGTATATGCCCGGCAGATCGACCACCTCGCAGTCCTTCGTTCCGCGTATGAGGCCGCTCTTTTTTTCCACCGTAACGCCGGGAAAATTGCCCACGTGCTGATTCGCGCCGGTCAGGGAATTAAAAAGCGTCGTTTTGCCGCAGTTCTGGTTTCCGGCCAAAGCGAATACCATGCCGTCAGCCCTCCCTTACGGTTATCTTTTGGGCGTCGGCCAGCCGCAGCGTCAGCCTGTAGCCCCGCACCTGTATCTCTATGGGGTCGCCCATGGGCGCGGTCTTTTCTATCTCGACCGACGCACCCGGCGTAAGACCCATATCCAGCAGCCGAAGCCGCAGGGCGCCCGCTCCTCCAACAGCCGCTATAGACGACCTGCGGCCGATCGGAAGCTCATCCAGCGTCATATCCGTACCTCCATATGCCGGTTTGTTAGTCTATGCTAACTTTCCGTATATATGTTAGCACGCGCTAACTGTATTGTCAACGGAGAGGCCAAAATGCGCGGGCAGAAAATAACCCCCGGAGCCTTTCGAAATATGGGCAAAATGCAAAGAGCCGGGCGGCCCGGCAATTTTTATGGTGGAAAAAAGCGCGGCCTGTGGTATAATTGACCCATATTGTTGCGGGAGATGAGCGTATGAACCCACCGTGCAGGGAAAAAGTTTCAGGAGGCCGGGTCGGCCTTGCCGATATCGGGCCGGACAACTGGGAAAAGGTCGTCCTGCTTCGGTCCGAAAGCGACTACGTGGCGTCCAACGCCTACTCCATATGCCAAAGCGTATACGAACCCGGCTGGACGGTGAAGGCCATAACGCTGGAGGGCGAGCCGGTGGGCTTCGCCATGTACGGCTGGTGCGACGACCATAAGCTGTGGGAGCTTTGCCGGTTTATGGTGGACGCAAGGTTTCAAAACCGCGGCATAGGGCGGCGGGCGCTGGGGCTCATAGTTGACGAGATGCGCCGCGACCCCGCCTGCAAAGACATCTGTCTCTCCACCGACCCTGAAAACGCCCGCGGCTTCCACCTCTACCAGAGCTTTGGTTTTGTGGACACAGGCCGGATGGACGAGGACGGCGAGGAGGAAATATTTGTTTTAAAAGGCGGCGACGGCCCGTGAGAACGCTCATACTTTACGCCACAAAAACCGGCACGGCGAAAAAGTGCGCCGCCCTGCTCTGTGCTCGCCTTGGCGCGGAAAACGCCGACATGCAAAACCTTGCGGACGGCGCGCCCGACCTTTCCGCCTATGACACGCTGGTGCTGGGCAGCTATGTGCGCATGGGCAAGATAGACCGGCGCATGGCGGACTTTATTGCGCGCCGCAAGCCGGAAATCATGATGATGCGCCTGGGCGTTTTCACCTGCAACTGCTTCCCGGACAGCGCGGCGGATGCCTTTGGCAGCAACTTTCCCATGGATATGATCGAGCACGCCATATGTATGGATACCTTCGGCGGCGAAATGGATATGGAAAAGCTCCATGGGACGGACAGGCTGCTGGCCAAAATGGTGAGCGCCGCCGCCCGAAACGACCCGAAGTTCAGGCCGCAAACCCGCCTTTTGCCCGACAACATGGCGAACTTCGCCCGGGAACTTACGGCCGCCGGGTTTTGAGCACGGGCAGCCTCAAAGCGTAGACAAAACCTGTATATCCCCCCGCCGAAGGCGGGGGGATATACAAAAAATCTTATTATCAAGCCGTTTTTGATTTTATCGAAATGGGCGAAATATACTTTGTCAACAGTCTACGGCCGCCGGGTTTTGAGCACGGGCGGTTTTTTTTGAGCACGGGCGGCCCTTTGGCGGGCGCGAAAACACCGCGCATTTTTAAAGGCGGCTTCCGGAGCGGTTCCGGAGGCCGCTTTTTTCGCTCAAAGACCGGTCGCTCACCGCCTGAGCTCCTCATATTTTCGTTTTGTCGCCGCTCCTCCGCGCAGGTGACGCTCCCGCTTGTTCTGCTGCAAAACCGCCTCGGCCTCCTGGTAAAGCTCGGGGTTCAGCTTTTTCAGCCGCTCGGATATATCTTTATGTACGGTGCTCTTGCTCACTCCAAACTCCTTTGCGGCGCTCCTCACGGTGGCGCTGTGCTCAATTATGTATTCCGCAAGCCTTACGGCCCTCTCCTCCGGCAAACCCTTCACATGTAGCCCTCCCAACTTTGTCTACAGGTCCGGGAGGATTTTTGCGCCGCCCGGACATGTATTGTATACATGCTTATGCGGGAGGCCCGTGGAAAATGCCGGTATGCACGGCGGCAGGGCTTGCAAAGCCCACGCGGAACAGAGTCGGCCCGCAAATCACGCAGTACGGCCATGAGCACGCTTATAGTTCCGGTCGGAGCGCTGTCGGGACAAGCGCGGGACGGAATAATAAAAGGCCGCCCGTTTTCAGGCGGCTCGTCCTGCGTCCGCGTATCGGGCACAGGGCGCCGCGCTTTGCAAACAGCGCCCCGGCTGCCTTTAACAGCGCCTGCGCTTTCCGTCAAACACCTGGCCGCCCTGATTTTCGCGCAGCAAAAGGCGACGGCCCCCGGAAACGCATCCGAAAAGCCGCCGCGCAAATTGGCGTTTATCATATGACATGCGAAAGCCCATGGCGCGGCCTGTATCGCAAGGCCCGCTCACTTTGCCTCTTTTGCCTTTGGCGGCGCTTTGTTCAGCTTCAAAACAACGCCCTGCCGCTGCGCCGCGTCTTGAAAGCGCTCCACCGCCATGGCCGCTCTGGTTTTCAGCGCGGTTTCGTCTGAGACAGCGCTCTCCATCTCTCCGAGGATGGCGCGGACGTCCGAAATCTCCAGCAGATTTACCGCAAGGCAGAAGAATGTTTTCCGGCGGCCGTCGTTGCAGTTTTCCAGCAGGAATTTCAGGGCGGCGGCTTTCTCCTCAAGCTCCGTGCGGTAGGCGGGCAGTCCGATGGTTTTCGCCTTCTCCATATCGGACAGCTGGCGGCGGTGCGTAATAAAGGAATCGTACTCCTCCGCGCCGTCGTATTTGCCGCAGGGGTAAGCGGCGCACTCGAAACAGTACCGACAATTGCCGTGTTCCATGCCGCAGCGGGCGATAGCGCAGCTCTGGTTTCCCGCTCCGCCGCCGCAACCGGGACAGTAGCCGTCCAGCTTCATTGGGCACAGGGCGCAGTTTAACCCGCACAGCGAAAACTCCAGGTCGTCTCTTTCAAAATTTTTCACAATACCCCTCCCGGCCACAGCAAATATATAAAAGCTCCCGCCCTTTTTCCGGCAAAAGCGACGCCGCGGCAGCCCGACGGTTTGGTAAACGCCCCGCCGCCGGACGCAAAATCCTTCGTCAGCTTATTATACCAAAGGCCTTTTTACGTTTCAACGGCCCCGCGGGTAAAAACAAAAATGACCCGCCTTCCGACGAGTCATTCTTTTGGTTGGGCTGGCGCGGTTCGAACGCGCGGATGCAGGAGTCAAAGTCCTGTGCCTTACCTCTTGGCGACAGCCCAAAATGTCTGTTTATTGAAGCGCGCCCACAGCTTATGCCATGGGCGCATCTTCGTAGCGGAAAACCGCTGGGGTGGGTAGTGAGGCTCGAACTCACGATCTCCAGGGCCACAACCTGGCGCGTTAACCAACTGCACTATACCCACCATATCGCGCGCCAACAAGCTTTTGTCAATCCGGCGCGCACCGCTGTGAAAACGGCGCACACCCGGCCGGGACCCGACAAAAGTCCTGCCTACGGCGCATCCTTGGGAATGAACGGCGCGTCAACATGCAAAAGTCCTACACACGGCGCGCCCTTCGGAAAAAATGGCGCGCCAACAGGGACTCGAACCCCGGGCCTACTGCTTAGAAGGCAGTTGCTCTATCCTGCTGAGCTATTGGCGCAAAAGTAAAGGCCCCGCGTGAGCCTTTTGGAGCGGGCGATGGGAATCGAACCCACGTATCCAGCTTGGAAGGCTGGCATTCTACCAATGAATTACGCCCGCATGGCGCAAAAATCATTATACCAAAGCGGTCCCTTTTTGTCAATAAAAAAAACGCCAAATTAAAAGACGCCCCTCGCTTGTTTTAATCTGCGCTCTGTAATATAATTTAATATAGAATAAACTATTGGAGGGAACGCCATGCGCATTATTTTTGCGAAGGACTACGACGGAGTCAGCCGCCGCGCCGCCGACATCATCGCGGCAAAGGTGCTGCTGAAGCCCGACGCCGTGCTGGGGCTGGCGACCGGCTCGTCGCCCGTGGGCGCGTATAAGGAGCTTGCCCGGGGCTATGAGGAAGGGCGGCTGGATTTTTCCCGCTGCCGCACAGTGAACCTTGACGAGTATTGCGGCCTTACGCCGGAAAGCGACCAGAGCTACGCCCGGTTCATGCGCGCGAATCTTTTCGACCACATAAACGTTCCCCGCGAAAACACAAATATTCCCGACGGAACAAACCCTGACGCCGACGCCGAGTGCGCCCGGTACGACGGTGTCATCGCCTCCCTTGGCGGCACGGACATACAGCTCTTGGGCATAGGGCGCAACGGACACGTGGCGTTCAACGAGCCGGCCGACCAGTTTATACCGCGGACCCACCGGGTGGCGCTGACCGAGGACACCATTGCCGCCAACGCCCGCTTTTTCACAAACCCGGAGCTTGTTCCGCGTTTCGCCTACACCATGGGCATGGGCGGGATAATGGGCAGCCGTACCGCTTTGCTGGTGGCGGAGGGCGAGGGCAAGGCCCCGGCGCTTTGGGAGTCCTTCTTTGGCCCCGTCACGCCGCGGGTGCCGGCCTCCCTGCTCCAGTTTCATAAGGATCTCATAGTCGTGGCCGACGAGGCCGCGCTTTCGCTCATACTTAAAAACCGGCCGGAGGCGGTCATCCGCTGACTGACGGCGCCGAAAGGATGTCACGGTGGATAATTTCCTGCTCGCAGCCAAAATAGTCATGCCGCTGTTCCTGCTTATGGCGGCAGGCTTTGCCGTGCGCTTTTTTGGCCTGATAAAAAAGGAGGCCGCCGACGGCATAAACGACGCGGTCTTTAAGGTTTTCCTGCCGGTCATGCTGTTTAAAAACCTCTACGACACGGATATAGGCGCGGTGTTTAACGGAAAGCTGGTGCTGTTCGCCTACGCCAGCGTCGCGGCCGTAACCTGCCTTTCCATGCTCATAATCCCGCGCCTTGTAAAGGACGGCGCCAAACGCGGCGTGCTCGTCCAGGCCATTTTCCGCAGCAACTACGTCATTTTCGGCCTGCCGCTGACGGAGGCCATGCTGGGGGCCGGCCATTCCGGCGCCACGGCGCTGATGGTGGCCTTTATCGTGCCGGTATTTAACGCGCTGTCCGTCTGCGTACTGGAATACTACAGGGGGTCGGGCTTTCGCGTCGGCTCCTTCGCCAAAAACGTCGCTACAAACCCGCTTGTGCTGGCTTCGCTTGTGGGGGTGGGCTTTCTGTTTTTAAATATCAGGCTGCCCTCCATGCTGGAAAACACCGTTTCCACCATCTCGTCGGTCACGTCGCCGCTGGCGCTCATGGGCCTTGGCGCGGCCATAGAGTTTAAAAAGGTGCGCGGCAACCTGCGGGAGCTTATAATAGGCACCATAGGCCGGCTGGTCGTGGTGCCCCTGCTCGGAATACCGGCGGCGGTGCTCTGCGGCTTCAGGGGCGAGGCGCTGGTGGCCATGGTGGCCATGTTCTCAACGCCCACCGCCGTCTCCACCTTCACCATGGCGAGGAGTATGGAGGGCGATGGCGAGCTGGCGGCGGAGCTTGTGGTCTTCACCTGCGCGTTTTCGGTGTTCTCCGTTTTCGCCGTGGTCTACGCGCTCCTTTGCTTTGGGCTTATATGATGCGGTTGGGGAGGCTTCCGTGCCTCCCCGTAATTTTGTTTGAAAAGAGGCTGGCGCTTTGGAAATAACACTTACCGACAAAATAGAAAAAACTGACGAGGAAGCCGTGGTAAACGGGCTTGTTTCTTACAACCTTGCCCGGATAGAGAACACCGATCCCCGCGATCTGGGCGTATTCCTCCGGGACGACGAGGGAAAAACCGTTGCCGGGCTGCTGGGCGAGACACACGGGCTTTGGCTGACCGTAAAGCTCCTTTGGGTGGAGGAAAAGCTCCGCGGCAAACATATCGGCGGCGAAATACTGGCCCGGGCGGAGGCGGAGGCGGCGGGCCGCGGCTGCAAGCACGCCTTTCTTGACACCTTTGACTTTCAGGCGCCGGAGTTTTACAAAAAACACGGCTACAAAGAGGTTTTCGCCCTGACGGAGTACCCGGTTTCGGGGGCCAGGCGCTTTTTTACAAAGGAAATATGACCGGCGTAATTTTTCCAGCGCGGTAAACTTTCTTTAAACAAAGGGGCGTTTTCCTTGACAGCCCGGTTAAAAACGATATAATCTGACTGTATACAGACCGTTGACAAAGTACATTTCGTCTTTTTCGATAAGATTAAAAATGGCTTTATAATAAGGTTTTTTGTATGTTCCCCACGCCTTTGGCGGGGGAACATACAGGGTTTGTCTACACTTTGACTGTGTATGGAACCCCGGAAGGAGAACGCCAAATGAAAAAATTTATGCTACTGCGCGCCGCGGCGGGCGCTATGGCGCTTATGCTGGCCCTGTCCGGCTGCGGCTCCGCGCCTGCCGCGTCCCAGCCAGAGGAGGAGGAGGTCCCCTTCGCCTATGGCGTTGACAGCTATGCCGACATAGACCTTTCGGCGGTGGCCGAGGAGATATATGCCTCCTGCCAGTTGGACGAGCTGCTGGCCCAGTCCGTTGCGCCGGTGACGGATTCGCAGACATTGTCGGAGCTTTACTACATGCCCATGGACGCGCTGGTGGACTACGCGGTCTACTCGGCTGACGGGCGCTTTGGCGCGGCGGATGTGGCCATTTTCCGCGTGCGCGATGGCCGGGCGGACGAGGTCTCTGAGGCGCTGGAGCTGCGCAAATCCGACCGCATAGCCGAGTTTCTGAACTTTGACGTGAACGACAGCTACAGCGTCGCCCTGAACGCCGACATATATGAGGAGGGCGAGCTGGTCATCATGCTGATGCTGCCCGACGACGCCAAGACCGCGGCCCGTGGCATCATCGACTCCTACCTGCCCGTTGAGGGGTAAGGGGTAGAATTAGTCACTAGACATTAGACAGGATTCAGGGGTCAGGAGACAGGAGTCAGGAGAACGGGTACAGGAAAACGGCAGACTCAGACGATAAATTTCCATTAACTTTTGAAGTGGGCAGCCGAAGGGGCTCGCGTCCCCGCGCCGCCTGTGGCGGAGAAAGCGGGGGCGTGAGCCCCTTCGGCTGCCCACTTTGATAGATAGCGAAACCTTATTGTTTGGAAATCCGTTTTCCTGTCTCCTGTCTCCTATCTCCTGTCTCCTGCCGCCTGTCTCCTGTCTCCTGTCTCCTGTCTCCTGCCTCCTGCCTCCTGCCGCCTGCCTCCTGCCGCCTGTCTCCTGCCTCCTGATTCCTGACGTCACAGCAGCAGCCTGACGGCCAGGGCGCTCATGATAAAACCTGTCAGATCGCCCAGCAGCGCGGCGGGAAGGGCTGCGCCCGTCTTTTTCACGCCCACCGCACCAAAGTACACCGCTATGGTATAAAACGTCGTCTCCGTGCCGCCCATGAGCACCGACGCCACCTCTCCCGCAAAGCTGTCCGGGCCCGCCGTCTCCAACAGCTCGCCAAAGTAGGCCAGCGCGCCGGAGCCCGACACCGGCCTTATCAGCGCCAGCGGGACCACCTCCTCCGGAAAGCCGAAAAAACCGGCGGCCGGCGCTATCAGACCTGTGAACCACTCCAGCGCGCCGCTTGCCCGGAACATGCCTATGGCCGTCAGCATCAGCACCAGCGAGGGCAGTATGCGCGCCGACGTCACAAGGCCCTCCCGCGCGCCCTCCACGAAAGCGCCGAATACGTCCACCTTCTTCGCAAGTCCGGCCGCCATTATGGCGCAGATGACCAGCGGAACTATCAGGTCCCCCGGCGACGCGCCCGAAAGAAACGCGCTCATCTTCCACGCCCTCCGTAAAGCGCTCCCGCCGCCGCCAGCCCCGCCGCCGCGGACGCCGCCGACACCAGCCAGACCGCCGGGAGTATTTCCAGCGGAGACGCCGAGCCGGCCCTAAGCCGCAGCACGGCGACGGTGGTGGGCAAAAGCTGGAGCGAGGCGGTGTTCAGCACGACGAACAGCACCATGTCGCGGGTGGCCTCGCCGGGCGCGGGGTTCCCTTCGTTCAGCCGGCGCATGGCCTCCAGCCCAAGGGGGGTCGCCGCGTTGCCAAGCCCCATCAGGTTCGCCGCCACGTTCATTGAGACGGCCTCCAGCGCGGCCCTCGTCCTGCCCGCGCCGGTGAACAGCCGCCGCAAACGAGGCCCCAGCAGACGGCACAGCGCCCCTGTAACGCCCGCCCGCTCCGCCACCGCGCCCAGCCCGCTCCAAAGACAGAGCGCGCCCAGCAGCTCCAGCGACAGCTCCACCGCCGCCGAGCACTCGCCCAGCGCCGCCTTTGAGACCTCGGCCATGCTTCCGCCCGCCAGCCCGAAGACCAGCGATAAAACGAACAGCGCCCCGAAAAACCAGCCCGTGCCGCTCCCTCCTTCGCCCAATTCAGTTGCTTATCTATGTATTTATGAAAATGGCATCATTTAAATGCCTAATATTCCCAAAAAAAACGCGTAAAAATGGGCATTTATACGCTTGACAAATATTGCCGTTTATTGTATTGTAATATAGCGCTTTGGAATTATTTGTTACTTCAGGAGGAAAGCATTGTGAAATCAACTGGAATCGTCCGCAAGGTTGATGAGCTGGGCCGCATAGTCCTGCCCATCGAGTTAAGAAGGACTCTCGACATCAACGAGCGCGACTCGCTCGAGATCTTTGTCGATGAGAGCTGCATCATGCTCAAAAAGTACCAGCCGGCCTGCATCTTCTGCAACAACGCCGACGGCGTGACTGTCTTTAAGGGCAAAAACATCTGCAAGCACTGCCTCGAGGAGCTCAAAAAGTAATCGTTCCCGGCTAAAAATGTGCCCCGCGCTCTTTTTTGAGCACGGGGCATTTGCTTTTTTTATAAGGATTTTTTGTTCGTGCTCAAAGCTCGGGCCAGCCGTCGATGATGTCCTCTTTTTCGCCAGGGCCGGCGAGGTCGAGCTTCATAAGTATGGCGTTCTCCTTGGGCGCGGTGTAATAGTCCCGCCGCAGCCCGCAAAACACGTAGCCCTCCCGCTCGTAAAGCGCTATTGCCGCAAGGTTTGACGGGCGCACCTCAAGGTACAGCGCGGCAAGCCCCTTTTCCCGGGCGAACTCCGTCAGCGCGCGGGCCAGCGCCCGGCCGACTCCCATTCTGCGGCTGTTTTTGGCCACCGCCACATTAAAAACGCTGCCCTCGTCCGCCGCCGTCTGCATACCGGCGTAACCGACCACCGCGCCGGAGACTTCCGCCATAAAAAACGCGGCGTTCCCGCTTCCAAACTCCGAGGCGAGGCTCCGCTCGCTCCAGGGCGCGGAAAAACACTCCGCCTCCAACGCGGCCATGGCGGGAACATCCCGCTCCACGGCCCGGCGGACAGCTATCTCGCTCAACGCAGGCGTCCTCCTTATTTTTCCTTCCAGCGGGCGTAGTCGAAGTTGTGCACGTTCTCGCCCTGATAGTAGTAGCAGCGCGGCACCCGGCGGGACACGGCGCACACTATCTCATAGTTTACCGTTCCGGCCAGCGCGGCCAGCTCCTCCACCGGGACCTCGGCCCCGCCGTCGCGCCCGAACACCGTGACCACGTCGCCCTCCTGCACGCCCTTTATGGCGCTCACATCCAGCATGGTCTGATCCATGCAGACGGAGCCGGTCACCCGCGCGTACTGCCCACGGATCATCATCCTGCCCCTGTTTGTAAGCACCCGGTGGTAGCCGTCGGCGTAGCCTATGGCGGTGGAGGCGATCTTTGTCGGCTCCGCGGCGGCCCAGCGGCGGTTGTAGCTTACGGGCGCCCCCTCCGCCAGCTCCTTTACCAGCGTGACGACGGTGCGCATCTCCATGGCCGGGCGCAGATGTATCTTCTCAATGAGTTTTTCGTTCGTGGTGGGGTACAGGCCGTAAAGTATGATGCCCGGGCGCACCATGTCAAGGCGCATGTGCGGGTACATCAGCAGAGCGGCGCTGTTGCAGCAGTGGCGGACGCCCACGTCTATCCCTCGGGCCTTCAGCGCCTCGCAGGCGCGGGTGAAGCGCATGAACTGCAGCTCGGTGTACCCCTCGCCGTCCTCCGTCGTCTCGTCCGCGGAGGCGAAGTGCGTAAACGCGCCGGTCACGCGCAGGTGGGGCAGGCAGGCGGCCTCTGCGGCCTCGGCTATGCTCTCCTCAAACATGTCGTCGGACACCACAAAGCCTATACGCCCCATGCCCGTGTCGAACTTGAGGTGCACCGCCAGCGTGACGCCGGCCCTTTCCGCGGCGGCCGAAAGCTCCCTCGCGTATTGCAGGGAATACACCGTCTGGGTCACGGCGTGGAGCGCCAGGCTGTCCACACACTCGGCGGGCGTGTTGCCGAAAATAAGTATCGGCTTTGTGACGCCGCTCTCCCTAAGCCCCATGGCCTCGCCCAGATTTGACACGCCGAACCAGTCCGCGCCGGCGGCCTCCAGCAGCGGGGCGGTCATCCTGTCCCCGTGGCCGTATGCGTCCGCCTTGACGACGGCCATCACCTTGCAGCTCTCGCCCACCAGCTTTTTCACCCGGTGGAAATTGTACTCTATCGCGTCCAGCGAAATATCCGCCCACGTGCGGCGCAGGACGTCACTTCGATCCATTTTCTTTTCCTCCGTTCCTTCCCCAAAGCAGAATATACACGCCAATTATATTCAGTGCGAAGGACAGGTAGAAGAACACCGTGGAAAACACCGAGCCTGTCATAAATAACAGCACCATGCTGATCGCCAGCGACGCCATGCCACCCGCCACCCACAGCCAGCCGGCTTTTTTCCTTTTTTTCATTATAAGCCTTTCATTAGTCCCGAAAGGGAGCTATTATAATATATGGTTCCGGCTTTAGCCGACTTTTATGTTATATAATAACAACATATTGTTAATAAAACAAGTCCAAACGGAAGAAGGTGCGTTTTATAATGACTGGAGCGGAGGCTATGGTCCGCGCGCTGGAGGCGGAGGGCGTCACCACCGTTTTCGGCTACCCGGGGGCCGCCATCTGTCCCTTTTACGACGAGCTTGCCAAAAGCGCCATACATCATGTGCTTGTCAGGCAGGAGCAGCACGCCGGCCACGCGGCTTCCGGCTGGGCCAGGGCGGGCGGCGGAGTCGGCGTCTGCGCGGCGACAAGCGGGCCCGGCGCGCTCAACCTGATAACCGCCATAGCCACGGCATATATGGATTCCGTCCCGCTGGTGGCCATTACGGGCCAGGTGGCGTCGGATCTGTTGGGGCGCGACTCGTTTCAAGAGGCGGACATAACCGGCGCCACGGTCAGCTTTACAAAGCACCGCTACCTTGTGGGCGACGCCCGCGCCCTGCCTCGCGTTTTCAAGGAGGCGTTTTACCTCGCCTCCACCGGGCGGAAAGGGCCTGTGCTCATTGACGTGCCCATGGACGTGCAGCATGGCGAGCTTTCGTTCGAGTACCCGGAAAAAGCCCTGCTCCGCAGCTATAACCCCAACGTAAAGGGTCACGCCATACAGATACGCCGGGCGGTGGAGGCTCTGGCCAAATCCGAAAGGCCGCTCATCTGCTGCGGCGGCGGCGTATTTGGCGCGGGCGCCGAAAGGGCGCTGCTCACTCTTGCGCAAAAGGGAAACATCCCGGTCATCTCCACCATGATGGGCCTTGGCGCCATGCCGGGCGAGCACCCGCTTTTTATGGGCATGCTCGGTATGTTCGGCTCCCGGTGCTCAAACAGGGCGCTGGCGGAGTGCGACACGCTGCTTATAGCCGGGGCAAGAGTGGGCGACAGGGCTATGAGCACGCCCGAGCTGCTGGCCCGTGACAAAACGGTGATACACATAGACATAGACCCCGCCGAAATAGGGAAAAACATGGGCGCCTCCATACCCATTGTGGGCGACCTCAGGCTGGTGCTGGGCCAGATATGCGACGCGCTTGCTCCCGCCCGGCACGACGACTGGCTCTCTCTGCTCAACCGCCGGAAAAGCGAGGACAGGGCCGAATCCGCCGCCCGCCGGGACGAGGACAGCTTTGAGCCTGTGGGCTTTATCCGCGCCCTCACTCTCGCCATGCCCGAGGGCGGCATACTTGTGGCGGACGTGGGCCAAAACCAGCTTTGGAGCGCGGCGGGCTTTTCCGTCCTCCACGGCAGGTTTTTGACCAGCGGCGGCATGGGAACCATGGGCTATTCGCTTCCGGCGGCCATAGGCGCAAAGCTGGCCCGCCCGGAAAAGACGGTGGTCGCGGTGTGCGGAGACGGCGCGCTGCAGATGGAGATGTGCGAGCTGGGCACCATGGTGCAGGAGGGCGCGGCGGTAAAGCTCGTCGTCATGCACAACGGCTGCCTCGGCATGATACGCGAGATACAGGACAAGAGCTACGGCGGTCGCCATACGGCCATAGAGCTTGGCGTCGCGCCGGATACAGGGCTTTTGGCGGCGGCCTACGGCCTGCCCTTTATGCGGATAGGCGAAAACAGCGAAACCGGCGAGGCCCTGCGCTTTTTACTGGAAACCGAGGGGCCCGCCGTACTGGAGTGCGAGGTTCCGCCCGACACGGCCACGTCCGGCGGCAGATTTACGGGAGGGAGCGGAAGATGAAGTACACTATCTCCGTGCTGGTGGAAAACCACGCGGGCGTTTTGTCCCACATATCGGGGCTGTTCGGGCGGCGCGGCTTCAACATAGAAAGCCTCGCGGTGGGCGTTACGGAGGACAAGGCTGTCTCCCGCATGACGATAATAGCGGACGGCGACGAGCACACCATAGAGCAGGTGGAAAAGCAGCTCAACAAGCTGATAGACGTGATAAAGGTACGCGTTTTTACCGGGCGGGAGGTCATCAGCCGGGAGCTGGCGCTCATCAAGGTCACCGTGACCCAGAGCCAGCGCGCCGAGGTGATGAACATTCTGAAGGTGATGGACGCGCGGGTGGTCGATCTCTCCAAAAACGTCCTTACGGCGGAGATCTGCGCCGAACCGGAGCGCGTGGATCAGACCGAGGAGCTGCTGCGCCCATACAAGATAAAGGAGGTCGCCCGCACCGGCACCATAGCTCTGCAACGGAGCGGCGACGGCGAAAACGCCCTGAATCTTGAATAAATTTGTTTCGCCGCACTTTAGCGCATCCGAAAGGCCCACGGTGTCAGCGCCTTAAATCCTCAGTGAATCTGTTTCGCCGCTCCTTAATGTATACGAAAAGGCCCGCGGCTATTCTGAACTGAATCCGTAAAAAAAGACAACAGACAAAACGCCCTCCGATGTAGTGTGAACCGAACCAGTAAAAACAAACAACAGACAAAACGCCCTCCGATGTAGTGTGAACCGAACCAGTAAAAACGGACAATAGACAAAACGCCCCCTGATGTAGGATAATAGAACTACATCAGGGGGTATTATTATGAGCAAGCGAAAATGGACAAACATGAAGGCAGCCGAAGCGGAGGCCTTCGTCCTGCGGCGGCGCGGCGCGCTCCTGCCTGCTCCTAAAATACGCGCCGGCTAAAGGCGGCCGTATATCTTTGTGCCCCGGCGTATTTTGGCGGCCAGCTCCGGCGTAAGGGCGCTCTCATCCAGCCGCCAAACCCAGTTTTCTCCGACGGTGGCGGGCGTATTTATGCGGCCCTCGGCTCCAAGGCCCAGCCAGTCCGCCATAGGTATCACCGCCATATCGCAGGCCGAGGACATGGCCGCCCGTATAAGCGCGGGAGCGAGCGTCTCATCGCTTTCAGCGCCCGTGTACTCTTTCGCAAAACGCACATCCGCCGCCGGAGCCGTCTTTACCCAGTCGCGGGTGGTGGTGTTGTCGTGGGTACCGGTGTAGACCACGCCTTTCCTCCCGTACTTGTGTGGCAGATAAACGCTCTCCTCACCTGGGTCGAACGCGAATTGCAGCACCTTCATCCCGGGAAAGCCGGAATCAGCCAGCAGCCGGCGCACGTCCTCCGTCAAAAAACCCAGATCCTCCGCGATTATATCAAGCTTTGGCAGCGCGGATTTTATCGCGTTTATGAAATCCAGTCCCGGCCCGGGGTTCCAGCGGCCGTTTTTCGCCGTGTCGTCTGTGGCCGGGATGGAGTAATACCCCGCGAAGCCTCTGAAATGGTCAATCCTCACGACGCCGCAAAGCTCCCCCGTATGGCGCAGACGACGCAGCCACCAGTCATAGCCAGTGCGCCTGTGGTAATCCCAGTCATACAGCGGGTTGCCCCAAAGCTGGCCGTCGGGCGAAAACCCATCGGGAGGACAGCCGGCCACCTCCGACAGGCTGCCGTCCGGAAGGGTCTGAAACAGCTCCGGGTGCGCCCAAAGGTCGGCGGAATCCTGCGACGCATATATCGGTATATCGCCTATGATGGCAACGCCGCGGCTTTGGGCGAGTTCTTTCAGCCACGCCCAGTGCTCATGGAACCAAAACTGCGCCGCGCACCAGAAATGTATCTCGTCCGCAAGGCGGGCCTTCGCGCGCTCCAGGGCGTCCGGCTCCCGGTTTTTAAGCTCCGGCAGCCATTCCGTAAAGGAGCGGTGGCCGTTTTCAGCCTTTATCGCCATGAAAAGCGCGTAATCCCAAAGCCAGTCCTCATTTTCGTGCTCAAAAGCCGTGAGCGCCGGGTCGTCCGTGCTCAGACGCGAGGCGGCCTTTTTTAGCAGCGGCAGCCTGTGCTCAAACAGCGCCAGGTAGTCCACCCTGTCCTCCCGGCTGCAGGAGCTTTCCGATTCCAGCTCCTCCCGCGTGAGCAGACCCCTGGCAAACAGCTTTTCAAGATCTATGAAATACGGGTTCCCGGCAAACACCGAAAAGCTCTGGTACGGGCTGTCTCCGTAGCCCGTGGGGCCAAGAGGCAGCACCTGCCAGTATCTCTGCCCCGCCCGGGCCAAAAAATCCACGAACCTTTCGGCTCCGCCGTCCGCCGCGCCTATCCCGTACCGGGAGGGCAGCGCCGAAACAGGCATCAGTATCCCGCTTGCCCGCATTTTCGTTACCTGTCCTATCCTATATACTTGTTACGCCGGCGCTCACCGCAAACTCGAGATCCGCGTCAGTCGAACATGCCGGTGGAGAGGTAGCGCTCGCCGGTGTCCGGCAAAAGCGCCGCTATGGTCCTGCCCGCGTACTGGGGCCGGGACGCCAGCTCCAACGCCGCCCAAAGCGCCGCGCCGGAGGACACCCCCACCAGCAGCCCCTCGCGCCTTGCCATCAGCCTGCCGCAGGCGTAGGCGTCCTCATCCCGCACGCGGAGGACCTCGTCGTACACGGAGGGGTCCAGCACCGCCGGGACAAAGCCCGCGCCTATGCCCTGTATCTTATGCGGGCCGGGCGCGCCGCCGCTTAAAACCGGGGAACCCTCCGGCTCCACCGTCGCCACATGTATGGATGGGTTTTTCTCCTTTAAATAGCGCGCCGTGCCGGTTATGGTGCCGCCCGTGCCCACGCAGGCGACGAAAACATCCAGTTCTCCGTCCGTCTGCTCCCAAAGCTCCGGGCCGGTGGTGCGGTAATGGGCCGCCGGGTTCGCCGGGTTGGTAAACTGGCTTGGGATAAAGGAGCCGGGCGTTGCGGCGGCTATCTCCTCCGCCTTCGCTATGGCACCTTTCATGCCCCCGGCCCCGGGGGTGAGCACAAGCTCCGCCCCATAGGCGGCCAGCAGCTTGCGGCGTTCGGCGCTCATGGTGTCCGGCATCGTCAGGATCACCCGGTAGCCCTTCGACGCCGCGATGGAGGCAAGGCCTATGCCGGTGTTGCCGCTGGTCGGCTCCACAATAACGCTGCCCTTGCCCAGCAGACCTCTCTCCTCCGCGTCCTCTATCATGGCGCGGCCTATGCGGTCCTTGGCGCTGCCCGCAGGGTTGAAAAGCTCCAGCTTTACAAGCACCCGGGCCAAGGAGCCGCGCTCCCTCTCTATATTGCGTACCTCCATAACCGGGGTTTTGCCCACCAGCTCCGTCACGCCTCCGTATATCCTGCCCATAATGCCACGCCCTTCCTTTTTTGCAAATTATATTCGCCCGTGGGCGGATTGTCAAGCCCGCTCCCGGCCTCTTTCCAAATGTGCAGCGCGCCGCTTACAAACCCGCCGCCCGGTCAAACGGCGCAAAAACGCCCGCCCGCTATTGCAAACCCTCGCCCGATGGTGCTATGCTGTAACCGAACGCTTTGCCTGCGCGGAAATTATGCCGCGGCACAGCTTTATAGGTAACCGCTGAATAATTCGCAGTAAACTAAAAAGTATGCATCCGAAGGGGCTCGTTATCCCGCCGCGTCCATTGGACGCATAGACGGGACAATGAGCAGGAAGAAATACAGAGCGATGTGAGCGAACAGCGAAACGGCGGGACAATATTTCTGACCGGAACTTAGGGGCAATCGGAACGGCTTTAAAGTTTTGAAATATTAAAACTTTCTCTAACTCTTGAAGTGGGTGTCCATCCGAAGGATAAATAAGGGCAATCGGAATGCCCTTATTTAAAATTTGTCGGCGTAGCCGACACCTCTTAGACAGGAGTCAGGAGTCAGGAGACAGGAGTCAGGAGGCGCGGGAACGATAGCCCCTTGATAGAAATGCGCCGCAGGCTCCTACTTAATTTTGGCAATTAATCAGCGGTTACATAATACATATTATCAGGAGGTACTTATTTTGTCGGAACAGAGCCTTGTGGGAAAAAACATTCTTGTGCTGGGTGGCAGCGGATTTATAAGCGGAACGCTGGTGCGGTCGGCGCTGGCCTCCGGGTGCCATGTCTGGACGCTTACGCGCGGTCACGGCACCGAAGACGACGGCGTCATCAACCTGCACGCCGACAGAAACGACGACCCCTCCTTTTTGGCGGCCCTGCAAAGTGCGGGAACCGTTTGGGACGCGGTGATCGACTGCATCTGTATGCGCCCGGAGCACGCCCGTCAGGATATAGCCGTTTTCGGCGCCCTCGCGAAGCAGCTTGTGGTGCTCTCCACCGACTTTGTGTTTGACCCCGGGCACATACGCACACCGCAGAATGAGGAGAGCGATTTTTACACCAGCGTGGGCTACGGCGGCGCCAAGCGGCTTTGTGAGCTGGAGTTTCTGTCCTGCGGCTGTGCCGGGCCAAAGTGGACCATACTGCGCACCGGCCATGTCTACGGTCCCGGCTCCAAACTCGGCAGCTTTCCCATGCACAGCCGGGACGACCGGCTTATTGAGAAGCTTTTGGCCGGTGAGGAGATGGCGCTGGCCGGCGGCGGCCGATTTTTACAGCACCCGCACTACGCCCCCGACCTTGTGAACGTCATGCTGGGCTGCGTTGGGAACGAGCGGGCCTTGGGCCAGATATTTATGACCGGCGGCCCGGAAATCATAGAGGCCCGCCAGTACTTTGCCACCCTTGCGGATATGCTGGGCGTACCGCTGCGCATACGGGATGTGCCGGTGGAACAGTGCCTTGCCGAAAGGCCGGATTACCGTCCCTTCTTCTGCGACCGCTCCTACGACCTCTCCAAGGCGCGGGAAGCCGGCCTGCCCGTCTCGTCCACTCCGTTTAAAGCGGGACTTAGGGCGCATCTGGACTCCGTTCCGGGCGGGAGGGAATAAAAGAACTTATGACGCGGCGCGCCCCCAAAGCTGTTTCAGTGTTTCGCACTGTCTGGCTTTTGGGGGGCGCGCCGCTTATTATATTCTATTTTTAAACTGTGCGCACTGCGCCGGTGTCACTTCGCGCGGCCGCGAAATTACTTTTTCCTGTAGCCGCACTTCGGGCAGACGCCGTTTTCATCCAGGGCTATTCCGCACAGAGGGCAGCGCTCCATGCTATTTCCGGTCGCAAACTCCGCGGAGGCCGCGTTTACGCCGCTGGTAAAGGTGAGCTTCGCAATGTTCAGCTTGTCCTTCAAGAGGTCGTAGACAATCTTGATCATGCCCTCAACGGTCATGGTCTCTTTGGTCACAACAAGGCGGCACTCAGGGTAGGCGGTCGCCAGCTCGGTCTTAAAGGCTGGGCCCTTCATCTGGTTTGTCGGCGCGCCGTTCCTGATGCCCTGTTTTTCATAGACATCGAGTATTGCGGGCAGCAGAGGGTCGTCCTCCCTGAGTATAAGGGCGTGGTCAAAGTTGCGGAGCACGTCCCACGCGGTCTTTTTGATCTCGTTGCAGGGGAAAACCATATTGACGCCGGGGTTCACTGTGTCCTCAACCTCTATGGTGAGTATGCCGGTGTGGCCGTGAAGGTACTGCGCCTCACCCTGGAACCCATAAAATCTGTGCGCGTATTGCAGGTCCAATGTAGTAATGCTTCTCATAACTGTTCTCCTTAAATTTATAATTTACAGAGGGGGGTACCATCTGCATTGTGCTGTGCTCAACCGCCGCGGGCCTTCCGCTGGCAGTCGGGGCAGACGCCCTTGAAAACAATATCGTGCCCGGAGAAAACGAACCCGTGGGCGTCCTTTATGGCGCTCTCCAGCCCGGCCATGTAATTCATATCCACATCGAACACGCGGCCGCATCCGGCGCACCGGACATGGTAGTGGTCGGTGCAGATATGGTCAAAGCGGTCGGCGGTGCCGGGTATCTCCCTTTTCCTTATCTCGCCCAGCTCGCACAGCCGCTGCAGGTTCCGGTATACGGTGCACCGGCTGATGCTGGGGTGGCCTCTTACTATGCGCTCATATATCTCCTCCGCCGTGGCGTGGCACCTGAGCTCATTGACCGCCTCCAGCACCAGAGCGCGTTGTATCGTGTTTCGTTTTTCCATGATGTATGCTCCAAACTTGATACTATTTACTAATTGATAGCTTATACTATTTAGAACCAAATGTCACTAGCTTTTTTGAATTTATTTTCGCACACCCTCCGCCGGACAAAGCCGCGCCAAAAAAGCTCTTGATGATCACCGCTAATGATAATATAATTATATGTGATAAATAAGGGCGGGCGGCCGCAGGGCAGATGGCGGGGGCCGTCTTCCGGCAACGGTGGGCCTTTTCGGAGAGCTGACGCCGCTTTGCCGACGGAGCTTGGGCGGCCTGATGCAAAAACACAGGGAGAGTAAGGACGGGCGGCACGGCAGGGCAAGAAGCCCACCGGTTATCTCGTCGCCCGCCCTTGAGGAGTGAAACAAATGAAGGACTATGTAAAAAAGGCGATAAAATTTGCCCTTGTCCTGGTGCCGGTCGCGGCGCTGGGCGGCCTGTTCACCGGCATGTA
This sequence comes from uncultured Oscillospiraceae bacterium, assembly GCA_964405305.1. Lineage (GTDB taxonomy): Bacteria > Bacillota > Clostridia > Oscillospirales > Ruminococcaceae > UMGS1668. The sequence continues at coordinate 881 of CAYONL010000008.1, read as the reverse complement.
CCTGTTCGCGTCCTACACCGGCGAGGTGAAAAGCCTGCTTCTGGCGCAGATGGGCAGCTACGGCGCGTTTCTGGTGTTGACCACGGCGCAGTCGGCGGTGTACGCGGCCTTCTGCGGCTTTTTCGGCTACATACTGTCGGAAAAGGTGGGCCTTATGCGCCCGCTGGGGTTTGAAAGGAGAAGGCTCGCGGCCACGCTGGCGATAACGGCGGTCTGCGGCCTGCTGTTTTCGCTGGATTACTGGACCTTTGCCCGGTGGATACCGGCGCTTGCCGCCACCTACCCCCAGCTCACCACCCCGGCAAATATCGCGTCCTCCGTGCTTTACGGCGGGATCATAGAGGAGGTGCTCATGCGGCTGTTCCTCATGTCGCTGGTCGCCTTCCTCGGCTGGAAGCTCTTTTTCCGCGGGAGGGAGAGGGAGAATATCCCCACCGGCCTTTTTGTCGCCGCCAACCTGCTTACGGCCATGGCCTTCGCGGCGGGCCATCTGCCGGCAACGGTGGGCCTTTTCGGAGAGCTGACGCCGCTCATCGTGTTCCGCTGCTTCCTGCTAAACGGCGGGCTGGGGCTTGTTTTCGGCTGGCTTTACCGCAAATACGGCATCCAGTACGCCATGCTTTGCCACGCGGGCTGCCACATCATCTCAAAGCTCGTCTGGATGCTCTTTATGTAAAACGGAGCTACAAATAAAAAGGAGGACATGTATTATGAAAGAACTTATCGCCTGCTGCGGGCTGGACTGTGAAAAGTGCGACGCGCGGACAGCCACCGTAAACAACGACGACGCCCTGCGCGAAAAGACCGCCCGGCTTTGGAGCGAGCTGAACCACGCCCCCATCACGCCGGACATGATAAACTGCACTGGCTGCCGGGTGGAC
>CAYONL010000007.1:0-32910 GCA_964405305.1 uncultured Oscillospiraceae bacterium | reverse complement strand
ACGACTTTCTCTCAGAGACTGCAAACTAATTTGCGCATAAACCTTGACACTACCATAAACCTTGACACTACCTTTAGGTCAAGTGGGTTAAAAAGTGGGTTACTTACAACAAAAAACCGCCTCACAAGTCGCATCGTGAAGCGGTTATTCTTTGAATTAGTTTGATAATAATGATACGGTTTTATATGGTTTCAAAGGGTTTCACTTGGAAATGAAACCATAGCGCCAGATATGAAACCATTGTGAAATTATTACTGTTTTCCAGATTGTTTCCCTATTAGTTTTTCAATTCTTGCGATATACGAATCAGCCTTGTCTGCGTATTCCTTACGCTCCCTCTTTAACTTCTTAACAAACCGCAGAGCATCATTATATCTCTTTGCAGTAATGTACAAATCTGCTAATTCAAAATGCCACTTTGATCCACGGAACAACAATCCACCATTTTCCCAAAGCATTTCCCAAAAGGCAATATACGAATTGATATCTTTGCTTTCATCATATTCTTTTCTTGCCGATTGTACTGCTTCCAACTGCTGGTCTTGTGTTTTAAGTTCCTTAAACAATTGGGGACTGACCTTTTTCAAGGTTTCCATGGTTCTTGCATTGCTTTCGGCTGTTTGCAATCCCATTTTCTTCTCTTGTTCTTCCACAACCGCTTTCCAGTTAGTCTTATCCCCTGTGCCAAGCAATTTGTTGATACTCCACACATTGAAAGTCATACCAAAACGGGCATCTTCTGTTGTCTTGTTGTGCGCCTTATGCATATAAGGAACATATTTGTTTTCGGTCAATTCACGCTGTCCCAATTCTGTCAGCATATACTTGATTTGAACACCAGTTGCAAGCAATTCCGCTTCAGAGAACGCATCTGCTACACGCATAACAAGGTCTTCTTTCTTGCCAGAAGTAGTCAACTCCTTGGAGGTCAGAAGTTCTTTTAACTGCGGAATTGTAAAGTTATTAAGAGATTCCTTTGCTGTGGCGAAGACAATGTAGCCCCTGTTTTCAAGGCTCTTTAGTGCTGCACCAACATCTCTGATTCCGTATTCAAACCACCAAAATCCCGGATACCCATTCTTTGGACCGGGGTAGGTACCATACGAACAATATTCCAGCAATAAGATTTCAGCGGGGTATAGTCCTGTCCTTGAAGGAATTGCAGTCTTTTTTCTTTCCTCAAAGGATATCACCCTTTTCTCAAACGAAGTGCCAGAAAACGCTACATCAGTATAGTATGAATCGTTTTGGTAGTATTTTTTGTCTGATTCAGGCACGGAGAGTTTTGCGGGTTCTTGTTTAGGAACCACGGGTTTCGGCTTTTTGAAAAAATCAAACAGTCCCATAATCCATTCTCCTTTTCTGTGCATAGGATGCATAATACTGTATAAATTGTATCATAAAAATTCTCAATTTTCAATGACAATGAAACTTTTATGTGTCACAATGAAACTATTTGAGCCACGTTGAAACCAACTCAATAATAAAAGTTTCATCGCGATCTTTAAGGGAATGAAAATGGGAGGGTTCAAGTCCTCTTACTTCAACTTTGGTAGAGTTAATTATGATACGATGAAACTATTCTATTATGCCGAAAGGGGAGAAAGCCTTGTGTCACAAGGGATTTCGGATATAGAAAAAGCACGATGGTTTCGTATCAAAACCATCGTGCTGATTTGGTGAGCCATCGGGGATTCGACTCTCGCGACCGGGTCGCTCGGTCAGTCGCGGCTCTGACGCGCCACGGGCGCGTCATTCACTCCCGCTCCCCTTCGAATCCCCTTTCGTTATAAAACAAAAGAGCCCCATACGGGACTCTTTTGTTTTATGGTGAGCCATCGGGGATTCGAACCCCGGGCACCTTGATTAAAAGTCAAGTGCTCTGCCAACTGAGCTAATGGCTCGTCTATCCGACAGCTTTCTTATTATATCAGTCGGATTGGCGCTTGTCAATATTTTATTGTTAAATTATAGCGCCGGCTTTATACCCCGCCTCGTCTATCGCCGCGCGTATTTTTTCGTCGGGAACGTCGGTGGAAAGCTCCAGCGCCGCGAAGCCGCCCTTCAAGTCCACGTCCACCTTTTCAACTCCCGAAAGCGAGCCCAGCGCCTTTGCCACATGCGCCACGCAGTGGTTGCACATCATGCCCTCGACCATAACTTTTTTCGTCATTTTCTTTTTCTCCTCTTTCTCTGTTTCTTTATCTGTTTCCGGCATATCCAGCCGCAGGCCACGGAGCCGCAGCGCGTTGGACACCACGCAGACCGACGAAAGGCTCATGGCCGCCGACGCGAACATGGGTGTCAGCTGCCAGCCCCATATGGGATAAAACAGGCCCGCCGCTATCGGTATGCCTATTATATTGTAAAAGAACGCCCAAAACAGGTTCTCCTTTATGTTGCGCATAACGGCTCGGCTGAGCTTTACCGCGCGGGCCGCGTCCGCCGGGTCGCTGTGCATGAGCACGATATCGGCCGAATCTATGGCCACATCCGCGCCCGCGCCTATGGCTATGCCCACGTCCGCCCGAGCCAGCGCGGGCGCGTCGTTTATGCCGTCGCCCACCATGGCTGTCGTCCGGCCGGAGCTTTGCAGGGCGGCCACCTCCCGCTCCTTGTCCTCCGGAAGCACCTCCGCAATGGCCCTCGCCATGCCGAGCCTGCCGCGCACCGCCTCCGCCGTAAGCATGTTGTCGCCGGTGAGCATGACCGTCTCTATCCCCATGGCCTTTAGCGCCGCAAGGGCCGGACGGCTGCTCTCCCTGACAGGGTCCGCCGCCGCAATTATGCCGAGTATACGCCCCTCCGCGCCTATATAAAGCGGGGTCTTCCCCTCCGCGGCCAGCTTTTCGGCGCTCTCGGCCCACTCGGTGCTCAAAGCGCCGCGTTCCTGCGCCAGCCTGCGGTTTCCGGCGAAAAAGCGCCGGCCACCGACCTCGGCCTCCACACCCATGCCCGGCAGGGACAGGAAGTTTTCGGCATTTTCCGGCGCTATGTCCCGCTCCTTCGCGCGCTCAATCACAGCTTCCGCCAACGGGTGCTCGCTCCCGTGCTCAAGCGATGCGGCGATGCTCAAAAGCTCCTCCTCCGTCATACCCGGCCCGGCTGTCACATCCGTCACCTTCGGCGCGCCCTCGGTCAGCGTACCCGTCTTGTCGAACACCATGGTGTTTACGGAGTGAGCGCGCTCCAACGCCTCGGCCGACTTTATCAGTATGCCCTGTTCCGCGCCGCGCCCTGTCCCAACCATTATCGCCACCGGCGTTGCCAGCCCCAGCGCGCACGGGCATGAGATGACCAGCACGGATATGCCGCAGGTCAGCGCAAAGGCGAACTCCGCACCCGACAGCAGCCAAACCGCCACCGTCACCGCCGCTATGCCTATCACCACCGGCACAAACACTCCCGCCACCTTGTCAGCCAGCCGCGCTATGGGCGCTTTGGAGGAGGATGCCTCCTCCACCAGCCGGATGATCTTGGCAAAAGAGGTGTCCGCGCCCACCCGCTCCGCACGGAAACGGATGTAGCCCGTCCTGTTGATGGAGGCCGCCAACACCCGGTCGCCCGGCGCCTTTTCGGCCGGCACGCTCTCGCCCGTCAGCGCGGACTCATCCACCGCCGTACCGCCCTCCGTCACCACGCCGTCCACCGGTATCCTCCCGCCCGGCCGAACCGTGACTATGTCCCCGGCGGCGACCTCTGAAACAGGCACCTCCATTTCCGCGCCATTTCTAACCACCGTCGCCGTCTGCGGCGCAAGCTTGATAAGGCGCGTTATCGCCTCCGATGTGCGGCCCTTTGACCGCGCCTCAAGGTATTTTCCCACCGTTATCAGCGAAAGTATCATGCCCGCCGACTCGAGATATAGGTTCATCATCCAGCCGTGGGCCGTATGCGTATCGCCTTGGGAGAGGGCCGCCGCTATCTCCACCGTGGCAAAAAGCCCGTAGCCCAGAGCCGCCGCGGAGCCCACCGCTATCAGCGAATCCATATTCGGCGCGCCGTGCAGCATGGCCTTGAAGCCATTTGTGTAATATTTACGGTTGATTATCACTATTGGTATAGTCAGCGCCAGCTCCACCAGCGCAAGTCTCAGCGAGTTTTCCGCGCCCATGAAAAAAGACGGCACAGGCAGCCCCATCATGTGCCCCATTGAGAGATAAAACAGCGGCAGCAGGAATATAAGTGAATATATGAGCCTTTTTTTCAGCGATGCCGCCTCCGGGTCAGCGCGACCTTCGGTGGGCGTCTGTTCCTCGTGCGGCGCGGCGCCGTAACCGCCGGACTCCACCGCCGCGATCACGTCCGCCTCCGTCGCGTCTCCGCGCACCACCATGCTGTTCGTCAGCAGGCTGACCTCCACCGAATCCACACCCGGAACCTTTGCCACAGCCTTTTCTACATGTGAAGCGCAGGCGGCACAGCTCATGCCCGTCACGTCGTATTTTTCCTCAGCCATATAAACGCCCCCTTTTCATTTTAATAGTATAGGAAAAATGTAAATTTTTCAATGCGCGCCGCCCGGCTTATTTTTTCCCGCAATTTTCGCCATATCCGCGGCACGCTACAGGAGGAAACATGGAAACTGTATCGCTTTTTTCACTCAGGCCGGGCGCCCGCGCAAAGGTGGCAAGGCTGTGCGGCCGGGTCGCGGTCATACGGCGGCTGGCCGAGCTGGGCCTTACGCCGGGCACAGAGATCAAGCTGGAGGGCTTCGCGCCGTTCGGAGGGCCGGCGGTCATATCGCTGCGGCGCGGAAAGCTGACCCTTAGGGAGAGCGAGGCCGCCGACGTGCTGGTCGTCCCCGTCGCAAGGGGGGAGCGCTGAGATGCCCCTGCGCGCCGCCCTTGCCGGAAACCCGAACTGCGGCAAGACCACTCTTTTCAACGCGCTGACCGGCAGCAGGCTATATGTGGGCAACTGGCCCGGCGTTACTGTCGAGAAAAAGGCCGGCTTCATCCGCGGCGCCTCGCCAGCCATATTGTTGACAGACCTGCCCGGAACATACTCGCTCTGCCCCTTTTCGCTGGAGGAGCGCGCCGCCCGCGACTGCATTTATGAGGGCGGACAGGACGTTATCATAGCTGTGGCGAACGCGGCGGAGCTTGGCCGCAGCCTGTATCTGACGGCGCAGCTCACCGAGCTCGGAACACCCGTGGTGCTGGCCCTAAACATGGCGGACGAAGCGGCAAGGCGCGGCATAAAAACTGATAGCGAGGCGCTGGGCCGCTGTTTCGGCGTACCCGTTGTGGCCGTCTCCGGGCGGACGGGGCAGGGCCTTGGCGCGCTTATCCAGGCCATCCGGCGCGCGGCGGCGGGGCGCTCCCGTCCACACCCGCGGCTAAAGTACGACGCCCCGACCCAGAGGGCGCTGGACGCCCTGCTTCCCATGGCCGCCACTGCCTCCGCCCTGTCTCCGATACGAAACGCCTCCCGCCTGCTTGAGCAGGAGGAGGACGCCGAAAACGAGCTGGGCCTTCGCAAAAGCCAGCGCGGCGAGGTGGAGCGCATACGGCGGGCCTACGCCGACGAAAGCGGTCAGACACCGGCCGCAGCCTTCGCCGCAGCCCGCTACGCCGCCATAGACCTCGCCATGGCGGACGTCGTAAAATACCCCCCGCCCGCGGTGACGGCGACGGAAAAGCTCGACCGGGTGCTCATGGCCCGGCGCTTTGCCGCGCCCGTTTTTCTTGCGGTCATGCTGTCCGCCTTTTGGCTCGCGTTCGGGGCCCCCGGCGCGGCGCTCAAGGCTCTGTTTGAGCACGGAACCGCGCTTTTGGCCGGGCTGCTGCCCCCTCTGCTGTCCCGTCTCGGCGTCTCCGTTGGCATTACCGCCTTCTTTTCGGAGGCCGTAGTGGGCGGCGTGGGCGCGGTGCTCGCCTTCCTGCCTCAGATAGCGCTTCTTTTCCTGTTCCTTTCGGTGCTGGAGGACAGCGGCTACATGGCGCGGGCCGCCTTTGCCGCCGACGGAGTGCTGCGGCGCTTTGGGCTTACCGGGCGCAGCTTTATCCCCATGCTGCTGGGGTTCGGCTGCTCCGTTCCCGCCATAATGGCCGCCAAAAGCCTTGGGAGCGAGCGGGAAAGACGGCTCACCTCCGCGCTCATCCCTTTTATGTCCTGCGGGGCGAAGCTGTCGGTCTACGGCCTTCTCTCCGGCGTGTTTTTTCCGGGACGGGCGGCGCCTGTCGCAGGGCTGCTCTACCTCACCGGGCTTTGCATTGCCGCCGTCTGCGCCGCCGTGCTCGGGCATAAAAAAAGGGCGGCCGCCCCGCCCGAATTTGTGATGGAGCTGCCGCCGTACCGTTTTCCTGATGTCCGCGGGCTTGGCCGCCATGTCTGGGAGCATGTGCGCGGATTTATAACAAAGGCCGGGACGGTCATCCTGGCCGTCAACGCGCTCGTCTGGGCGCTGGGCCGTTTCGGAGCGGAGCTTCTGCCCGCCGCCAACCCCTCTGAAAGCCTTTTGGCCGCGCTGGGCAGGATATTCGCGCCCGCACTGGCCCCCCTCGGCTTCGGAAGCTGGCAGAGCGCCGCTGCCCTGCTGGCCGGAGTTGCCGCAAAGGAGTCCGTCGCCGCGTCGCTGACGCTGCTGCTGGGGCGGGATGGCCTTGCGGGGGCCTTTACGCCGCTGTCGGCCTGCTCGTTCATGCTGTTCGTGCTGCTTTACACGCCCTGCGCCGCCGCTCTGGCCGCCTGCCGCAAGGAGTTCGGAGTCTGGGCGGCCGTGGCCCAATGCGTTTTTCAGACGGCGCTGGCCTGGGCCGTCTGCTTTTGCTTTTACCAGCTTTGCAGTATGTTCCTGCTGTTAAGTCTTTGAGTCTCCGGCTTTTTGCCGGCCGCGGCTTTTTAGCCCGAAAGCTCCAGCCGCAGGCGCTCCAGTATCTTTTTCTCGCGGCGGGAGACCTGCACCTGGGTCATGCCGAGGCGCGACGCCGTTTCGGACTGGGTCTTTCCGCCGAAATAGCGCAGGGTTATCAGCTCCCTGTCCCGCCCGTCCAGCGTATCCATGGCCTCGGCCACAGAGAGCCGCTCGGTGGTATACTCCTCCGGCGAATCCACCGGCACGTCTATCTGTCCGCCGCCGTCGTCGTCGTCCTGCGTCAGGGAGAGCACGGGCGAACCGGCGCAGATGGCCTCGTTCACGGCCTCCTCGCTTTCGCCCAGCCCCTGCGCCAGCTCCGAGACCGCCGGCTCCCTGCCCATTCTCAGGGAAAAGCGCTCCCGCTCCCTTGCCACGCGCAGAGAGAGCTCCTTTATGGTGCGCGAGACCTTCACAGCGCCCCCGTCCCGGAACAGCCGCCTTATCTCGCCCAAAATCACCGGCACGGCGTAGGTGGAAAACATGGTGCCCCGCTCCGGGTCAAAGGCGTCGCAGGCCTTTACAAGCCCCATGCAGCCCGCCTGAAAAAGATCGTCGTATTCTATTCCACGCCCGCAAAACTTGTGCGCGCAGGAGTGCACCAGCCCCAGGTTTTGCTCAATTTTTGCTTTTCTCAGCTCCGGATCCGTCTTCTCCATTATTACTGCCCTTCGACACGATGGTTTTTTCGAGGGTGACCGTTGTGCCGCTCCCCGGCTTCGACCTGACCCGGAGCTTGTCCATAAAAGTGCCCATTATGGAGAAACCCAGCCCCGCCCGTTCGCCGGTCTCGCAGGTGGTAAACAGCGGCTGCATCGCCTCTCGCACATCGGCTATGCCGCAGCTCCGGTCCCTCACCGAAACGCTCACCCGGCCGCCCTCGTATATTTTTACGGTTATGTACACCGTGCCTATGGTGTTTTTATAGGCGTGGACTATGCAGTTTGTCACGGCCTCCGAAACGGCCGTCTTAATGTCCGCCACCTCCTCAAAATTCGGGTCCAGCGAGCCTATGAAGGCCGCCACCGCCGTTCTTGCGAAGGATTCGTTCTGCGACCTGCTGTCAAAGGCGAGGCGCATCTCGTTTTTTGCTTTCATTTCATCTCCGCCTCCGTCCTCCGGGTCTGGCAGAGCCGCTCCAGCCCCGCCACATGCATAACTTTTTTGATGTGCTGCGGGGCGTTGGCCACCTCAAGCTCGCCCGAAAGCGCCTGCATCAGCTTCCACCGCCCGATTATCAGCCCTATGCCCGAGCTGTCCATAAATGTCACGCCGCCCATATCCAGCACCAGCTTTTCCGGGTAGGCGCACTCCACCGCGCTGTCCACCCTCTGCCGGATGGACGGCGCGTTGTGGTGGTCTATCTCGCCGCTTATATACGCGATGACTCTCACATCGTCCGTCTCGATATTCACCTGCATGGCAGGACGCCTCCATTTTTCGTCTTGCGGGGCCCGCCCGCATAAAACATGATATCGCGCCGGGCGCGAATTTTTTGTCAAACCGTGTCGCCGGCCAAATTAATGCTTGAATTAGCGTATCCTTAATAGTATGATTGTGGTAATACAAACAAGGAGGCTGTCGCTATGGCCGTTCAGGTAAACACAGGCGCCCTGTGCCAGTGCATGTACGGCGCGAACCCGCTGCCGCTTTCCGCCGCAGGCACGGTGAACGCCGCAAACACCCCCGCGCTGAATATAATGGATATACCAAAGGGCACCTTCGGAATATGCAACTCCCCCAGCAACCCCGCCGCCGTGGCCGCAAAGGCCGTGGGCGCCACCGTTCCCTGCACGCCGTCCTTCCTGCCGCCCATGTGGCTGCCCGGCTCCACCAAGGTCCTGCTCCGCGGCGCGCCCGACCTCAAAAGCGACTGCAAAATGACCTGCGCGCTGGGCGGGCCGAACTGCATCATGATAACTCCGCCCGGCGGCGCCGTCACCGTATCGGTGAAGTAGGGGGCGCTTTTCCCGCCCGGCCCGGTTGGACAGGCGGCACACCCTGTGCTATAATCAGAAAAAACGAAAGAGGGCTTTCCTTTGGCCGCTATAACACGGGACGGGGCATGGGCGCTGCTTACCGAGTACAACAAGGAGGAGTTCCACCTGCGCCACGCAAAAACCGTGGAATTCTGCATGCGCTGGTACGCCGAAAAGCTGGGCTACGGCGACGAGGCGGACTTTTGGGCCACCGTGGGGCTGCTGCACGATCTGGACTTTGAGATGTGGCCGGAGCAGCACTGCGTCAAGGCGGTGGAGATAATGCGCGGACAGGGGCTTGACGAGCGGCTCATCCATGCGGTCGCCAGCCATGGCTGGGGGCTGTGCTCCGACGTGGAACCGCAGCACGAGATGGAGAAGGTGCTTTTCGCGGTGGACGAGCTGACCGGGCTTATCGGCGCGGCGGCCCTTATGCGCCCGTCGAAAAGCTGTCAGGACATGGAGCTTAAATCTCTGAAAAAGAAGTTTAAGGACAAAAGGTTCGCCGCCGGCTGCGACCGCGAGGTGATCGAAAAGGGCGCCGCCCTGCTGGGCTGGGACCTGGACCGCCTGCTGGAGGACACGCTGGAGGCCATGAAAGAGTGCGAAAAGGCGCTGTAACCGCCCGCCGCTAAAAACGATCAGTAAAAAAACGCCCGCTTCCTTTCGCCGTGAAAGGAAACAGGCGCTGTTTTTAATTTTCACTATTGAAGAAAGGCGGTACGCGGTCAGCCATCCGGCGACTACGTTTTACCGGCGGCCGTCTAAAAGCGCAAAGGCTTCGTTCACACCGTCTGGGTCCAGCCGTAGGGGTCGGGCAGGCGGCCCCACTGGATCCCGGTCAGGGTGTCGTAGAGCCTCTGGGTCAGGGAGCCGATCTCTCCACCGTTTATAACGGCCGTCTCGCCCTTGAAGAACAGCTCGCCCACCGGACTGATAACGGCGGCGGTGCCTGTGCCGAAGCACTCCTCAAGCTTGCCGTCGCGGGCGGCTTTCATAAGGTCGTCTATGGCAAGGCTCGTCTCATTGACCTTGTAGCCCCACTCTTTTAGCAGACGGATGCTGGAATCTCTGGTGATGCCGGGAAGGACGGAGCCGTCTATCGGCGCGGTGTATATCTCGCCGTCGATCTTGAACATGACGTTCATCGTGCCGACTTCCTCCACATACCTGCGGTGCACGCCATCCAGCCACAGCACCTGTGAATAGCCGAGCTTGGCCGCTTTGGTCTGCGCCGCGATGGAGGCCGCATAGTTGCCGCCGCATTTGGCAAAGCCTGTGCCGCCCTTGACCGCGCGGACATACTCGTCCTCCACGTATATTTTCACCGGGGCAAGACCCGTGGCGTAGTAAGCGCCCACCGGGGACAGGATGATTAAAAATTTATACTTTCTGGAGGCGTGCACGCCGACGGCGCACTCCGTCGCAAACTGGAACGGACGGATATAGAGCGAGGTGTTCGGCGCCGAGGGAACCCAGTCGCGCTCGTAATCCACCAGTGCGCGGACGGCCTCCACAAACATGTCCTCCGGGAACTGGGCCATGCACAGACGCTCGTTGGAACGCATCATGCGGCGGGCGTTCATCTCCGGGCGGAACAGCTTGATCTCGCCGTTTTCGGCGCGGTAAGCCTTTAAACCCTCAAAAGTCTCCTGGGCATAGTGCAGCACCAGAGTTGCGGGATCGAGCTCTATGGAACCGTAGGGTACTATGGCGGCGTCGTGCCAGCCCTCTCCCTCGGTGTAGTCCATGACGAACATGTGGTCTGTAAAATACTTGCCGAAACCCAGAGCCTTCTCGTCCGGCTTCTGCTTCGGCGCGGTTGTTTTTTCGTAACGGATCTCCATTTATGTACCTCCTTCGCGCTCGGGCGCTTATTTTTTTATTTTCTAATTATACCACCCGGGCCTGCTATTGCAATGATTTTTTTGATTCATCATATAATGATAAAAAACGAGAGGATGACTCCTGTTGCCCATTATTTATCTTTCGCCCTCCACTCAGGAGGCAAACGAATACGTAAACGGCGGCACCGAAGAATATTACATGAACCTCTTGGCGGACGAGATGGAGCCATGGCTCCGCGCCTCCGGCATACGCTACGTCCGCAACCGGCCCGAAATGACCGCCGCGACCTCCATCCGCGCCTCCAACGCCGGAAACTACGACCTGCACCTCGCTTTGCACTCCAACGCGGCGGGCGAGGGCAAATTCGGCACAGCCAGAGGCATCATCGTGTTTTATGCGCCCGGCTCCGCAAACGGCAAGCGCGGCGCGGAATTGGTGGCGGCGGGCCTTCGCTCAATTTACCCGCTGCCCGACAAGGTTACGACCGAAAGCACCCTGCGCCTGGGCGAGGTGCGGCAGACGAAAGCCCCGTCGGTCTTTGTGGAGCTGGCCTACCACGACAACGAGGAGGACGCCGCCTGGATAAAAAACAACCTGCCCGCCATAGGCAAAAATATAGCCGGCTCGGTGGCCCAGTATTTCGGCCTTCCGCTTGTGAATCCTCAGAGCGACCAGACAGGGCGCGTCGCCACCATGTCGGGCGGACTGAATATCCGGGCAAAGCCCTCCGCCACCGCCGCCGTGCTCACCTCCTCGCCCAAAGGGTCGGTGCTCACCGTGCTCGGCCAGCGGGACGGCTGGAGCACCGTAAACTACGGCGGCACGGTGGGTTTCGCCAAAAGCGAATACATCACCCTCTGAATCCGGCGGATAAAAATGTTCCGGCTGCCCAAAAACGGCGGCCGGAACTATACTTTTGGATAGTGTACCGCCGGGAAAGCCGCAGTTATACTTAGTATAGAATCATGCGTCCCTTTAAAGGATTATTTCGCCCTCTGTGGCCGCGCCGCCCGATGCGGACGATTCGTCGGTGTCTATGTGCATGGCAAGCGCAAATTTCGGGCTGACACGAACGACCACGTCTCCGAAAACGGTGTTTCTGCCGTTGGAGCCGACCTTCACTGAAACGATCTGCTTATCCGCGACGCCAAAATGCTCCGCGTCCGCCGGAGTCATATGTATGTGGCGCTTGGCGGCGATGACGCCCTCGGCTATCTCCACCTCTCCACATGGTCCCACAAGCTTGCAGGCGCCGGAACCGGCAATATCTCCGCTTTCCCTGATGGGAACGGCCACGCCTATGGAGCGCGCGTCGGTCAGAGATATCTCCACCTGGGTCGCCGGGCGCACAGGGCCAAGTATGGTGACGCCAGAAAGGGTGCGCTTGGGCCCGACAACGTCCACCCGCTCCGTGCAGGCGAACTGGCCGGGCTGGGACAGGTCCTTCTTGCTGCACAGCTCGTGCCCCTCTCCGAACAGAACGGCGAGGTCGGCGGCGCTGACATGCAGGTGACGCGCGGAAGTTTCGACAAGGATCTTTTCAGACATACTGTTTCCTCCCTAAATTTTCTATAATAATCATACTAAATGGGAGGCGGCGGCGCAAGAGTTATAAGAGCCAAATTTCCGCCCGCGCCGAGGGTTTATTTTATTGCCGCTCTACAGGCGTTATGATATACTGATAGTGAAATATAATGTTTTACCGGAGGATATGTGAATGGCTGAAAACCTTGATGAGCTTCGTTCCCAGTGTCTGGATTGCCGGGAGTGCGGCCTTTGTGAGACACGGCACAACGTCGTGTTCGGTGTGGGCCGGCCCAACTCGCGGGTGCTTTTCATCGGCGAGGGCCCGGGCGAGAACGAGGATTTACAGGGAGAGCCCTTCGTCGGCCGCGGCGGCAAGCTGCTGGATCTGATGCTGGATGCCATTGGCCTTTCCCGCGACAAAAACATATACATAGCCAACATGGTCAAGTGCCGCCCGCCCAAAAACCGCGACCCGGAGGACGGCGAGGTTCAGGCCTGCAAGCCTTGGCTGCGGGAGCAGATACGGCTTTTGGATCCCAAACTCATTGTTTGCCTTGGGCGTGTGGCGGCGCAGCGGTTTATAAGCCCCGCCTTTAAGGTGACGGTTGAGCACGGACAGTGGAAGCCCCTGGGCGACCGGCTCGTGATGGGAACGTACCATCCGGCGGCTCTGCTCCGCAACCCCAACCAGAAGCCCGACGCCATGGAAGATTTTTTTGCTTTGGAAGCTAAAATAAAGGAGCTCTGCCCTGAAGTGTATGAGGAGGAGAAAGATGAAAAAAATCTGTAGGTTTTTGAGCATATTTGCGGTGCTCATCCTGTCGCTTGGGCTACTTGCGGTTATGGCGCTGGCGGACGGCCCCTCCGTCGTTATCACCGGGGCGGACTCCACCGCGCACACCATCACGCCCGCCGTCGATGAAAACACTAAGCCCACGCAGGCTTTGAAATTTACCGATGGCGCGTCCACCGTCTCGGTCACCTTTACGGGTACGGCCACACTTACGGGCGGCGGTCTCTCCGTGCAGGAGCTGACCTCCGGGACAGGCGTCTACAATTTGACGCTTGCAAAGGGCTACAACGATTTTACTCTCTCCGTAACTCCCAATGCGGGCGACCCTGTCACATATTACTTTCGCGTTTTTCGTCCCCTCCTGCCGGAAGCGGACAATACATATGCGTTTCCCGTCGCCAACACCGACCCCGGCGCGCCTGAAAGCGGCAGCGCGGACAACCCCTATATAATAGACAGCCTTGCGAAGCTTGCGCAGTTCGCCGCCAACGTAAACGGCATAAACGGCTACGCGACCGACAAATACTTTAAGCTCTCCGACAACATAGACGCTGTCGGGCTGTGGCTGCCCATAGGCACGGCGGCCAATCCCTTTACCGGGCACTTTGACTTTGCGGGTCATCCTGTCTCCAGCTTTGAACTCAAGGACGAGTATCTTAAATATGAGAACGTCGCCGCCGCCGGATTTTTCGGATACGTCAGCGGCGCCGAAATTACGAACAGCGGAACAGGCTCCGCGCTTACCGGCACGATAGCTTACGCCGATGAGGACGCGGGCGAGCGCTCTTTCGGTATTTTGGCCGGAAACGCCGCCGACAGCGACATCACCGGGATAACCGTCGCCGGAAGCGTAACGGTGGCCGCGGGCGATGCCGGAACCGCGAACCTGGGCGGCCTTGTCGGTTACGCGGATCAGGACTGCGCTATAACGTCCTGCCGCGCCTCCGCCGGCCTCAGCCTTACCAGCGCCGCCGCCAACACCGGCAAGTCGAATTTCGGCGGCCTTGTCGGCAAGAACGCCGGAAAGATAGATTCCTGTCCCATGACCGCCGTCTCCAACATGCTGGACGCCTCCGGCGCGCCGGGCACCACCTTCTTCGGCGGCATAGCGGGCTACAATACCGGAACTATAAGCGGCTCCGGCCTGACTGTGAGCGGCGCTGTAAAGGGCAGCTCGTATGTGTCCGGCGGTATAGCCGGGTACAACTCCGGCACGATCTCAAGCTGCTCGCTCTCCGGCTCCTCCTCCTTCTCCGCCGTCCCGACCTATGCAGGAACGAACGATGAGGGCGCTTTTGGCGGCATAGCCGGGCGCAACGCCGGAAGCATAAGCGGGTGCGGCAACAACCTTTCGTCTCTCAGCTTCGCCGCGCCGGGTAAAAACGTCTGTATAGGCGGCATAGCGGGCGAAAACACCGGCAGGATCAGCGACAGCGACAACAGCGCCTCGCTCACCGTCACAAAGGGCAACTGCCTGTATCTCGGCGGCATAGTCGGCGCGGGCGACGGAAGCGTATCGGACTGCGTAAACTCCGGAAGCATCAGCGCCACCCTGAACACCGCGCCCGACACCGGCTCCGACAGCCTGCTCTCCGGGCCCAGCACCGTCGGCGGAGTGATAGGCAACGCCCACGGCTCCATAACAAACTGCTCCAACTCCGGCAGCGTATCCGTAACAGCCGCCAACAAAAGCGGCGGCATCTGCTACATACTTGCGGGCGGCATAGCCGGACAGAACAACAGCGCCATGAACGACTGCGTAAGCTATTCCGACTTTGTCAGCGTCGACGCAACGGGCGACCTCGCCGTCTTCTGCGGCGGCCTTGCGGGCGACAACCACGGACGGATCTACAATTCCGGCAACATGGGCGACGTTTCCTCCTCCGTGAATAACGATTCGTCCGCCACCTCATACACCGGCGGCGCGACGGGCATAAATAAGGGCACGATATTCAACTGCTTCTCCAACTGCGACACCTCGGGCACGGCTAAAAACAGCGGCGCCAAGGCTTATGTCGGCGGCTTCGTCGGCGAAAACTACTCCGAGATACAAAACTGCTACTCCACCGGAACCTTTGAGGCCAACGCGGCCACCGGAAACGGCGCGCTTGTCGCACCAACGGTTCAGGGCGGCAGCTTTGCGGGCGTGCTGGACAACAGATCGGCCATCAAATACTGCTTCTATGACAGCGGAACATACTCCGCGCTGGCCGTGGGCGGCACCACAAGGGACAGCGGCACCGGCTGCTTCCCCCTCGCCACGGACGACATGCAGGAGGACGAGTTTGCCGAGCTGCTTACCGGGTACGCGGGCTACATAAACTACCGCACCTTTAGTCAGAGCAAGACGCTGCGGGGCTGGGGCATAAGCCTTGACGTGAACGGCTCCTACCCCATATTCACTTCAAAATATCCTCTGAGCCGCACCCTGCCCTCCACCGCCTCCTCCGGCAGCGACAGTGAGAGCGACAGCGGCAGCGAAAGCACCAAGAGCGAGATAAATGTCGCCTCCGTGCTGCCCTCAAGCTCGGCGTCCGGCGTATCGGTCAGCGACAAAAACGCGAACCCGCCCACCGGCGTCAGCTTTGACCCCGGGCTGAGCTTTTTGGCCTTCGCCGCCATGCTGATACCCACGGCGGCCATCGCGGCCCTTTCCCGCAAAAAGAAATAGATTACCGCGCATATATGTAAAGCAGGGTCTCGGAAATGAGGCCCTGCTTTTTTTGGCTAAAGCGTGTCCATCCTGCCGCTGTCCGAATCACGGAGCGAATCCACGTACTCCCGCATCTCTTTCTTTGAGCCTATGCTGTGTGCTCCGGCTATAAAATGTTCCTGCGCCGGAGCGGTCAGGTTCGAAAAATACCGCAGCACGTCCGGATCGCACGCCAAAGCCATACCGAGGCCGAGCGGCAACTCCGTGGCCTGTTCTTTATCGCCCATCTCGTTCACCTCGCTCATATTTTGCGCAGCGAACGGGGTATTATACAAACCGCCCCCGGAAACGAGCACATCTCCGGGAGCGGTAATTTTAAAAAATTATGTCGCGGCGGCGGGCCTCGGCTCTCCGTCCTCCTCCATGGCCGCAAGCTCCTCCTTTTCAAGCTCGGTGTACGCCACCTTGCCCACCAGCGTCTGCGGCAGACTTTCGCGTATCTCTATGTCGTAGGGCATGGCGTATTTCGCAATGTTCCTGCGGCAATAAGCAAACAGCTCCTCTTTTAGGGCCGGCGTGGAGGCCACCCCGCTTTTGAGCACGACGAAAGCCTTGACCTTCTGCACCTTTATCGGGTCCGGCACGCCGAGCACGCAGCTCATGGACACCATGGGGTGCGCGTCGATAACGTTCTCAAGCTGGCTGGGATATATGGAGTAGCCCGACGAGACTATCATGCGCTTTATCCTCTGGCGGAAATATACAAAGCCATCCTCATCCATCATGCCGAGGTCGCCCGTATGCAGCCAGACCTTTCCGTCCTCGTGGCGGCGCAGGGTGTCGGCCGTCTCCTCCGGCTGTCCGACGTACTCCACCATGACCGTTGGGCCGGAGATGCATATTTCGCCCTCCTGTCCCGCCGGCGCCTCCTCCGTTGTGCCCGGCTTAACTATCTTATAAAATGTGTCCGGGAAGGGGATGCCTATGCTCCCCTCCTTCGCCAGAGTGTTCGGCGTAAGACAGCTGGCGGTGACGCACTCCGTGGTGCCGTAGCCCTCGCGCATCTGTATTTTCGCGCCGTGTTCGGTTAAAAACTTGTCGAACTTCTTTTTAAGCTCTATGGAGAGCGAGTCTCCGCCCGAGAACACGCCCTTCATAAAGGACAGATCCACCCCGTCCATATGCGGGTTGCGAAGGAGGAACTCATAGAGCGTCGGCACGCCCGCGATATAGTTCGGCTTCATCTTTTTAAGCGTCTGGGCGTAGGTCTTCGCGTTGAAGCGCGGGATAAGTATGCTGCACCCGCCGGCCACCTGCACCGTATGGATGCACACGCCCAGCCCGAAGCCGTGAAATATCGGCATGAGGGCCAGCATAGTGTCGCCGGGCAAAAAGCCGTTGCCCATGGCCGCCGTCTGCATGGCCAGCGCGTTAAAGTTGAGGTTGGAGAGCAGTATGCCCTTAGTTTTGCCCGTGGTTCCGCCGCTGTAAAGTATGGCCGCCGGGTCGGAGCCATATCGTTTTTCGGTATATTCGCCCTTCCAGCCCTCGCCGCCCTTTAAAAAGTCCTTCCAGAAGACGACGCCCGGCTCGCCCCTCGGCACAGGGGTTATTTTGCGGCCCTCGGTCAGGGCGTAGCCCAGCTTCATAAGCCCACCCAGCTCGTCCCCCACGCTGGTGACTATCAGCTTATCGAGCGGCGCCTTTTTGCGTATCTTTTTAAATTTCCCGTAAAACTGATCCAGCGTGACGGCGGCCACAGAATGGCTGTCCTGTATATAAAAAGCTATCTCGTTCTCGCTGGAAAGCGGGTGTATCATGTTCGCCACCGCGCCGATAAGGTTGATGGCGTAAAACATCGCCACCCCCTGGGGCAGGTTCGGCAGACATACAGTCACCCTGTCCCCCGGCTTTATCCCGGCGGCGCGCAAAGCCCTCGCGCATTTGTGCACCCTTTCGTGGAGCTGGCTGTAGGTTATTTTGCCGCCCATAAATTCCAAAGAAACGTAGTCGGGATATTTCTCAACGTTTTGCTCAACGGCGTCGAACATGCTGCAATCCGGGTAATCCAGCGTAAAAGGCACGTTGCCGTAAAAAGCTCTCCAGGGCGCTTCGCTGCTTATCATATGTTCACTTCCTCATTTGCCGGTCTGTCCAGCAGCTCCGGATGTTTGACCAGATAATCTATAAGGTTTACCGTTTTTATGTAATAATACCCGTCGGCTATGCGTTCGTCTATCGTGATACCGATATCCACGGCGGGGCGCAGCTCCCTTTTCCCGTCCTCGTCCGTAAATTCGGCCATATATTTTTTCCCTATGGTCACAAACAGCGAGTTGGTGCCCCAGTTGTTCAGGTGGTGATATATGGCCTCGCCGCCTATGGAACCGAGGTTCGCCATAAATATGGAGGCAAAGTTCACGTCGTCTTTTATAAGCGCGTAGGGCACCTTGCCGAAGTGATCCAGCGAGCGCAGTATCCACATGGCTATACGCAGCAGCCAGCGCGGCAGCCTTCCGAACCAGTCCATAACGTCGGTGGTGTGGTCCTGCTTGCCGGAGCGGTTTTCGTCCACATCGTGGCGCAGCTTTTTATTGAGGGCGTCGATGTCCACATCCTCGTCCAGATGGAGGTAGATGAGCGCCTCGCCCCCGTCGTCGGCAAACCGGCGCTTTGCCACAAACCCCAGCGACACCTGTTCCCGCTGGTAAACGCGCCGCCCCTGAACAAAGCGGTTCATTTTCGGCCTCAGCGTGACCGCCTTCACCGCCGCCGCGCCAATTACGTGGAACAGGGTGAAGCGCGCCTGCGGGTCCCCGGCGTTTTTCCGCTCAAGGTACGGCCCCACCGCGCTGAGGTCCAGTGTCTTTTTGAAAAACGCCTCCGCCTCCGTGCGGCGGAGCATTATATACGGCATTATTTTATGGAGACCGTCCTGATCCCTCAGCCAATAGCCGTCCTTCCTGTCGCCCCAGCGACGTTTCCTCTTTTCCATCGGCCGCCTCCCGTACCCAAAATCGCCTCATGCCATTTTTTACAACTACTTCAGTATAGCATCCGACATTTTTCGCGTCAACGTTTTTTCGTTCACAGCGCATTAACATTTAATCAAACTTAATAATGTATAAATCCGGCCCCGCCGAGGACAATAACCGCGGTGATTGATTTTATGAGCGGAATAAAAAGGGACGCGGCGCTTTTTTCAGCCGGGGCGGCCGGCTACAGCCTTTTGGAGGTCGCCTGGCGCGGCCACACCCATTGGAGCATGGCGGCGGCGGGCGGCGTCTGCCTGCTGCTGCTGTACCGGCTGTTCGGAAAGCTGGCGGCCGCGCCTCTCGTCCTGCGGTGTCTGGCCGGCGGCTCCGTGGTAACGGCGGTGGAGTTTGCGACCGGGCTTTTCGTCAACAGGGCCATGGGCTGGAACGTCTGGGACTACTCCAAGCTGCCGGGCAATCTTTTGGGCCAGATATGCCCGCTTTATTCGGCGCTGTGGGTGGCGCTTTGCCTCCCGGTGGTCTGGCTCACAAAATTTTTACGGCAAAGTTTGGAGCCGGGCGGAAAATAGCTGCCAAGCGGCCTCGGGCCGGGCATGTGCTTTTTTCGCATAATATGCCATATTAACCCCCGTATAAAAATTTGTTGTTTTATTGTACACAAATCTATAGTATAATATGAACAAGATAAGAATGGAGGGTATTATGGCTAAACAAGTTTGGAAACCATCCACGCTGCTGTCCCCCACGCCGGCCGTCCTCGTCACCTGCGGAACGGTGGAGAACCCCAACGTGCTGACCATAGCGTGGACAGGCATTATAAATTCTTCCCCGCCCATGACCTACGTCTCCGTCAGGCCGGAGCGGTTCTCTCACCACCTGATAGAGGAGTCCGGCCAATTCGTAATAAACGTTACGAACTCCGCGCTGGCCCGTGCGGCGGACTTTTGCGGCGTCCGTTCCGGCGCTGATACAGACAAATTTAAAGAGATGAAACTCACCGCCCTTCCGGCAAGCGCGGTTTCCGCCCCGCTGCTGGCGCAAAGCCCGCTCTCGCTGGAGTGCAAGGTAACAGAAAAAAAGAGCCTCGGCTCCCACGACATGTTCATCGCAGAGATAGTGGCGGTGGATGTGGACGATGAGCTGATCGACGAAAAGGGCCGGCTGAACCTGCGCCAGTGCGGCGTGATCTTCTACTCCCACGGCGAATACTTCGCGCAGGGTAAAAAGCTCGGCCAAATGGGTTTCACCGTCCGCAAAAAGCGCCCCAAAAACCCTGAACGCACCACACGAAAGGAGAAATGAACATGGCTGACACACAGTACGTCACCGTCACCAGCGAAAAAAGCCGCACCACCGCGCTCATACTCTGCTGTCTCGGCTTTTTAGTCGTCGCGGGCATCCACCGCTTTTACGTCGGCAAGATCGGCACGGGTATCCTCTGGCTGCTGACCGGCGGGCTCTTAGGCATAGGCACCATAGTTGACCTCATCTGCATCGCCACGGGCAGCTTCCGTGACAACGCCGGCGCCCCCCTTCGCCAATAACTTACATAAAACGGCTCCGATATGGGGCCGTTTTTTTGGGCTTCGTCCTGTGTGCTCCTACTACAAAAACCGCTCCGCTCATATATTAGCTGGGGCGGTGATTTTTTTTGAAGAGATCGGATGTTTCTGCGCTGTATTCTGCGGCTTTGGCGGCGGCGGCGGGAGCCATGCTGCTGCTGCGGGC
This sequence comes from uncultured Oscillospiraceae bacterium, assembly GCA_964405305.1. Lineage (GTDB taxonomy): Bacteria > Bacillota > Clostridia > Oscillospirales > Ruminococcaceae > UMGS1668. The sequence continues at coordinate 12,527 of CAYONL010000007.1, read as the reverse complement.
CGGGCCTGCCGCCGACGGAGCACGCGCCGGGCTTTCGCTTTGCGCGGGGCTGGTCGTGCCGTCGCTGTTTCCGTTTATGGCGCTCTCCATTTTCATATGCGAAAGCCCGGCCTCCCGCTTTTTCGGACGGCTGACAGCGCCCATCACAAAGCTGCTCCGTCTGCCCGAAAGCGCGGGAGCCGTACTTTTGGCCGCCGCCGTTGGCGGCTATCCCTCCGCAGCCAAGTGCCTTGCGGAAGCCGTAAAATCCGGAGCCATGGAAAGAAGAACGGCCGAAAGGATGCTCTCCTTCTGCGTCAACGCGGGGCCGCCGTTTCTCATCTCGGCGGTGGGCGTGGGCATATTCGGAAGCGCGTCCATCGGCGCTGTGCTGCTGGCGGCTCAGGCGGTCTCCGCCATACTTATCGCCGCCGTCGGCGCGCTGATGTCGAAAGAAAGCCCGCCCTCCGAAAACGCAACGCGCGACTACCCGCCCATATCCGTCTGCGCGACAAGGGCCGTCACCCTGGCCGCCGGAGCCGCCTTTAATATGTGCGCGTTCATCGTGATTTTCTCCTCGGCGCTGGAGCTTCTGCGCGCCGCCGGAGCGTTCGATATGTTCTCCGGAAGCCCGCTGGCCCTGGCGCTCTCCTCCGGCTTTTTCGAGGTGACCTCCGGCTGCGCCCTGTGCGCCGGGCTGCCCGGTTACGCCGGACCCGTTGCGGCGGCGGCGCTGGCCTCCTTCTCCGGCGTGTCGGTGATGGGACAGATCGCCGGCGCTGTGGAGGGCAGCGGTATTGACCTGCGCGCCTTTTTGCTGTCCCGCCTGCCGCACGCCGCGCTCTCGGCCGCCCTCTGCCGCCTGCTTTTGGGGCTGTTTCCAGAGGCCGTGGAAAGCCTTGCCCGGTTCGGCGGCGGCGTCTCTCCCTCCACCTCCGTTTCCGCGCCCGCCGTGGTCAGCCTGCTCTGCATGACCGCGCTGTTCCTTCTCTCCCTCATCCCCGAGAATTCAAAATATTCCATAGAAAAGGTCGAACAAATCTGATATAATTAAAAAAACAGCAAAAGCGGTGGTCTTGTTGAAAAAATTTTTTGGCGGTGTGGAGCCGCATTGTGAGTATTGCGCCCACGGCAAGCTTTCTCTGGATAAGAAAAGCGTGCTCTGCAAAATGCGCGGGGTCGTGGCGCCCGGCTACTCCTGCCTTAAATACAGCTATGATCCCCTGCTGCGCGAACCCAAATGCGCCGCGCCCATGATGGATTTCAGTGTGGAGGACTTTAAGTTATGAAATTTTTACATATGCGGCGGCTCATCGCCGTGCTCATTTTACCGGCGGTGCTCATCGCCTCCGGTTTTTTTTGCGTCTCACTTGCGGACGAGGCGGTAAGCGGAGCCATCCCTCTTTCCGGCTGCCGCATGCTGTTCATCTCCGCCGATGAACTGGAGCAGGACGGCGCGCAAAGTGTGGCGGAGCTTGCCTTTTCCGGCGGGTACACCCACATAGCGGCCCGCTATTCGGACGACGCCGGCGACGACCTCTATAAAGGCCTGCGCTCCGCCGCCTCGGAAAAAGGGCTTGGCGTCCTGCTGCTGGCAAAGCAGACCGTCACGACGGACAAGCTGGCGGCGCTCCTCTCCTCCGGCGGCTTTTCCGGCGCGGCTGTGGAGCTTGAGGGCGAGGTTTCCGACGCCGGCTCCGTGTTACAGCTCCTTTACGGCAAGGGCGCCGACGTACCCCTTGGCATTTACGCCCCAATGACCGCCGCTGCGTTTGGCGACAGTGTCTCCTCCTCCCTGTCCCAGTGGCAAACGGACGGCTTTTGCGAGTTTGTCATAGCGCGAAACCTGTGCTCCAGCTACTCTGAGCACGGCTTTGACGAGGAGCTGGCCGACTGGCGGGCGGTGTGCGGAAACGCGGTGCTCATAGCCGCCGGAGACAACGGCCGCGTGCTCGAACCTGTGACCTACGGCGACTTTTACGGCGATCCGTTCGAGCTGAACTATCAGTATGAGCTGAGCCTTTTGTCGGCGGACGGTTTCGCCGTGCTCAACTACCGTGCGCTGAAACAGAACGCCTATGGCGCGGCCTCCTCCCTCTCCGCGGAGTTTGCCGACGGCACGCTTCCCTCCATATCAAACGGGCTGGACATAAAACAGTCGCTGTCCATAACCCGCCCCGCCGGAACAGAGGCCACCGTCGCCACCGAGAAATACACCATATTCGGCACCTCCGACCCGGAGCAGCCGCTTTATATGGACGGCGACGAGATTGAGCGCACCAGCAAAAGCGGCCTTTTCGCCGTACAGGTGCCCGTTTCCGTCGGGCTGAACAGCTACAGCTTCACTCAGGGCGGCTCCTCCGCCATCGCCATACTGCGGCGAAACGACACCTCAAAAGTCAGCACCATATCGAAGATCACCTCCGCCTTTCCTTATTATCAGGAGGGCATCAGGGTTGGAGACAAGGTCACGCTGACCTGTATCGCTCCCTCCGGCGGCGCGGTTTCCGCCAGCGTGGACGGGCAATATGTGCAGCTCTCACAGACTGCGGCGACGGCTTACGACGGAGTTCCCGCCACCTTTAAGGCCGAGTTCACCTTCTCCGGCGGCGGCGACTACCCCGAAAACGAGACGGCCGATATAGGCCCCGTCATATACAATCTGTCCTATGGCGGCGCGGCCAGCTCCTACACCACGGACGGCACCTTTGTCGTGCTCGCGGCGGACAGCGACTATGTCGTCAAGTGCGTAAACGCGCTGGGCGGAGTTGAGACAAACGCCGCGGACGAGGGAAACTATATAACCACCATAAAGCCCGGCTGCGTTGACACCGTTGTCGGCAGCGAGGGGAGCTGGTGGGAGCTTTCCTGCGGAGGATACATAGCCAAAAAAAATGTCGAAGCGGTCACCGGGCCGTCGCCCTCCGCCCAAAACAACATCTCCGCCTTCACGTTTGGAAGCGACGAGCGCGGCGACTACCTTGACATTGCCTGCTCCGTCCTGCCCGCCTTTACGCTGGACTGGTCGGCCCGTTTCATGAGCGTCACGCTCTGCCACACAGACTACGCCGTCCGTCCCGACAGCTTTCCGGGCGGACTTTTCGCCAGAGTTTCCGCAGCGAAGGGCGAGGATGGGACGACAAAGCTCTCCTTCGTTTTCAGCGAGGCGGCCTGGGGCTACAATATGGAGACGGACGAGGACGCCAACGTGCTCAGGATTTATATTCGCCGCCGCCCGGTGCTCAGCGAAAACCTCTCGGAACCGCTTTCCGGCATATCCGTCGTCATAGATGCGGGCCACGGCGGAATTGACCCCGGCGCCCTCAGCGTTGCCGGAACCGACGGCGTCACCGAGGCCGAGATAAACAGCGCCAACGCCACGGCGCTCAAAGACCTGCTGGAAAGGCTGGGCGCGTCAGTAACATACAACTACGTCACCGGGGACGACAAGCTGGAATTTCCCGGCCGCATGGACCCCGCCGAGGAGACTAAGACCGACATCTATATCTCTCTGCACAGCAACAGCGTGGCGGAATCCACCGACTCCAATCTCTATTACGGCACCGAGGTTTACTACTATTACGGCGGTGGCAGCGAAAAGTTTGCGCGGCTTTTGGCCAAAAACATCAGCGACGCCACGGGCCGCGACAACGAGGGCGCACACCAGAGCTACTACCGCGTCACACGCATGAGCTTCGCGCCGTCGGTGCTCGTCGAGTGCGGCTACGTCTCCAACCCGTCGGAGCTGGAGTCTCTTATAGACCCGATAACCATTGAAAAGACCTCCGCCGCCATTGTCCGCTCCATCATAGCGGTGCTCAAGGGCTGAACAAAAACGCCCCGAAACCAAAAACCTGCGCCCCATCTGTTTTCAGCATAACTGTAACAGATGGGGCGCAATTTCGCTTCGAGGGTGTTTTATACTTTCTTATCAGCCGAGGAAGCCTTTTACAAGCTCCAGCGCTGCGGCGTCATCGTCGTTTGTGACAAGCACCACATAGTTCCCGACGGTGTAGACCACCGCGTTCTCTATTTTCGGAAGCTCGGCCGGCACATAGTTTTCAAAGGCAAACTTCAAGTCGTCCACGCGGGTGTTTACCGCGTCTTTCACTCGGGCCGCGGCGTCGGCGTCAGCCGCCTCAAACACCGCCACTTCCTCCGCCGTCGCGCCGGACGAGCTGCGGTACAGCGCCCAATAGCTTACGTCCGCCATGTCCACAAAGTAATAGTTGGTGAGCACCGAGTCGCTGGTCACCTGCATCAGCTCGTCCTTCCAGGTCAGCCCGTCAACTATTTTCTGCGCCAAATCACCGATCTCCACCGTTTTTTCTTTTTCGCCGCCGGAGCAGCCCGCCAGCGCGAGCACCATGAGCACGGCCAGCGCCGCGGCAAACAGCTTTTTAAATGTCTTTTTCATTTTCATTTATCCTCCAATATCCTCCGGCACAGTGTGCGCCATGAGGTAATCAAACCATGTCTGATAATACGGCGCGTTCAGGTGGATACCATCCGGCGTGGCTTCGGCAGGCATGCCGCCCGTCGCATCCTTAAACGCCGCGGCCACATCCACATAGTATACGCCTTTTTCCTCCGCCAACTTGGCCAGCCTGCTGTTCAGGTCGTCTATCGAGCTGTTGGTTATGGGCTCATACTGGGCCTGGTCTATTATTATCTGCTCGTTGACCGGAAGCATTGACTGCACGTATATCACCGCCCCGGGCTGGCAATCCCGCAGTTCGTCGATGAACGCCCCGTATTTCTTGATAAATGTGGCGTTGTCCATCCACGCTATGCCGTTTGCTCCTATCATCACGTATATTTTGCCCACTCTGTCCAAACGCATCAGCGCGTCCGGTATCGTTATACGCCCGCCGCCGGAGCTTATGGCCTCTTTGGTGAGTATACTGTCCACATTTATGCCCTGATGAGCCAAAACTGTGGCGTTCTGCATCAGCTCATACGCCTTTATTCCCTCAGTCAGCGAGTCGCCTATGAACACCGCGTCGTCAAAGTACGTCTCGTCCACCGGTTCGCTTTCTGGCACGGACCCAAAGCTGACCGGCTTTTTCTCCGGCTCCGGTTCAGAGGACGATTCCGGCAGGCTGCTCTCGCTTTCCGCCACGGAGGAGGAGCTTACGCTCTCAACCTGCTGCTTTGACGAGGAAGTCTCCGCCTCGGAGGCGCTTTTCTCTCCGCCGAAAATGCCCTTCAGCGTTTCCGCAAAGCCCATCAGCTCCTTTGGCAGCTCGTAGTTCCTGGTGTCACCCTCACCGTATTTTGAGTCCTCAGCCTTTTGCCAGAGCGCGGCCACAAGAGTCGTGAGTGCTATAGCCGCCGCCACAACAGCCAGCGTCCTGAGAAAATAGTTGGCCTTTCTGTCGTGCATAACGCTCTTTCCGCGTTTTTTCATTCCAAACAATCAACCTCCAGATCCCGTCTGTGCCCTTTGACACTAAGTAGTAGTATTATATCACGCCCCCGGTCAAATTTCATCTTTTATTTTTTAAATAATACATAATCTTGTCCCCCCTACGCCATATATAAAGCGCGCCGTCAGGCGTTTTCATTCCCGCGTTTTTGTTTAGCGGCAATTTCGTCAAATGCGGTATTCCAATTGTTTTTTCGCCACCCACTGTAAGCTCTCCCAGAGGCCGGCGCACACAAAAAGAACTGTTCTAACCGCCATAATCAAGAATTATATTGCACCCAATAGTGCAAACACAAACCGATATTCAAAAGTTAACAAGATACACGATCGCACTTAAGCTGCATCAGAAAATATTGTTGTTAGACCGTATAGAAAGACTGCCGACAAAAAATCGACAGTCTTTCTGTTGGCCGTTGGCAAAACAGATGCCGCAAATCAGTGCGCAAAAATGCATCTGGGTTGAAAAGGGAAAACTTTTAGCTTCGTCCTTGCCCGCAACCGGACAAGCCCTGATTAATTATTATACTGTTTTATCAGGTTTCTTTGTTTGCGTTTATGGCAGAGAGAATAACAGGAACCACCGAAAGAATTCCCACAGGGATTGTTGACAGACTTGCAAACAAAACTCCGTCAAAGCCCATTGTAAATAAGCATACAGCAAGTGCTCCTGCGGATGCTGCTGCGCCGATAATATTCTTTTGCTTGCCGTTACGCTTCCATGTGAGAATTACAGACAGCAAAGCTATTATTACAAACGCAAAATTCATAACAACGAACGGCTTGCCTCTTGATACTGCAGCTTCGCCGCCCAGCGCCTCCAGAAGTTTGGTTAAGCTGTCCTCGGCGGAAGTTAACGCGCCCTCTGCCTCCTTTTGTGATTGTGCGTTTTCTATGGCATTTACACCGTCAGTATATATTTTTTCTATCTCTGCCAATGCGGTTGTGCGCTGCTCCTCGGTCAGGCTGGTCGGCAGGGAATTTACTGCATTGTCACGTGCCTTATCAAGCTCCTTTAGCAGCCGATCCTTCACGTCATCCAGATTGTTGTTATCGTCGGGGCTTGAGGAATTGCCGGAGGATGAGCCGGAAGAGCTGTCCGAAGAGGTACTTGATGAGTTATCTGGAACAGTGCCCTTATAGTTGTCGGAGGAAGTACCACCTGATGAAGAGCCGTTGGAGGAACCAGAGGATTCACCTGAGGAGGAACTTGAGGACTCACCGGAGGAGGAACTTGAGGACTCATCGGATGAAGATCTTGGGTAATCTCCACCGCCGCCACCGCCACCGCCGCCACCGATAGTGCCGTTACCGCCGCCGCCTGTTGACGTCCAGCCGGCAGTAAGCGTAACATCCTTGGCAGGCATGTCAAAGGTTACATCAGGGCTTGCTTTGTCTGACAGGTTCACTCCGTCTGAGGCCGCCCAGCCACTGAATTTGTAGCCGCTTCTTGTTCCTGCACTTAACGAAATCAAGTCTCCCGCTGTTTGCAGGGTAGAGCTTGCTGTGGCACCTGTTCCACCGCCAACCACGGTTACAGTGTACTGTGTAGATACTACCGCATAGGTGGAGAACGCATCGCCATCAAAGGTCAGTGTCTGGAGAACCGGGTCATATACGGGGTCTATAATATTAGCAGCTCCGTTATGCACACGGATAATTTTGTAGTTCTGCTTATTTTGCAGATTGTCAGGCAAATCCAGCACTATTTTCAGCTTTTGGCCATGGGCAGGCTGGGTTACTTGGTTTGTTACATCTTCCGCAGGTGTACCTGTAATGCTCTTTAAAAGCTGTGCATCAAGGAATATCAGCGTATGCTGGTTATCGGCAAGGGCACTGTCAACGGCAGACTTGTCAGCAGGTGCATCTACCTGTGTTATCTTTAATGTCAGCTCCACGGTTGCGCCGGGGATAGAGGATATTTCCAAATCCCTTTCTGTAAACAGCTCATCCAGATTGTCAACAGCCGCAGAGGGTGTGCTTGGCGCAACAACAACCGTGGTTGTCTTATTCCCTGCCGGCAACATGATTGACGCAGAATTTACAGGTGCTTTAATGTTAATTTGCTTTGTAATTACCTGCTCATTCTTTGAGCCCACGAGGCTGTAGCTTCCGTAGGGTACGGAAGAGAATTTAAAATTACCGTTTTCATCTGAATATACCGTTTTACCAAACTGGACACCGTTTGTTCCGTTTTTCATCAGCTTTACGGCAACATCGCCCAATGGGCTATTATCATCGCCGGTCACAACGCCGTTAATATCTCCGTTTTTATCCGGAGCCTGCGTCACTGTCAGCTTTGCAATGCTTGAGGTTACGTCCTTCGCCTCCGGAGAGCTTACTATACAGTAATAGTAGCTTTCTCCCACTGCTTGCTTGCCAAGGCTAAGTACCGCGCCTGTTTCGCCGGTAAGCAGCTCCGCGCTGGAGGAGGTTGTGGAATTATCGCTGCTCTTATACCACTGATATGTTATTGTGCCAGTCTTTGTTGCGGTGGCTTCTACCATAAAGCCGGCATCCATCTCCGATGTAAGCTCTATATCTGACGGCTGCCTGGTTATCTTTATGCTGTTAGTTTTCGGCAGAATAATGTCAGCCGGGGATGGGGTAATTTCGCCATCGTTAATAATTATTTTATTTTGCTGCTTACCGCCGTTTGGATAAACAACCGTAACGGTGTATCTGCCCTCCGGCAGATTTTCAAACCTGTACCTTCCGTCTGCTTCGGTGGTCTATGGATTTTCGCTTGTTCCGGCAGCGGGAGAAAGTGTTACCGTTGCCCCTGTAACAGGTGCTGCCGGGGTGGAATCGTCATATACAACGCCCTCTATGGTCATAAGTGAGCCAACAGGAGTGTTGCGAACGGTAAGCTGTGCCGCCTGTGTTTTAACCGTAGCCGCGCCGTTAGATTTAATCTCGCAGTAGTAGTAGGCAGTACCCTTGGCGGTTGTAGCCGCACGGTAGCTGGGAAGGGTTGCACCTGTAATTGCCGTTCCGCCACTATTCGATGCTGTGCTGTTTTTATACCACTGACAGGTCACTATCCCTGTAGGGGCAACAGAGGCGTCAACAGAAAACACCGCTGTATCATTTATTGCAGCTACAATATTCTGCGGCTGCTGATTTATGGTGATAGTAGGACTAATCGGTATTACTATCGGCATATCACCCGGTGCAGGTGGCATATCCTTTGGCAAATCCAGCTTGATTTCCACATCGCCATAGCCCGGTATTGTTACGACGATTTTATACTTGCCCTCCGGCACTTCCATAAATAGATATTTACCGTCGGCGACTGTAGTTTGGGGATTGGTGCTGGTGGTAAATCCGGTTTGAGCAGGGGTATCCAGATTATACAGCTGTACAATAGCTCCGCTGACCAAGGCGCCCGCTGCATCAACAACAGTCCCCTTAATGGTCATATTTGCCCATACATCCACCTTTGCTATGCGTGTGTTTGCGGATAAATCTCCTGCGGTTATCTTGCAGAAGTAATATGTAATTGCCTTAGTGGCGGTGGATGGGGTATAGGTTTTTTGGGTTGCACCGCTGATTGGTGCTGCGCCTGTAACGGACAAGGCAGAGTTACTGTACCACTGGCACGCGATGGCGTCTGTGGTGTTTACAACGGCATCCGCAGACAGGGTAACGGCAGTACCGTTTTTAACGCGGCTATCCTGCGGCTGCGCAGTTATAGTCAGCGTTGGGTCGGTGGGTACATCAATGGTTATATCCTCATTATTTTCCGGAACATCCTGTGGGAAGTTATATGGACCGGACATTACGGTTTCGCCACCGGGCAAGGTTATTTTTATATTGTACCTGCCGTCGGGAACCTTGTTAAACTGATATTTTCCGTCCGCAGGAGTAGTCTGGGGATTGGTGCTGGTGGTAATTGTATGGTAGCTTGGTGTACCAATTGGGATAAGCTCCACAACAGCGCCCTCTACAAGGGTATTATCCTTTTTTACCACACCCTTGATGGTATTAAAGTCAATTACGGTTAGTGTTGCAACAGCGGAATATACGTAATTGGGGCCAGTGGTGGGTGGAGAATTGCCGTCAACCGCCATTGCATAAAGCTTGTACACACCACGGTCCGGTACATTACCGTTAGAATTATTGAATGTGTAAGAGCTGCCGTTTCCGCTTTGGATTTTAATGTCAGAAGCCTTCGGGGCAGTACCGCCCAGCCAGTACCAGTATATGCCTACGCTGGAGGTACCCTGTCCATCGTATTCAGGGTCGGGGTAAAGGGTTGCGGATACGCTGAAGGTTGCGGTGCTGTCTGTCGCACCCTTTACTATGGTTTTATTGGTAACATCTGTGTTTTCAAACACAAAATAGGGGTCGGATTGCTTTATAACAACATTTTTGGGGTCGGTGATATTCACGGTTGCGGAGTTACCCGGCTGCGCACTAAACAGTGCAGTGGCAGAGTATACCCCTGCGGGCATATCGCTAAAGGCGAACTTTCCGTCAGCGCCCGTCGTTATTTCGCTTGCGCCGTTTGCTGGAGAGACTGTGACCTTTGCGCCATTTACAGGGTTGCCATTATAGTCCAGCACAACGCCAAGGATGTCCACAATTTCTGTCCATTTGGCATAAAGGGTTATATTGGAGTTGACAACGGTAACATCGCCTATAAACCGTGTTCCGCCGCCGTTTGCCGCTGTGTACCAGCCATCAAAGCGGTGGCTTTCCTTAGTGGGATTTTTGGGCAGCGTAACTGTGCTGCCCTCCTCAATACCGATGATGGAGCTAATTGTTGTTCCGCCATCGCTGTTAAAGGTTAAGGTATAGATTTTTGGAGCAGCGGTAACTGTTACACTGACCGTTGCTGTTTTGCCGCTGTCTGCCTTTGCGGTTGCTTTTACAGTTATTGTGCTGGCAGTTTCTCTTTCGCCAACGGTTAATACGCCGCTTGTCGAGATGGTGCTGTTGGTAGCACCATCTACGCTCCAAACTACCTCTGTACTTAAATCACCCTCTACGGTTACGTCTGCCGTAAACTTCTGCGTCTTTGTCTTTTTAACCGTCGGCGCCGTCGGCGAAATGCTTATGGATATAACTGCGGTGTCGACTGTAATCGAAAGTGCCTTTGTTCCGCTTCCCGCCGTGTTTGCGGCCATGACGGTGAAGTTAAATGTTCCGCTCCGCGTCGGTATCCCGCTTATTGCTCCCGTTGAGGAGTCTATGCTGAGTCCGTCCGGCAGGCTGCCGCTGCTGATGCTCCATGCAGGAACAGGATAGCCTGTTGCAATCATGGCTTGGCTGTATGCTGTGCCTACCGTGCCGTTAGGCAGCGAGGCTGTACTGATAGCAGGCGGTATTGGGCTTTTTGCCTTTACTGTAAACTTAAGGGAAACCTCTGCATATACGCAGTTCCCTGCCTTTACTTGCAGGGTGGCATTATAGACACCGACGTCAAGGCCGCTGTTCGGCTTTACGGTGAAGGTAGCCGTACCGCCCGCGGCAATGGTGGCGGTGCTGACTGTGCCAACAGTGTAGTTTGCAATACTTGGCTGCTGTATTGTGATGGCTTCTGCACCATTGTTGGCAATGGTAACTGTTTGTGCGATTATTTCCTCATATTCCGGAAACACCTCGCCGAAATCAAGGCTTGCAGCGCTGCTTGGCAGATCAACTCTGATGGGTGATGTTACGGTAATTGACAGGGACCCTGTTGCATCCGGGCTTGTACCGTTTGCAGCCTTTACTGTAAAGTAAAAGGTGCCCGCCTTTGCAGGTGTGCCGGAAATTGCGCCTGTGGTGGCGTTCAGCGTCAAACCGTCCGGCAGGCTGCCGCTGCTGATGCTCCATGTCGGCGCCGGGTAGCCTGTTGCGGTAAGTGTCTGGGTGTAGGCGGTGCCTACTGTGCCCCAGTTTAAGTAACCGGTGGTTATAGTTGGTGCCGTTCGCGTCCTGTCCGTTGTTACCTTTAGGCTTGCGCTTGCAGGACCGGGAAGCGTTGAGGCAGTTCCCTTCACTCTTGCAAAGAAGTAGTAGGTTGTATTCTCGGTTAAACCTGTAAAGGTAGTCCTTGGCGCCCTGAATGTACAGATGCTTTTGAAACGTTACCTCCATATCTGAATTTTCGGTCAGGTAATTGTCGATTCTGTTCTTTGTGTGCTGCGTAATCTCAGCACTGTTCTGGATGCTTGCACTGAGTTCGAGCAGTTCCTGCGCCAGCCTCTCCGATTGAGGGTATGATTCCCGCATGGTGGAATATGCAAGCTGAAACCGCTCCGCCAGAGCCATATCCAGCAAGTCCAAGAGCTTATCATCCATCTTGTTCGCCTCCCTTCAGCACAACACCATGCCACAGCTTCATAAGAATAGCTATACCAAAACCCAACAAAGATTTGCTATCTCATTTCCATACCAAGACTTTGGCTGGGGCGGTTCAGGCACAGTGCCACCGTCATGCCGTTCTGCGGCTCCAGCAGTCCGTATTCGGTTTCGGCAGCGCCGCGCTGCTCCAAAAGATATCGCCCGTAGCCATCCAAGTTGCAGAACTTTTTCAGTCCATCGTCACTTTCAAAAGACATCATCCGCTGGATTTCTTTATCCGCATACTCAGCGGGAGCGGCAGTATCAGTAAAAAGCTCAAATTCCTCTGTCATAAACGAAAGGTCGAGGGCTTCCTCCAAAGAAAGATCGCCGGGAGCCTCCGCCAGCATCGCCTTGTAGGTCAGCAGCCGGTTTTCCGTCTCAATCTGCCGGAGTTGCCGGGCCAGCTCATTCACCAGCCCATAGCAGTCACCCTCGGATGCATACAAAGTGTCGCTGATTTTTTCGGTGAGGCTTGGCATTATGCAGTCCTCTGCAGAGAATGCACATTCCTCCGGTGAGGCCGCTCCAACAGCATCAACCGCTTGAAGGAGCTCAGCATCCCCAGTGGGGAGCTTGAGGAAAACAGCCGTTTCATTGTCATAGTCGGGATCGTTAAAATGCCCCTTGGTGATGCGGAGAAGCACGGCGTAATCCGGCTTTTCAAAGGGGAGGGCATCACCGCTGTGGTATTCGGCGGCAATTTCGCCATTCTGCACTACATAGCCATGGGGTGTGAACACGCCGCCCTCACCCTCGCGCATCTCTCTGCCGATTTTGGCGAAGTCCA
>CAYONL010000006.1:0-34614 GCA_964405305.1 uncultured Oscillospiraceae bacterium | reverse complement strand
TTTTCTCGGTGAGTTCACAGAACGCTATAGCCGACGACAGCGGCAACACTGTTCCGAATAAGGCGCTTTTAAAAATAAAAGTGGCGCCTGGACAGGACTACAGCGAGAAAACGATAGATATACAGGCGAAAAAAAAGAGCGACAGCTCGGTCTACAGCGTAAAGCTCAATGTGGGCGGAACGCCGGTGGATAAGCTGTTTGTGGGCGAACGCGCGGTAGTGGACGACACCGCTCTTGTTTACATAGGCTCATACAATCTGCCTTCCTCGGTGCATCAAAACCAGATATTCAAGGTGAGCCTGAATTTCATCAAGACGGGTACATACGACGACCTTGATATAAAATTTCTCACGCTTGAGGATTCTAATTTTACAATAGTAAATTCCGACGGCTCGGCAAAGGACAGGTTTGAGGTGACGACCGACGACACTAACACCGTGTATCTGAGAGTCAGCCCAAATGTGGCCAAGGGTACATATCAGGTGGCGTTCAAGGCCATAGTTGAATACACCAAAAAGGACGAGACGGGCAACACCGTGCTTATGCGCACTATTGTGTCCCTTTCGCCCATCAACGTCAACGTCAACGTTCCGGACGAGGAGTCTTCCTCCTCCTCCAGCGAGTCCACCGTTGACCCCATACTGACCCCGCATCTGGTGATAACGGGCTTTTCCACCGCCGGAGCCGATCTTGCGGACAACGAGAACTTTACCTTCTCCGTCTCCTTTAAAAACACCAGCAGGAGCGTCGCGGTGCAGAACGTGATGATAACCATAACGCTGCCGGAGGGCGTTTCCATGCCCTTTGCCAGCACAAACTTTTATGTTGAGCAGGTGGGCGCGGGCAAGAGCGAGACGCTGACCTTTACCCTAAAGGGAAAGAAAAACATAGAGTCGGGCGTGTCGAACCTGGGCATAGCCTTTAGCTATCAGTATTATTTTGACAAGCAGTATCTTAACGGCACGGACAGCGAAACGGTGGGCCTTTCCTTTGGCACGGGCGAGGATAAGGAGAAGGAGGACCGCTTTGAAATAAGCAATATCGCGACGCCCAACATGCTCTATCCCGGGCAGGAGGACTACCTGACCATAACCGTCATAAACAAGGGCAAAGAGCAGATAATGAACGTTCAGGCGAAGATCGAGAGCGATAACCTCGCAAACTCCGGGGCCAGCGAGTACTACGGCCTTTTGGACGTGAACAAAAAGGACGACATAGAGCTGCCCATGGTGGCGATAAACGGCGGCAACGTCATGGGCAAGGTGACTATAACCTACGAGCTGTCCGACGGCACCGAAAAGACCATAGTGAAGGATTTTACAGCCTACGCCGAGGATGTGAGCGAGCCGACCTACGACCCCTCTATCGACGACCCGGGCATGGTAGAGCCGGAGCAGACGGCGGGGCTTGCGTGGTGGGCCTGGGCGCTCATAATTGTTGGCGGAGCCGTTGTAATCATTGTGATAGCGGTCGTGCTTAAAAAACGGATCGCCAAGAAGAAACAGGCCCTTATCGATGCCGAAGACTCCGCGGACGATTGAGCCGCGCCGGAAGCGAGGTAAGAGATGAAGTTTAATGATTTGATAGCGATGTGCGCCCGCAGCCTTTGGCGGCGCAAGGTGCGCACCTTGCTGACGGTGTTCGGCGTGGTCATAGGCACCTGCTCCATAATCGTAATGGTCTCTCTGGGCATAGGCATAGGCGAGTACAACATGCAGTGGATAAACCAGATGGGCGACCTGACGATAATCACGGTTTACCCTGACTGGAGCAGCGACACAAAGGATCAGGTGAAGCTGAACGACGAAAAGGTGGCCGAGATAAAGAAGCTGGAGAATGTCACCGTGGCCACGCCCTTCATGAGCCTGGATGCCTGGAGCCTGCCGCTGGGCAGCGACGAGAGGTACAAGTATCAGGGCAGCATAGTGGGCGTGGATCTGGACGCGCTGGAGGCGTTCGGCTACACCGCGGCCACCGGCAGGCTGTTTAACAGCGGCGACCCGGACAACGTGGCGGTGTTCGGCTCCGAGGCCGCGTACCAGTTCATGGACACCAAGCGCAAGCGCAACAACTACGTTGACTCCACTCCGGACGAGTACGGGAATGTCAAGGACCCGTTTGTAAACCCCATGAAGGACGATTTTCAGTTCTATCTTGTCAACCAAAACGACCAGAACGCCGACGGCAACAAGCTGCCGGACAGGAAATCCACGCTGGACAAGCTGAAGGTCGTGGGCGTGCTGGACCCGGGCGAAAGCAGCAACTGGCAGTTTGACAAAAGCTACACCATATACGTGAGCATAAACTACGCCATGAAGCTCCAGGCGGAGTACAACAAGCTGAACGGCTCCCGCCCCGCCGAAAAGACGTACAGCCAGGTGTACGTCAAGGCGGCGGACATAGACACGGTGGAGCAGGTCGAGGAGGACATCAAGGCGATGGGCTTCCAGACCAGCAGCATGGCCTCCATGCGCAAGCAGATGTCGGAGCAGATGCAGACCATCCAGCTCGTTTTGGGCGGCATAGGCGGCATATCCATGATAGTGGCGGCCCTGTCCATAACGAACACGATGATCATGTCGATTTACGAGCGCACCCGCGAGATAGGCGTCATGAAGGTGCTGGGCTGCCGGCTGGGCAACATACGCGCCATGTTTTTAGGCGAGGCCGCCATGATAGGCCTCATCGGAGGAGCGGTGGGCGTAGGCATCAGCTTTGGCATATCCTCGGTGCTCAATTTGCTGCTCGGCGGGGCCATGGGTATGGGCGACGGGGGAGGCTCCCTGTCCATAATACCGTTCTGGCTGGTGCTGCTGGGCATGGCGTTCGCGACGGGCGTGGGCCTTGTGGCGGGCGTGGCCCCGGCAAACCGCGCGGTCAAGATCAGCGCCATAGAGGCCATACGTCACGACTGACGGGCAGCCATAAAAAATACGGCATAAAAAAGGGAGCGCGTTTTGATGCGCTCCCTTTTCAGACCGTTGACAAAGCATATTTCGCCTTTTTTCGGTAAAATCAAAAATGGCTTTATGATAAGGTTTTTGTATGTACCCACGCCTTTGGCGGTGGAACATGCGGGGTTTGTCTACATTTTGGTAGGAGCCTGCGGCGCATTTCTATTTAGGGGCATTCCGATTGCCCCTAAGACCCTTCGGATGCACACTTTTTAGTTTACTGCGAATTATTC
The DNA here is from genome assembly GCA_964405305.1 of uncultured Oscillospiraceae bacterium. Lineage (GTDB taxonomy): Bacteria > Bacillota > Clostridia > Oscillospirales > Ruminococcaceae > UMGS1668. The sequence continues at coordinate 31,427 of CAYONL010000006.1, read as the reverse complement.
AGCGCGTACTTAAATTTTGGCAATTAATCAGCGGATATTTAAAGGGAGCGCGTCAAAAATGCGCTCCCTTTTTTATAAAACTGTAAAGCCGGCGCCGGCGGACCGAAGGCCGTGAAACGGACGCCGCGCCTATTCGGCCGTGGAGGGGGCGGCGTCGGGCTGGGCCGGGGCCTCGGAATCCAGCAGCTCGGTCAGCCGGCTGGACAGCAGCGCCAGCGACACGGTCAGGTCCTCGTTCTTGACGACCACGGTTGGAGGTACGGCGAGGTTGATGGAGGTGAAGTTCCATATGGCCCTTATGCCGCAGGCCACAAGCTTGTCGCAGGCGGATTGGGCGGCGTGGGGCGGCACGGAGATTATGCCTATATCTATGCTGTGCTCCTTACAAAAAAGCTCCAGATCGCCCATAGGGTACACGACCTTGTCCATTTTGCGGTTCCACATGGCGTTGGGCTTTACGTCGAAGCCGGCGACTATCTGAAAGCCGTGGTTTTTAAACGCGTCGCTTGCCAGCAGCGCACGCCCGAGGTTGCCCGCGCCGAGTATGACCGCGCTGCGCACCTCACTGTAGCCCAGATATTGCTCAAGCTCGGAGAGGAGCCTGCTTACGGAGTAGCCGACCCGGGGCTTTCCGCCGGAGCTGACCAGCGCCAGATCCTTGCGCACCAGTACGGGGTTGAGCCCCAGCTCGTTGGCTATTATGGTCGCGGAGGTGCTGTCCGTATCAGGTGAGAGTCCGCGAAGGTAGTGCAGATATGTAACGATCCTGCGAAGCGCGGGAGTTGGGATCGTCTCAGGCCTTGTTTTCATTCGGCGCCCTGCTTTCTTTCTAAATAAATAATACATATTAAAGCTAACAAGCTATATGAAAAATATAATATATGCTAATTATTAAAATGTCAAGCAACACAGTGAGCGCGCCGCCTTAAAATAAAAGAGCGAAACTTCACCGTGCAAAGTCCCAAAAGGGTTTTGCGACGCCATAAATAAAAATTTGGCCGCCAAAATAAGCGGCGGATTTTTGGCGCAATCTTACAAAATATTTTCCGGATAGTGGGCTTCGCGCCGCCCCGCCGGTTGACAATGGGCCTTCTCTGCGGTACACTTAAAAGCAGAGACCATACTCAATACGAGTTCAAGGGTGGGGGAATATTATGGATCTGCGAATAGTGGTATCGAATAAATTTCTGCTGTTCGGAAGCGACGCAGTGAACCAGCTTCCGGAGGAAATAAAGATGCGGGGCATGTCGAAGGGCTTTGTCGTAACGGACAAGTATCTGCTTGAGCACGGCGTCTCAGAGCGGGTGACGGACATGCTGGACGACGCGGAGCTGCCCTACGACATATTCTGCGACATAGTGCCGAACCCGACCATAGGCAACGTTCAGCACTGTCTGAAGGCCTTTAAGGCGAGCGGGGCCGACTACATAATAGCCATAGGCGGCGGTTCGCCCATGGACACGGCGAAGGCTGTCTCGGTCATTGCGACAAACCCGGAGTATGAGGATGTGCGCAGCCTTGAGGGCAATATCCGCACAAAGAACCCGCCTGTGCGCGTTTTTGCCGTGCCCACAACGGCCGGAACGGCGACGGAGGTCACGCAGGCCGTTGTCATAACTGATGAGGAGAACCGGCGCAAGTTCATATCCTCCAACCCCTCGTCCGTGCCGAACATTGCGGTGGTGGACCCCTGTATGATGGAGTCCATGCCGAGGGAGCTGCGCGCGGCTACGGGTGTTGATGCGTTTACCCATGCGGTGGAGGCGCTTTGCAGCAGCCGAAGCTGGTGCTGCACCGACATGTACGCACGCACGGCCATAGAGCGCATCTGCCTCAGCCTTATCCCGTCGATGGATGGGGACTTTGAGGCCCGCACCGTCATGGCCGAGGCGCAGTACATAGCCGGAATAGCCTTTTCCAACGCCGGGCTGGGCCTTTGCCACGCCATGGCGCATCCGCTGGGCGCTTTTTACCACATCCAGCACGGCGTCTGCAACGGCGTCCTGCTGCCCTACGTCATGAAATACAACGCCAGCTTTACCGGCGACAAATACAGGGATATATGCCGCGCCACGGACAACCACTCGCTGTCCAAAATGTCGCCCATAGAGTTCAGAGAGCTTGCGATAAAGACGGTGCGGGAGTTCTTTGTCCGCGCGGGAATGCCGACGAAGCTCAGCGAGCTGGGCGTTTCGCTAAAGGATATACCCGCCCTTGCCGCCAGTGCCAAGGAGGACGAGACGATACTTACAAATCCGCGCACGCCTTCCATAAGGGATATAGAGGCACTGTACAGGGAGGCATTTTAGTTGACAAAGCGAGAGGTGTTCGAAACGGCCGGACGCCAACTTTCGCTGGATTACTGCTGCAGGCCGGAGGATTTTGTTCCCGGCAAAGTGATGTTTACAGAGTATACGCCGCTTCCGGGACGGCGGATGTTTGAGGATGAGCCGCGCCTGATGAGGCTTTGCGTGTTCGGCGGCGGCGCTGTGTTTACGGCGAACAAAGAGCTTTTGCCGACGCTTGAAGAGAAGTTTGCGGGCGACCAGCCGGAATGGATAATGGACGGAGAGAACGTCGCGTTTATGAACAGCCTGCTGAAGCCTTTTGATGGGGTGTCGGAAAAGTGCCACCTTTTTTTCCTGCCTGACCCGGAGAGGATGGCTGCGCGAAACGTGACGGACGTCCGCTGGTTTGAGCGGGAGGAGCTGGAGCAGTTTCGGGGCACCGGGTGGGACGGCGAGGCGTTGGGCTTTATTGACCGCGCGCCGGATATGCTGGCTGTGGCCGCCTGTGACAATGGTGAAATAGTCGGTATGGCGGGGGCCTCCGCCGACAGCGACGCCATGTGGCAGATAGGCGTAGAGATATTGCCGGAGCACAGGGGAAAGGGCTTGGCGGCAGGGCTTGTTTCAATGCTTGCCAATGAGACCCTGCGCCGCGGAAAAATACCGTATTACGGCACAGCCGTTTCGCACGTTGGTTCACAGGCGGTGGCGCAGGCGGCGGGCTTTGTTCCCGCGTGGGCCGAGCTGACGACAAGATATTCCAAAAAAGCATAGTTTGGGCTGCGGCGGCGGGAGCGTATCCTGCCGCCGTTTTTTGTTATTGTGCAAAGAAATAACGGCGCTTTAACAGGTAAAAGCCAAAAAGCACTTTACTTAGTCAAAGTTTTATTGTATAATCTTTGGCATAGCAAATTTTAAGGAGTATAGAAAATGAGTTTATTCTTTTCGCCGTTATATATCTATCGCGCCCCGCTGGTGAGCGGGGTTTGCGAACGCATGAAAAAAAGGACGACGAAAGGGAGATTTAACGATGCCTATAACTGAAATACTTGCACGAAACGCCGCGCTGTACGGCAATGAGACCTGCCTGACAGAGATAAACCCGGAGCTGAGGGAGAAGCACGAGGTCACCTGGCGCGAGTACGACCTGGTGGAGACCGACCCTGTTGAGAAGTATCGCCGTGAGATGACGTGGCGGGAGTTTGACGAGAAGGCCAACCGCTTTGCCAACCTGCTGATGAGCCGCGGGATAGGCCGCGGACAGAAGGTGGCCATACTTTTGATGAACTGCCTGGAGTGGCTGCCCATATATTTCGGTACGCTGCGTTCCGGCGCGACGGTGGTGCCGATGAATTACCGCTACACCGCCGACGAGATCAAATATTGCCTTGAGCTGTCGGAGTCGGACGCGCTGGTTTTCGGGCCGGAGTTTATTGGACGTGTCGAAGCCATAGTTGACATGATACCGCAGGTAAACACGAGACTGTATGTTGGCGCCAACTGCCCCACCTTTGCCGAAAGCTACGACAGGTTGGTGGAGTTTTTCCGCGCCCGCACGCCGGATGTTAAAATAACCGATGCGGACGACGCCGCCATATATTTCTCCAGCGGCACCACGGGCTTTCCCAAGGCCATACTCCACACCCACGAGAGCCTGATGACCGCCTGCCGTGTGGAGCAGGCTCACCATGGCCAGACGCGGGAGGACTGCTTCCTCTGCATACCGCCGCTTTACCACACGGGCGCGAAGATGCACTGGTTCGGGAGCTTTTTGGCCGGCTCCAGGGCGGTGCTGCTGCGCGGAGTGAAGCCCTCGTGGATATTGAAGGCCATATCGGAGGAACGATGCACCATAGTCTGGCTGCTTGTGCCGTGGGCGCAGGATATACTGGACGCCATAGACTCCGGCGAAGTGGACTTAAAGGATTACAAGCTTGACCAGTGGCGGCTAATGCACATAGGCGCGCAGCCCGTGCCGCCAAGCCTTATCATGCGGTGGAAAAAGGTGTTTCCGAACCACCAGTACGACACGAACTACGGCCTTTCCGAATCCATCGGTCCCGGGTGCGTACATCTGGGCGTGGAAAACATCCACAAGGTCGGCGCCATAGGCAAGGCCGGCTTCGGCTGGCAGACAAAGATCGTGGACGACAAGCGCGAGCCGGTTGAGCGCGGAGAAGTGGGCGAGCTGGCCGTAAAGGGCCCCGGCGTTATGAAGTGCTATTATAACGACCCCAAGGCCACCGAGGCCGTACTGGACGACGAGGGCTGGCTCTACACAGGCGATATGGCGAGGGAGGATGAGGATGGCTTCATCTTCCTTGTGGACAGGAAGAAGGACGTCATAATCACCGGCGGCGAGAACCTGTATCCCGTGCAGATAGAGGATTTTCTGCGCAGCAACATGAAGATAAAGGATGTGGCCGTCATAGGCCTGCCCGATCCGCGTCTGGGCGAGATAGCCGCCGCGGTGGTTGAGGTAAAGCCCGGCGCGGAGCTTTCGGAGGAGGAGCTGGAGAGGTTCTGCCTCGGTATGCCGCGCTACAAGCGCCCAAGGAAATACATCTTTGCGGAGGTGCCCCGCAACCCCACCGGAAAGATTGAGAAGCCGAAGCTCCGCGAAAAATATTGCGGCAAGAGCGTGGTGGAGACCCAGGTGGAGGGCTGACGTCCGCGGCGCTGATATAATATGTTAAGGCGTTTGGTTCGCCCGCTTCCGTGACAGGAGGCGGGCGTTTTTTGTGCGGAAAGCGGCATCCGGGCGACGGGCGCGGAATGGTCATCTTCTCATTCACGATTTCATCCGTGTCAAGTCCGGGGTTGTCCGACACATCGGCGCAGTAGGCGATCACATCCGCAAGCCCCACGAAAACACTCAAGTTAGTTCGCCTCGATAGAAAAGGATCTGGCCGGGTTCGCGGTAGAGCGGAGCCTGTCTCCGACCATGGCCGACGTAAATTTCCGCTTTTTTAACGGTGTATCTGTTCATTTTTGGCCTCCTCAGTGCCATGACGACCCAAAATAAAAACCGCACAGATACTCTCTGTACGGTCTGGCTATGCGATTGACTGGACAGGCGCACAGCCTGTCATTGGTTAATTGTTCCCGATTCAGCGCTCCGTCTCAACATTTTTACGCCTCGTCTGCGGGTTCTGCCGGCATACGGGTGAGCAGCCTGCCCGAGACCCAAAACACTCCATCCAGCACGGTTCCCTCCGCCGGAGTATCTTCGAGCGCGTCGATGGCCGCCAGTACGTCATAAACCATACCGAGGCACTCAAGCCGGATATAGTAGTAGCTCTCGCCCGAATAACTGTTCACTCTCTTTTCCGCAAAACGGACGGTGCCTTGCATGATAATATGCGGCGACTGCTCAAAATCCGGGTCGCCATCTATATCAAAGGTGCCGCAGGGTATCATGCTCCCGTCGTCTGTGTCGTCCGATTCATCCTCCTCCGGGAGCACAACCTCCAGACTTTCGGCAAAACAGGCCGCCTGAACGGTCAAAACGTCACCGTCCTCAAGGCAATCGGTCATAGCCGCATCGGGTATCATAATATTCATAGGTATTTCACAGTCGATGTTTGTGTGCACCTCACAGTTCAGCAGTTTGAATATCGAGTCGTCTTCATCGAGCCATTCAATATAGTTGACGGTTATTTTTCCGTCTCCGGCGTAGTGTATCTCAAAGGATTCAACGTTGTCGTTTTCATCAGTGTCAAGCCAAAACTCAATACAGTCGTCGAATCTTGCCACCAGGTAACGCACCCCGTTTTTCTCACAGCAGCCCATTTTACCCTTGCCGCTGTAAAGCATCGTCAATACGTCCTCCCCGTTCTCCAGCATATCAAGACCTATATCTGAAAAATGTGTCATATTTACCTCCTCAATAACATCCGTGAATATACTTCACACCGTTTTCGGCGCAGAATTCCTGTATGCTTTTTTCAATGCTGTGGGTGCCGAATTCTGCGGCGAGAGCATCAAAAAAGCTCATATCAGGGTGCTTCCGCTCCATTGCCCGGGCGAGTTTTTCTGTCTCCTCCAAGGAAAAACAGTAGCTTGCCTCATAATCATCGCTGCCGGTTACGTCTTCAAGCCCGCTGTCATATTCATACACGTTCAAAGTGAGCCCATCCTTATTCTGCGCGGCATCCAGGGACAGGCTCCAGCGTCTGCCGTCATTCACTCCCTCAGTCTCATAAAGAGCGGTCATTCTCACATCTCCTTTGATGATAACGGCCGGTGCTTTAAGCAGCAGGCCGGTTCGTCAGGTTCGCCACGGTTACCGTAGTATAGCCTCGGCGCTGGTTTCGGTATCTACAGCGGCTTTGTCAGATTCCCCGGGCCGCAAGGCAGACTTGCATGGACTTTCGTTATATTGATTCAAGCTCGTTATCACTTATATTTCTGTAGCAAGTCTGCCGTGTTTTGGCCGCATGGGAGCTACTCTTTCTCCTGCTGGCGGAGCATTCGCTCCATTGCTTCGATCAATGTATCCTCCTCAAGGTCCTCCCACACGCCAAATTCGTGTGCTCTGGGGTTTGGTTTCAATTCGTTGTCCTCTTCGGCTTCTGGGGTTTTGGGTAAATTCTGCTTCTCGCTTTGTTCGGTAATCTAACTTCCTCCGTTCGCGTTTTTATGCTTCATTCTGATCATTCTCCGTGCTCAAGCCGGTGCTCGCCGTGCTCAAGCTTTCGCGCGTCACTCGGACAGTGATGTGAGGTAGTCGTAAGCCCTGCGGTACTTTTCTATTCGGGCGTAGTCTTTTTCCGTCGGGTTCGGTATGCGCTCGATCATCATGTTGTTGGTGAGGTCGGCTTTTTTTACGGCTCTCGCCAGCGGGTTCTTTGCGAGATTGGCAACATAGTCCATGTACTCCACACCTTTGCGGTGTGTCATGGCGTCGACAGCCTCCGCAATATTTGTGCCGAACAGGGCCTCGATTTCTTCCAGCGGCATAGCGGTGTCCTCCACACTGTCGTGGAGGTAAGCCACCACTTTCTCGTCATCGCTGCTCACATGGTCGGCCACAAACTGAAGGTGCTTCATGTAAGGCTTTCCAGCCTTGTCCTTCTGGTCCTTGTGCCGTTCCTGCGCGATTTTACGCGCCAGAGCTACATTTAAGTTCTGCAATTTGTTGTCAGCCTCCTCTTTTAAAATGTGGCCGGTACCGCGGTTCTCGTATTGAAATGCGGCTGGCGCCAGATGTCCGTAAGCTCTGTGCCACCCATCTTCGCTTTCCCTCCGGCGCTTTTTACTCCGACGCCTTAAAGTTGTACATGGGCCTGATGCGCTCAATTATATTTGCGGTGGGGCCTATCTGCGCCGCTATTTCATCCATGCTTTTGTAGGCCATGGGGGACTCATCCAGCGTATCCGGAACCACACAGGTGGTGTATATGCCCGCCATCTCCCGCGCGTACTCCTCCATGGTGAGGGAAGCAAATGCCTCCCTTCGGCTCATCAGGCGGCCTGCTCCGTGGGGCGCGGAGCTGTTCCATTCGACATTGCCGCGCCCGGTGCAGATGAGGCTGCCGTCCCGCATGTTGATGGGTATCAGCAGGCGTTCCCCGGCCTTTGCGGACACGGCGCCCTTGCGCAGTATCATTGCGTCAGTGTCTATGTAATTGTGTATGGTGGTAAACTCATCAACAGGGGTGAGCCCCAGGCCGGAGATGATGACGTCCGCCATGGCTTTGCGGTTCAAAACCGCGAACTGCTGAATAAGGCGCATGTCATGTATGTAATCGTCGAACAGAGCTCCCTCCACATAGGCGTGATCCCTCGGAATATGCGTCGGCGTGTCAGTCCGGCTCTTCATCTCGTTTACAGTTCTCTGAATGTCTTTAAGGTTACCGGCTTCCTTCATCTGCCGGATAACTTCGTCTATCTGAAAATGGGCGTTGCCGCAGAGAACGTGAAAGCCCTCGTCCTGATAGTAGCCCGCCGTTTCATATCCGATGTGCCGGCTGCCGGAGTGGATCACAAGATACAGCTCGTCATATTCGCCTCTGTCCACCTCGATAAAGTGGTTGCCGCCGCCCAGCGTGCCGAGACTTCTAAGCGCCCGTTCGCACCTCACATGAGGGGCACAGCGCAGCTTGAAAAGGTCGGTCTCGTTGTTCAGCGGGTGAAGCGTATCGCGTATTTCACGGCCGCAGGGTATACTGCCTCGTATGAGTTCATCCAGCGCGGCAAAGTCAATATCGTGCTCTGCGAGCCGCACAGTCTCCATGCCGCAGCCTATGTCCACCCCCACCATGGCGGGAACAACTTTGTCGGTAATGGTCATTGTGGTGCCTATGGTGCAGCCTTTGCCCGCGTGAACGTCGGGCATGATGCGTATTTTACTGCCCGCAAAAATCTCCGTATCGCAGACGGCTTTTATCTGCTCGGCCGCAAGCCCGTCAAGTTTATCGGTATAGCAGAGCGCTCGGTTGTACGCTCCGGTTATTTCTGTCATTTTCTTTGCCTCCTGTCAAAAGTGGGGTGCCCGAACAGACGAACGCCCGGGCGTTATGCTGCGATAACCGCGTACCGCTCCGAGCCGAGGACCTCCATCATGAAGGCGCAGGGCTCAAAGGTGCCGCTCGTGAGCATTGAGAAGATGCGTGGCGAGCAGCCCGACACCAGTGCCACGCCCTGCTCATTTTTCGTAACGGGCTGTTGCAGGCGGCGGCTGTCCACGTTCCAAAACACTACCCGGGGCAGCTCGTAGCCGTGTTCGGCAAACAGCTTTTTAGCGCACTCAAAGTTAATCATGCCGGCGTCTTCGGCGCAACAGTCAAACTCCATGTCGGAAATTATGTAGAGCGTTTTAGGCAGCTCACTCTGGGGCACGTTGTTTCTTACGGCGGCGGAAAGCAGGAGTTTAAACACCTTCTGGATGTTTGTGTTCGCTACCTCGTTGTACGTCGCGCAGTATTGCAGCTTTTCAAAGATATTCCGGCCCTTTATCTCCACAAGTCTGGGGTTTTCCGAAAACGTGATGAAGTGGTTGTGGAAAACGCCCGTGTTGCGCTCGCCAAAGTAAATGCCAAGGGACAGCGCCACCGCCGCGGGCAGAGGATCGCATCCGCAGTACATGGAGGCGGAACCGTCTATCACGACTAGGGAGTTTTCTCCGTTCGTAAAGTCCTCCTGCGCGTTCCAGGTGACATCGATGCTGCGGCGCTCACTTTCGGGTGCGTTATCTCCCAAAAGGGGCGCGATGATGTCGTAGGGCGTGAGTGTGCCGGTGTGGAGCGCAGCGCTGCCGGAGGACACATCATCCAAAAATGCTTTGTACCGTTCGCCGTCGTTGCGTAAAAAGGCTTTTCTGTATTTGAGCATGGCCTTAGAGGGCTGCTTTGAGTAATCAAAGGTGTAATCCCGCAGGCGCAGATTGTTTTCTATAATATGTATCTGAGCCCGGAGCTTTGCGAGTGTTCTGCGGTACGCGGCGTCGTCCAGGCGGAGATACCGGGCAATGCGCTTTGCGTTATGTACGGTGTCTGGGCTTGAGGCGTTGACGGAGGGCAGCCATTTCGCCAGCAGAGATACCTCACCGCCGCAGGCCGCCGCCTCAATGTCAGCGTCAAGCTGCTTTTTGATACAGGCAAGCGCATCGCTCTCACAGTCGGTGCCAAGCAGGGTGAGCAGGTCGTCCCACCGTCCGTACTCCGCCACAAACGCGATGTTTTTGCCCACGGATTCGGGCACATATCCGGCGAGCCACCGGAGTATGGTGCGGAACACACGGCGTTCACCGAGGCCGCCGCGCACGTCCCGGGCAAAAAACAGCGCTTTCATCGCAAGGTCGGGGTTCTCCGCAAAGGCCCTCATGAAGCGGTCCGTTATCTCTTTCTCCGGCTGCCTGCGGAGCGCGCCTATGGTGGCGAAAAGGTCAAGGCAGGCTGAGTTCGTGGAGGCGTAGGTGGCGGCTCCGTTCTCCGTATATGTACGATTGGCTTCGTTTTTCAGATATTCCAGCATGAGAATCCCTCCTGTCAGTTTAAATACAAGGCACATTGCCGGTTGCAGCCGGCACGTTTTTATAGGGTCGTTGCCCGGTGCGAATACTGCTGTATGTGTCTTTTACAAGATGCTGTAAACCGCCCTAAAGCGGCTGCCGAATTGAAACGTCCCTCATTTGTTGGGGAGGAAATTGTCTGTCAGATGTTTTCGGCTGCTGTGAGCATCTTTATTTCAAGGCACCGTAAACCGGGAAACCGTTCCCGCGACCGTTAAGAGCGGAGAAATACGCCCTTGCAGAGATAGCCGGACTGCTGTGGGTGCCTTACCAACACAAGACGCCGTTTTACACTTGTGGGAGTCGAACCCGCCGTTGCCCGGTGCTTGACGGGGTGTTCCCAAGCGGGACTAAAACAGTAGATATGTTTGCTGTTGGCGTCTTTTAAAAACACGTTTACTTCTTCGCGTCAATCACGAGTAAGGATCGCTGTTCGTGTTTTACAGCCAAATAATAGCATATATTTCCTGCGTTGTCCCGGAAAAAAAGTTGCGAGCCTGTTTTCAGACCCGCAGCTCGTTTTGCCTTTTCAGACGCTCTTTTATTTTATTTATAAATTCATCAGGTGAGACTACTTTGAGCACCGGCCCGAATGAGAGAACGCGTATGAGCATCTCCGTTTCATCCTCGCGGTCATAGCGCAGCGTGATCCGGTAGCGGTCATCGCCTGTGCGCTCCGTCTCCTTTTCAAGATGGGAGAAGTGAAGCATAGCGCGTTCAAGAGCGTTGCGCTCGTCAGTGAGCTCCAGTACAAAGACACTCTTTTCCGCCTCTTTCGGTTTGTACTCATCCTCGCTCCATTTGCCCAGGAGCTTGCAGGAGTCGATCCTCGCCAGATTAACTGACAGCAAATTTTGCGGCGACGAGGTGAGAAGCCGGAACTTGTCGTCCTTGGAGGAATACTCCAGTCTGTACGGAATACACTCCCACGAGTGACCTTTGCTCCGGTGCCCGGTAAAGTGGATAAACAGCTTTCTCTTTTCTTTCAGCGCGGCCAGAATCGTCCTGAACCGGGCGATATAGCCGGCATCACCGTAGGGGTCTCCATCCGTGCAGCGGTCAAAGTAACAGAAAGCGTCAGCCTCATACAGGGGCTTTACATCCTCAAGCCCCGCTTCACAGGGAGAGAACAGGCGTATCCTCGGGTCCTGCAGGAGAGCTTTGAGCCACCGTTTCTGCAAAGTTGTCAGCGGCATGGTGGGGGCGTGTTCAAGCGGAGTTTTGTTGCCGTCGGTCAGGAGCCGCCAGTTTCCGCTCCTGAGAGCATAGGGCAGGCTGAGCATGCTCTCGCCGAACGCCTTTTCCCGGATTATCTCGTCCATACGCCGGTTCGTGAGGCTGCCGGAAACGGCCTCCTCAAGCACCGCGGCAACGACGTTGTAATAGCTGCCGTATACTTCACTGAACAGCATTGCCGTCACCTCCGTACATGGCGTTCATGGCGTCAAGATCCGAATAAAAGGTATCCGTTACATAAGAGTCGGTGCACTCCAGCTTTTCCGTCCTGCCGATAAAGGTGCGCAGCCACGGCAGCATCTCGCAGGCGTCGTAAACATCCGCGGCATATCTGTATGTGTGCTCATCCAGCCGCTCAACTTGCCCGCAGCGCTTCTCCCTTTCAAGCCGGTCTAACACAAATTTCTCTCCGTCCCCAATATGTACCGTCAGCTCGATATGGTCAATGCTGTACTCCACGCCGGTGGAAACTCCCCACAGGTTCTCCGCGAATTTGTCGTACCAGCGGCTGTATTTGTAAGCGTTCTTTTCCACGGCTCCGGCGGTGACCTTGTGTATGCTGTCCAGCCGGAAGAACATGGGCTTGTGGAACCTGTAATGATAGGCAAGCAGGTACTGCCGCCCGCCCTGGGTGCTGATGTATATTTTTACGGGATAGAGCGTGTGCGTCTTTTCCGTGTTTATGCTGCGCTGGCTTCGGACTGTGAGCTCCACGCATCGGTGCTCGCTCATAGCAAGCAGGAGGCTGCAAAGTATCTCGCTGTCCAGAGCGTGAAGAATGTAGTGGTGCTTGAAGCCGAACAGGGAAGGAAAGTTCTCATATTTATCCGAAATATATGAGCCGACTACGCCCAGCGGGTCCTCCTCGGAGTAAAACGAAAGGGCGTCCCGCCACGAATCCAGGCAAACGGCGCTGTCCGCTCTTGCAAAAACAAGCTCCCGGCCCAGTTTGCGGCTCGTCAACAGCCCCATGGATTCATATTCTTTCAGCTTTTTCCTGATGGTGGACTCGTCCAAGCAGTCCGCCCCAAGCTGCGAAAGATATTTCCCGGTCACCGTGTCGGCAATTTCGCGTATGGACAGCTCTCTCCCGCCGCAGAGCAGATCCATAATGCAGAAATGAAATACTATGTCTCCTCCGGTGAAGCTTTTTGCCTTAAACGCTCTGTAAAGAGGGTTGCGGGGTATGGCGCGGCTGTCCACGGAGAGGAAGACCCTTTTCCCATCCGCCTCCTGACGAAAGCTCATATATCCACCGAGCCAGCTCTCTATGCGCCGGCGCTCGTTGTCATAGCTGCGGGCGCTTTTCTGGTCGTACTCGCCGCGGCTCTTGAAACCGTAAACGTAGAACTGCCGCATGTAGTCCCGGATACGCTCAAAGCTCTTGATAAGCTCACTGTACGCCACGAAAGCACCTCCTCCGGATGCGTAAAACCAAACGACATTTCCGCTGTTTTCAGGCGGCTTAAACCGCCGCCAAACAGGCACAGGCAAAGACTCTATTCCAATATAATTATATCACGACCCATAAATAATACAACGCCGGGCCATGAAGCGCTTAACACATATGTTCCGCCGTGTGTATATGCTTGTGCCGAGCAAAGACTGTAGTCTAACACCGCCGCGCACGATTGTCAAGCATTATCTGAAAATAATTAGTGCTGTTTGACCAAATACAAGTTGTTATGTTATGAGTTATAAGCTATATTATATATGACGCTTTTAATGAGTTTGTAAATACCGTCACTCCAGGCGTTTCAGGGAGGCCTTACATTGCCCAAATCTACCAATCAAAAGCTGAAGCTGCTCTACCTTATGCGGTACCTTCTCGAGCGCTCCGACGAGGAACATCCCGTCACTGTGGCGGAGATGATAGAGGAGCTTGCCCGCAATGACGTCGCGGCCGAGCGCAAGAGCGTATACAGCGACATTGAGTCCCTGCGTCTTTTTGGGCTGGACGTGGTGCAGGTCAGGGGCAGGAGCACCGGCTACTACATAGGCCAGCGCGACTTTGAATTGCCGGAGCTTAAGCTGCTGGTGGACAGCGTGCAGTCCTCAAAGTTCATCACCCACAAAAAGACGCTGACGCTCATAAAGAAGCTGGGGAAGCTGGCAAGTGCCTACAACGCCCAGCTTTTGCAGCGGCAGGTCTATGTCCGCGACCGGGTAAAGAGCATGAACGAAAGCGTCTTTTACAACGTGGACGAGGTTTCAAACGCCATTACCGCGGACAGAATGATACGTTTCAGATACTTTGAGTACGCCGTGACGAAGGAGAGGCGCTTCCGCAGGGACGGGGGATTCTATGAGATAAGCCCTTTCGCCCTTATGTGGGACGATGAGAACTATTATATGCTGGGCTGGGACGCGGAGACCTCCATACTAAAGCACTACCGAGTGGACAAGATGACCGACATCTCCGCCACCGACAAGCCGCGCGAGGGTAAGGCGGCGTTTGCGGACGTGGATGTGCCGTCATACTCCCGAAAGGTATTCTGTATGTTCGCCGGCTCGGAGCAGACCGTGAGGCTCCGCTTTGCAAACCACCTCATAGGCGTGGTGATCGACCGCTTCGGCGGCGATATAACGGTCGTATCGTCGGGCCCGGAGCACTTTACCGTCAATCTTGACGTTGTGGTCAGCCCGCAGTTTTACGCCTGGCTGTTCGGCTTCGGAACCGAGGTCGAAATCGTTTCGCCGGAAGGTGTCCGCGCAAATATGAAGGCCCTTGCGGAACAGGTGGCGGGATTATACTGAAAAAAAGCGTGAGGGCGCCGCTCTCGCGCTTTTTCTGTCCGTTTTATTACCCTCACAATTTGCTATGATGTATATGCAGGAGGGATTTAATTAGTTTGGACGCAGCCTGAATGCAAAAAGCTGAAAATGATGCCGGAATGGAACGATACGAAACGGAGGCGTACAGAATGAGCCAGGATGACGATTACTTTGAATTTATGACCGTAATGGGAAAGGAACCGAATGGTGGAGCGGGCGGCTGCTATGTTGCCACGGCCGTTTACGGTTCCTATGACTGCCCGGAGGTCTGGGTACTGCGCCGGTACAGGGATGGTGTGCTCCGCCGCACATGGTACGGCAGAGCCTTCATAAGACTCTACTACGCCGTCAGCCCTGCGGTGGTGAAGTGGTTCGGCAAAAAGGAATGGTTTACAAAGCTTTTCAGGACGCCGCTGGACCGGATGGTGCAAAATCTGCGGCGGCGAGGGTATGACTGCGCTCCGTACAAAGACATATAAGCGGAGCCGGGCCGGTCGCCTGCCGCGGAGTTTCCAGTGCTTTTCTTTTGGAAAATCATCCCGCGCCCGCATGGGACGCCGGCGGAGCTCACAAAAACTGATCGTACGAATAGACGAAAGCCTCAACGGGCGGAAAGGAGCTTATCATGACAGACGACATTTTCGGAGGACTTTTCGACATTGACGGAGACGGAACGACCGACTCATTTGAGGGATTCATGGAATACAAGTTTTTGATGGGAGAGCTTGTGGAGAATCAGCCCGGCACAGTAACGGGCGCCGATGAGGATGAGGACGACTACGACCCCATTCTTGACGGCTGCGGCGACTGCTCCGACAATGAGGACGCGGGTGAAGATGCGGATGAGGACGGCGAAGCTGACGGCGAATAGGGCTGTGGCGCAGAGTATCGGCTTCCAAAACACGAACAACACCGCGTGCTCAAAGCTGCTGAAATCTCCCGGCGAATGACATTACGGTGACCGCGCGGCGAAGGTTTTAGGGCGCGCTCAACGGAAAGGACAAATAACAGCCGCCGCGTCCGTAATTGAGCACGCCCCACGCTGTTTGCAGGGAAAAGGCCGGCGCCCGCATCACCTGATACTGCTAATATGAAATTACCATAGAGAGTGCGCGAGAGACAAGCTCGTTGACCGCACGACAACCTGCCGCAGGGTAAGGTGCCAAAGCTTTTTCACTTTTGCTTTTTCTGCCGCCGCCCTCTCGACTTGGCCGGTGCCTGGTAGTGTCAAGAGTTTTGCGCGCTTTTGATTTGCGGTCCTTAAAAATGAAGTTATCCGACAATTAGCGGGCTGAAAGATCACTTTGCCGCAAGGCAAAATGTCACGCCGGCGAATCGGGTATATCATTTATGAAGGCGCTCGCTGTGTTGGTCGATTGGGACGCGGCCCATTTCCCGCGAATTCCGCAAAAACGGATGGTGTTTAGAGTCCCGGCGCACTTGCCCGGAAAGCTCTGACGTGCTATGATACAGGCAAGATGACCGGGCAAAAGTGAATATCACATCTTGCGGTCGCGAAAGCGCCAACAGGGAATGCGGTGAAAAACCGCAGCTGCTGCCTCAACCGTGATTTGCCGACGAAGGGACAAAGGCCACTGCCGAAGGGCAGGAAGGCGTCCCGGAGAATGACGCATCAGCCGGGAGACCTGCCGCGAGATTTGAAAAGCCTTGGGTTGAGGGGACTTTCAGAAGCGCGCTTTATTGAGCCGTCCCCCTGTGGGCGGCTCATTTTTGCGGAAAGGAGGTCGGCCATGGCCGGAAAAGAGGAGGCCCTCCGGATGAGCGACAAGGAGCAGAGGCTCATAGCTCTGCTGCGGGGGATACAGTACGGGGAAGTCAAGATAGTCATACAGGACGGCGTCCCCATTCGCATCGAGGAGATAAAGAAATCAATAAAATTGTAAGCGCGTGCTGACCGGAAGACCGGAGGTACCGTTCCTTTTTGGAATGGACCCCGGCTTTTTTTATTGCTCAAAAAATGAAAAACGAAGGAGCGGGGTTATGGAAAAGAGGGTGAGACTGGCGGCGGCGTTTGCCGCTGTGCTCGTGCTCGTCACGGTGCTCACAAAGGTGCCCGCGCTGGCGGCGGAGGAATATGTCACCATCAGCTTCGAGGATTACGGAATCCGTCTGGAGAAGGACATGAAGGATATCGAGCCGGAGCTCCAGGAGCCGCTGGGTGAGATTTTCCCGCAAACCAGGGTGAAGCTTGTGGCGGGAGACACCATCGCCAGCGTCACCATCAGGTTTTTGGAGGCGCAGGGCGTCGGCCACAGCAATGCGGGCACCGTGGAGAGCAATTTCTATCTTGCAAGCATAAAGAGCTTCACGGCGGGAGGCACAGCCTATGGCGCGCTGGGTGAGTTCGACGCGGGGTCCGGCAGCGGCTGGATGATCACCCTCAACGACTGGTTCATCAACCAGGGGGCGGACGCCTTCGCCGTTGAGGACGGCGACGTGATACGCTGGCAGTATACCTGTCAGCTGGGCAAGGACATCCACTGCGACATGGCTAACCCCAGCGCCAAGATCACCGGACTGGAGCTTTCGGAGGGGACGCTTTCCCCGGCCTTTGCGGAGGGCACGGCGGCCTACACGCTGACGGTGCCGGCGGGCACAGAGGGCGTAACGGTGCGCGCCCTGCTGGAAAACTACTGGGCCCGCGCCACAATTACCTCCGGCGGCAAGGCTTATAAGCCCCAGCAGGCCATACCGGTGGAGAACGGCACTGAGATATCCGTCGTCTGCGAGTATAAAACCAATTTTGACGACGCCACCCCTGCCGACAGCGACACCCTGACCATCACCGTGAGCACGGGGATGAAGGGGGATGTGAACGGGGACGGAAAAATAACGGTAAGAGATATAACGGCTCTCAGAAAACTGGTTTTAAGCGGAGATACCCCAAGCGCGGCACAGCTTGCAATAATGGATATGAATGGCGATGGCGCAGTGACTGTGCGGGATATAACCGCCATAAGAAAAATAATCCTTGCGGGCTGATATGGCTGTTCTGCCGTCAGGCATTATATATAGTATAGACATCAAGGAGGAAAAAGAATGAAAGCGTTTAAAAAAATGCTGTCGCTTCTGCTGGCAATAGTAATGGTCGTTGGGCTTGCGCCCGTTACGGCTTTTGCAGAGCCAAATGTTGCGTTTACGGCAACCGCAAACAAAGAATCGCTTGAGGTAGGCGATGAGATTGAAGTCACAGTCTCAATGGGCGGTGCGGCCGAAGGGGTCATGGGACTTCAATTTGAAGTTACCTATGACAACAGCGCGCTCGAATATAAGTCTCTAAGTACTACGCACGCATCTTTTTCGGAAGAGGATTTTGGAGCAAAAAGCCCTGGAAAAATAACGGGCCTGTTTGAGGATGGCACTACAAAGGGGGTGACGTTGGCCGGGGGGGACATTGTAAAAATAGTGTTCACCGCAAAAGCCGCGGCGGAAAGCTCCGCAATAGGCCTTACGATAGTGGAATTTTACGATGCCCAATATGAAGATATAGGGAAAACGGCAAGCGGCGCTTCTGTCACCATCACCCCCGCGCCTGTTCCGGCATCGAAGGTTGAGATAACCGAGGGCGACGAGGCCACAGTGGCGCTGAACCGCGAGTTGACCCTCCATGCCACGGTGGAACCGCAGAACACCACCGACGCCATTGTCTGGAGCAGCGGCAATACGAAAGTGGCCGAAATAGACGCGGGCACCGGCGTTGTGACGCCCAAAGCCGTGGGCGAGGCCGTTATCACCGCCACGGCGGGAGAAAAGAGCGACACCCTGACCCTGAATGTGACGGCAGCCGTCGCGGACATCCAGGTCAAGGTGGGCGTCTATGACTACGCCGCCAAGACCGCAGGGCTGACGGGCGCTTCGGGGACCGGCGTGGTGCTGGACAGCGCCACCGCGACTGTGACCGTGCCCGCCACAGCCACCGCCTACGACGCCTTTATCAAGGCCATGACTGGAAATAATATCGCCTACGGCGAAACCGAGACCGCCTACGGCAAATATATAAGCTCCATCAACAGCCTGGCCGAAAAGGCCGGGGGCCATGACGGCGCGGGCTGGCTTTTCAGCATAAACGACAGCTTCAGCAACAGGGGGGCCTCCTCCACCAGCCTCAAGGCCGGGGACAGGCTGGAGTGGCACTATTCACTGGGAGAGATGGGCGGCGACATAGGCAGCTTTTGGGCTCCCTACGTCCCTACAATAACCGAATTTAAGCTGGGCGGCGTGACCAGGACGCTCAGCGTCCATGTGAACAGCTACGCGGACTACAAGACGACCTTTGCGGACGATATCGAGTACCGGATAGATGGCGTGAAGCTGGAGGGAACGGGAGTCGCCGAGAGCCCCTTCGTTATCCCGATAGAGCTGCCAAAGACAACCGCGCTCACTGCGCTAAAGGCGGAGCTCACCACCGGCCTCCATGAAAAATATTGGTCGCTGGCTCAGGGTGAGGGCCTTCTGGATGTGACCGAGACTCAGGATTACAGCGGCGATGTGACCTTTGCCCTCCAAACCAGGGGCGGCGCGTTGAAAACCTATTATAAGGTTACGGTCACAAGGGGAAACGCCGCGCCGACGCTGGCCCAGGGTGTCACAAGCCCCGCAAGCGTGGAGTTCGCAGCGGTGGATGGCGCCTATAAGCCCGAAATCACCAAGAAGTTCACCGATGCCGACGGCGACGCCCTCACCTATTATTACCGCGTTAAGCAGGACGAAGGCGATTTTGGCCAGTGGGAGAACATGGGTGAACAGGTCATGTTCAGTGGGCCCGCCTATTTTGAGATGGCCCAGGCCCTCCCTGGAACTTATACCTATGAATTCAAGGCCAACGACGGCACAGAGGATTCCAAAGAGGTCTATACCGTGGTGGCGACGGTGTTTGACCCGGCCAAGAAGGAATATGACGTGACAATAAAGGTCTATCCGGGAACGGCCTCCATAGAACTCTATGCCACCACGGACTTCGATAGCGAGGGCCGCGACACCTTTGACAGCGCCGCACCCATCACGCTGGCCGATGGCGGCGTGGTGGGCGGCTACCATGTCTATACCGTGAAGCTGTTGAGGGGAACCTATAGCTTCCGAGGGACGGCCGACGGGCAAAGCCTTGGCGGTATGACCTTCAGCGTGCCCGCCAAAGGGGCCAGCGGCAGCAGCTTCGAGGTTGTACTGCGCCAGCAGAATTTCAGCACCTCCACAAAGCTGGATGGCGAAAGCTATGCCACCGCCGAGCAGTATTATGCCCGGGCGACCGATTCTAACGGCAGGCTGGCCACAATGGGTTCCGCCTCTGTCAACCAAAATGGCATAACAATTTATTCCGCGCTGCTTCACGCGGCGGGCAACACCGGGCTCTATACCTATGAGTTCGGCCCAAGTGGCGACTATGTGAATTCCTATGGCAAGGTCTATATATTCAATCGGGCGCTCTTTGCCTCCCAATATATAGACACTGTCAGCGGCACGCTGCCGGCCTTGGGAGACTATTCCATAACTGTGCCCGAAGGGGCCACGGCGCGGGTTTTCAGCCAAATCCGGAATTTTTATGCCCAGGAGTATAAAGCCTCCGGCGAGCCGGTCGTAAAAGATGGGCAGGCCACCTGGAGCTTCAGGCTGCCCTCCTCGGGGAGCTTTACCTACAGGGTCTCCAAGGCTGGCGAGACCACCAAGGCCGGCTATTTCAGCCCCTCCGGCGGGAGCATGACGGTGGATTTCTCCGATGTGGCCAACGGGACAGCGATGGAGAACAGGGCGGAAAACAGCGTGCTGCTCAACATCAACAAGGACAATTTTCTGACGCTGGGGCAAGACGAAAGCTTCCGTCTGCGGGCCTATAGGGCCGCCTGGCAGATCATTGACAGCGACACCTCCAACATCATGATAGAGCCGGATTTTCACTATAACGTCATCTCCGGCAGCGACGTGATAGAGATCGCCGCCGTCACCGAGGGCAACGGCAACGCCACCGGCAACTGGCTGGATATCACCGCAAAAAAGTCCGGCACAGCGGTCATTGAAATCACTTATGACGCCATCAACATCGTTGGCAGCTCAAGCCACGGCGGCCACTATGAGTCCACGGATGCCTACCGCAAGGGCCTTGTGGTGGTGCAGGTGGGCGGAGCGGCCACGGTGAATTGGGGCGTTGTGGCTGTGGGCAGCGACGGCATCTGGGATAGCGAGCTGGACACGGTCTATTATGACAGCGAAAAGGCCGGTTCCGGCAGTTTCAGCTTCAAGCCTGTGGCCGATGAAACCATCTCCGAGGTCTTTTGCGGGGCCACAAGGCTCAGCGCGGATGCCGGTGGGGCTTATACGGCGCAGATTGGACCGGGAGGCAACCTGCTCAAGCTGACCACAGCCAGCGGCGGCGTGGCCTATAAGCTGGTGCGCGGGGCCCCGCTGACGCTAAGCGTCAAAAAAACCGCCGGCGACCCCAGCATGAAAAGCGTCGGCGTGGGCGACACCATTGTGCTCAGCTTTGAGGGGCTATATGCTCCGGTGCCCAAGTTCTCGGGCATATATAACCCCGGCTTTGGCAACACCCAAAAGCTGACCTATTATATCAAAGGGGAGAAAATTCAGGGGCAGGGGGCCCAATATGACTTCATAAACAACCATGCCATCACGTTGAAGGTGACCGAAGAAATGCTCGAGGACAGTAAGCTTTGCCTCACCGGCGGCAGCATTCCGCTGACGGTTATGGGCGCTTCGGATATGTTCACCGGCGGCGGGCACCGTGGCCTGACGGATGCCGGTGTTGGCGCGAATTTCAGTGCCGTGGCCGTTCCGGGCGAGTTTTGCGTCCTTCCGGACCTGGAGCTGGAGGTCGCGGCGCGGATAACCTATGACATCACTCTCGCGGGGCTGCCGGAGGACGCGGCCATCACCCTGAAAAACAGCGAGGGCGCGGCCGTTGAGGCAAACAAGGATAACAAGATGCTTTTTGAAAAGCTGCCCTATGGCGAATATAGCTATGAGATCACGGCGGCGGGCAAAAAAATGCTGCGGGGCGGTTTCACGGCCTCTGAAGCCGAGGGCGAGGGCACGCGCACCATCACCCTCATCATGGAGGCGTTGGCCCAGGGCGGCTGGGACGGCGTGACGTTCACCGAGCCGGCAAAGGTCTCTGCGGAGGAGGCCGGCACAGTGGGCGGAGATTTCGAGGGCCAGGAGGGCTACTATAAAATTTCCATGGGCGCGGAGCTGGCCTGGCTGGCAGCGCATGTCAACAAGGGCAACGCGGTCTCCAACGCCGTGCTGGCGGCGAACATTGATCTCTCCGGCTTTGGCTGGACGCCCATCGGAGCGGACCCCGGTGAATATTCCGGTGTTTTCGACGGCAACGGCAAAAGCATAACGGGCCTATATATAAACTCCGGGGAGGGTAAGCCCTGCGTGGCCATGTTCAGCTATACTTCGAAGGCGACCATAAAGGACTTCACTCTGGAGGGTAAAATTACAAACAATGGCGGTTACACAGCGAGCGTGGTGGCTTATATGATGGGCGGTACGCTTGAAGGCGTCGTCTCCAATGTGGATATCACCATAAACAAGAGCGTAAGAGGCGCCTTCCCAACATATACTGGCGGCGTGGCGGCCAGCGTCATCGGCGGCGCTGTCAAGAGCTGTAAATTTGGCGGCACGCTGACGAATGGCTATCAATATGTGGGCGGCATCGCGGCGGAAGCCAACAGCGGAGCAGTAATTGAGGGCTGCTCCAACAGCGCCGCAATCTCCGGCCACAGCAGCATAGGCGGCATAGTGGGCCAGACCAGCGCGGCAACCGTGACGGCCTGCTCGAACAGCGGGAGCGTCAGCGCCACCTATAACGCCAACTCAAACGCCGCGGGCGGCATAGTGGGCGCGGCATTGAATGGCAGCGCAATAAAAGACTGCGCAAACAGCGGGACGGTCAGCGCCAGCGTGGGCAACGCGGGCGGAGTGGCCGGCAGGTTAAGCAGCCAAAGCGCCACTGTCTACCCGGTGGTGGAGCGCTGCTATAATACCGGGGCGGTCTCCGGCGGCGCGGGAAACATCGGCGGCGTCGTGGGCCATAGCTACGGCGGGCAGGCGCTCAACTGCTATAACCGGGGGACTGTTTCCGGCAACGGCAGCCGCGCGGCCGTGGGCGGCGTTGTTGGCGCCAGCCTCACCAACACAAGCACGGCGGCCAGCGCGAAAACTGAAAATGTCTATAATTCTGGCGCGGTTTCCGCCACCGGCTCCGGGGCCGCAGGGGCTCTGGTGGGCGACGACCTGGGCACCGGCTCCAACGCGACCCCGGCGCCCATTGCCAGCGCCTATTATCTTGAGGACACGGCGGCGAGGGCCATCGGCGATATTCCCGAGCCGGAAAAATATGAGGGCTATATAGCGAAAATGGCCTCCAAAACCGACGCGGAGATGAAGGAGGAGGCGTTTGTCGCCCTGCTGGGCTTCGCCTTCAAAAAGACCTTGGGCGATTACCCGGCGCTCAAAAACTCCGGAGAAATCGACGAGAATGACAGAGTCGCCGCGCCGGTAATCAGCGGCGTGGCTCTGAGCACCACGGAGCCCATCAACGGCAGCGTCACCGTCACCGTCACCGCCACGGATAACTACCGTGTAGCGGGCTATAGCTTCGATGGCGGCAAGAGCTGGCAGGCGGAAGGCTCAAAGACGTTCACAGAGAACGCCACGAATATCGTCATCCAGGTGAAGGACCCGGCGGGGAACATCACCGAACACAGCGCAAGCATAAACATAACAAACATCGACAAAACCGCGCCGGTCATCAGCGGCGTTGCCCTGAGCACCACGGAGCCCACCAACGGCGATGTGACCCTAACCGTCACCGCCACTGACGCCAACGCCATGGAATATAGCTTCGACGGCGGCACAAGCTGGCAGGCCGGGAACACAAAGGTCTGCTCCGCCAACGGCGACATAGAGGCACAGGCCATTCAGGTGAAGGATGCGGCGGGCAATGTGGCGAAGTATTCCGAAAAAATAACCATCGCCAACATCGACAAAACCGCGCCGGAGATCACCAGGGCGCAGTTCGCCCAAACCCCAAACGAGAGGGAAAAGGGCTCCGTCACCGTGGCGGCCACCGATGCTGTGGCGCTGGTCTCTGTGAAGCTTGCCTGCGTGGAAGCGGGCTATGATGAGACCAAAACCGCGGCGCCCTTCGTCTTTGATGTGGCCAAGGCGGGAAACTACACCGTTACAGCCACCGACACGGCGGGCAACACCGCCACCGAAGCTGTCACTGTGGCCTTTGTGGCCATGGACAGCATCTCCATCGCGGCCAAAGAAAGCTCCACAGAGCTGGAGGACGGTGTGCTGAATTTCAGCCTTGCGAAGGGCGAGACCAAAGACTTCGCGCTCAAAGCGGTGTTCAACCCGGCCGGGGCCGAGTCCATCTATGACGCGAGCTGGAGCAGCGGCAAGCAGGCCGTTGCCACGGTGGATGAAAACGGCGTTGTCACGGCAAAGGCCACTGGACTTGCGGTCATCAAAGTCTCCGTGGGCGGGCTTTCGGCCTCGGTGCTCGTCCAGGTGTTGGAGCAGGGCGTGAGCACCGTCAACACCGGCAGGGAATTGAATTCCATCGTGCAGGAACTTTTGCCCGACCCGGCGCAGGGCAAGCTGAGTGCCGAACAGAAGGCACAGCTCACAGCGGTGCTGGAGGCGGTTCAGGAATTGCCGGAGGCTCAGAAACGCGAGCTGGGCGACGAGCTGGTTGAAAAGCTGGATGCCCTGCTGGCGAAGGACGGGGCCTATGGCGACATCGGCGTGAAGGTGGTCACCTCCGTGGATGAGAAAAAGGTTCCTCAGGCGAAGCGCATCCCCGCGCCCAGCGAAAAAACCGGAGCGGTGGGTCTGGTTGCGGCCTCCGGGGCCAACAGCGGCAAAAAGCCCGGGGCCATCGCGCTGAACATCAAGCAGACCGCTCCCGAAAGAGGCATGGAATACACCCTTGAGATCGGCTTCGAGGTGGACGGGGTGGAGGCAAAGCTCGTCACGCCCGTTCTTGTGACGGTGGAGATGCCGGAGGGCTATGAGCACAACGGCAAATGGCAGCTCAAGCACACCAAGCGGGATGGCACTGCTGAATGGCTGAATTTCACCTATGACAAGGGGGAAAACACCATCACTTTCCGGGTGGAAAGCCTTTCGCCCTTCTCAATCGGCCTAAAACAGGCGGAGAGCGCGGCGGGCAGCAAGGTTGTCAGTGAACGAAGCACTCGCAAGGACGGGGCCTCTCCCTTCCCGGCCACTCGCGTTGAAAGCGTGCCCGCCGGGGCGGAGATCAATCCAAACACCGGGTTGAGCACAGGGCTGAGCATGGCTCCTCTGCTCGTGCTCATTGTGGCGCTCTTTGCCGCCGTGGGAAAATAAAATAATATAAACTCCTTAAAGCCGGGGGAAGGCGCGGCAACGCGGCTTTCCCCCGGCGCTTAGACGAAAAAATCGAAAGGAGGAGTCTCTATAAAAATTCGAGCTAAGATCCCGCTTCTTTTTGCGGCGGCGCTTCTTTTTCTCAGCTTTTTCGCCGGGGGCCTAACGGCCCTCGCGGCGCAGACGGAGCCCGACAGGGCCGCCATTGAGGCAAAGGTAAGCGCGGCTGTCGAGTCGGGCTATAAGTTTATGTTGGCGAACATCCCGGAGACGGGGCTCACCGTGGGCACCACCGGAGGGGAATGGACGGCGCTGGCGCTGGCCCGCTCGGAGTGGGGCATGCCGACGGCGCAGCGGGAAAAATATATAGCCAACGTGGAGGCTGTGCTCAAAGCGGAGCAGGGAGTGCTCCACAAACGAAAATATACCGAATATTCCCGTGTGACGGTGGCTTGGACGGCGCTGGGGCTGGACGCCCGGAATGTGGGCGGCTACAGTATGCTCGAGCGCCTCAGTGACTATGACAAAACCATCTGGCAGGGGCTAAACGGTCCCATCTGGGCGCTCATCGCGGCGGATACAGCGGATTACAGCTTTTGGGAGGAGACGGATTTTACTCCGGAGAGCGTCCCGGCGGAGCTTGCCACCCGTAAAAAGCTGCTGGACCACATTCTGAACGCGGAGCTGGCCGAGGGCGGCTGGGCGTTGGACGAGACGGAGACGAAAACCGATATCGACATCACGGCCATGGCCCTGCAGGCTTTGGCCGGCTACAGGCAGTATCCGGAGGTGGAAAAAGCCGTTCAGCGGGCTTTGGAGCGCCTGCGGGAGCTACAAACTGAAAGCGGCGGCTTCATCTATTATGGCGCGGAAAACTGCGAGAGCAGCGTGCAGGTGCTGGTGGCCCTCTGCGCCCTTGGGCTCGACCCTTTGGAGCCCGCCAACGGCTTTGTGAAGCCAAACGGGGCCAATGTGGTGGAGGCCGTGCTCAGCTATGCCATGAAAGACGGGGACGGAAGCTATACCGGCGCCTTTGAGCACATTCAAGGGGGAAACGCCAACGGCATGGCTGGCGACCAGGGCATGTATGGGCTAATAGCCTATCAGCGCCTTCTGGCGGGGAAGAACTTCCTCTATGACATGAGCGATGTGAAAAAGGGCGGCGGCACGCCGGTGACTCCGATGACGCCGGTGACTCCTGAGGAGAAGCCTGAGTCTCAGAAGGAGTCAGACCCCTATGACCTGGTGCTCAGAACAATAAGCTCCGCCAAGGCGGGCCAGACCGTGGTGGTGAATGTGGAGGACCCCACAGCGCGCATCCCCATGGATGTTTTCACCCTGCTCAAAAAGCGCGGGGATCTGACCCTGAAGATTGCGGGGCCGTATTATAACTGGTATTTTAAGGCGCAGGACATAACGGACACCTCGGGGGAGGAATTTAACCCCTGGGTCAGCGTATCCGGTCTGGATGACAGGGGCAGGGCTCTTTCGCCGGAAAGCGACTTCCTCACGGTGTCCTTCGAGAAGCTGCAAACCTTCCCGGGGAAATCCACCCTGATGGTCTACCGCAAATCGGTGTTCCTTGAGGCTGGGGAGGTGGCCACCTCGGCGGGTGTGGAGCTATATGACATAACAAAAAACAAGCTGGAAAGCGCCTCCGAACGCTTCGCCTTTGACAAGGACTGGCTGGCCATCACCATCACAGAATGGCGGGACTACCTGGCCGTGGCCCAGATCGCCAAAGCGGCGGAGGTCCCGGCGGCGGTCTACGCAAACGGCGCGCCATCGGACAATATGCCCGACGGCGGCGAAGAGTTGTTGGAAACCTCTAAAGAGGAGCGGCCCGCCCCCACGCCGGAGGAGCTGGGCTATGTTTCCGGGGAACTGGTGGCCCGGCAGCGGGAGACGCTGGAGGAGCTGCTCAGGAACTCCAGCGGCACGCAGAAAGCCCTGAAACAGGCGGCGGAGAGCCTTCAAATAAAATATAACGAGGACATGAAAGCGGCCATCGCGGCGGCGGTGGTCTGCGAGGCGCTTGTCGGCACGGGCATCGCGGCGCTCACCGGCGCGGTGATGAAAAGAAAGTTCGCCGGGAAGAGCGGGCCGGGAGAGGGAAAAGCATGAGGAAAATTTTTGCGCTCATTTTGAGCATGCTGATGATTTTGACGCTGGCCGCCTGTGGGGGCGGCGACCTGCCGGAGGTGGATATTCTCACAAATGAGGAAATCGACGCCGCCCTGGCACAGTTCGACGAGGGCGTCGCGGCGGCCGGGAGCTCCGCCGTTGAAAGCGCCGCCGAAAGCGGCTCGGGCAGCGCCTCGGAGACAACGGAAAGCTCCGCCGGGGCGGGCGGGCAGGATTCCCGGAAGCCGGAGGAAGGCTCCCAGGGCGCCTCCGGGCCGCTGGCACAAAACGAGGACGTTGCGGGACTTCCCTCTGAAAGCTCATCCCGGGCCGACCCAAACAGCCTGCGTCCGGAGGAGAACCTCGGCGGCCTGGATGGGGAGACGGCCAGCGTGATCGGGAGCGTGATCTCGCCGTTTTTGGTTTCCGACGATGTGATACGCGCGGGCATTGAGGCCAACGGAAACCCGCCGGATCCCCGGCCGGAAGAATATGTCTGCACCCTCAGCATCTCCTGCAAAACTGCCATCAACACCGGAGTGAACCTGCTGCCGGGCTTTGCCCACCTGCCCTCCGGCGGCTGGATTCTCAAGCCCACACAAGTAAGCTTTAAAGCGGGCGAGACAGTCTTTGAGGTCTTTGCCAGAACGGTGGTGGAAAAGGGCATACATATGGAATATTCCGGTGTTGGGGGCCTTCAATATGTTGAGGGAATCGATAACCTCTATGAGTTCGACGGGGGCCGGTGGAGCGGCTGGATGTACTGTGTCAACGGCTGGTATCCCAACTTCGGATGCGGGCAGTATCCCGTTGACAGGGGCGACGTGATTGAGTGGAACTACACCTGCGACCTGGGAAAGGATCTGGGTCAGGATTGGATGGCGGGATGAGCACGGGCGCCGCGGCGGAGTTTGCCGAAGAAAATCCGCTGGAACAAAAAACCAAAAAGCCCCATCCTCCCCGCTATACCGAGACGGGTCTGGGGGCCTATCACCCGCTGGTGAGCTTCTCCTATTTCGCCTGCGTAATCGCCTTTTCGCTGCTTTTTGCCCACCCGGTCTATGCCTATATTTCGCTTTTCTGCGCCATCGGCCACGGCTGCCAGCTGGGCGGGCGCAGGGCAGTGCTGGCCTCTGTGGCCCTGGGGCTGCCCATGTGGCTCTGCTTTGCGGCGGGCAACCCGCTTTTCAACCACCACGGCTCCACCTATCTTTTTTATTTTCAATATAACCCAATAACCCTGGAGGCCACGGTCTATGGCCTGGTGGCGGCGGGTATGATGTTCGCCTCCACCATGTGGTTTTTCTGCTATAACGAGGTGGTCACCAGCGACAAATTCCTTTACATATTCGGAAAGCTGGCGCCCACTGTGGCGCTGATAGCCAGCATGACGCTGCGCCTCATACCACGGCTCATCGCGCAGATAAAGCATATCGCCGAAAGCCAGCGCACCGTGGGCCTTTCGGTCGCCGTCGGGCCGCCGCTGAAAAGAGTGAAAAGCGGTATGCGCATCCTTTCCATACTGCTCACCTGGGCGCTGGAGGACGCGGTGGTCACGGCGGATTCCATGCGCGCCCGGGGTTACGGCTACCGGCGCAGGACGAATTTTTCCATTTTCCGCTTCTGCCGCCGTGACAGGGCGCTGCTGGGGCTCATAGCCGCGCTCACGGGAGCGGGCGTGCTGGCCTACCTGCTGCGGATAGGGTGGATGCTCTATTACCCAGTGTTGGCACAGCTTCGGCTCGACGCTGCGGCGCTGCTTTTTTACGCCGCGTTTCTGGCGCTGGGGCTCTTGCCCTCTATCATAACGGCAAAGGAGAACGCCCGATGGAAATTCTTAAAATAGATGATTACAGCTTCGCTTACATGAATCAGGAAAAGCGGGCGCTCAGAGATATCGGACTCACAGTGAAGCGAGGGGAATTCCTCCTGCTGTGCGGGCCTTCCGGCTGCGGCAAGAGTACGCTGCTGCGCTCCATCAAGCCACAACTGGCGCCCTTCGGGAAGAAAAGCGGAAAGATATTTTTCGGTGGCAGGGGGCTGGAGGACTGCGATGAAGCCCAGCTGGCGGCGAGGATAGGCTTTGTCATGCAAAACCCGGAAGCCCAGATAGTCACCGACAAGGTCTGGCACGAGCTGGCCTTTGGGCTGGAGAATTTGGGGACGCCCACCGGCGAGATACGGCAGCGGGTGGCGGAGATGGCCAACTATTTCGGCATACACACATGGTTTCGGAAAAAGACGGCGGAGCTTTCCGGTGGACAGAAACAGCTTCTAAACCTGGCCGGGGTTATGCTGATGGACCCGGAGCTGCTTATTTTGGACGAGCCCACCGGCCAGCTTGACCCCATAGCCGCCAAGGAGTTTATTGAAACTCTGGCGAAGCTGAACCGGGAGCTGGGGACGACTATCATTTTGGCCGAGCATAATTTGGAGGAGGCCTACAGCCTTGCGGACAGGGTGGCGCTGATGGAGGACGGAGAATTAGCCGCCGTTCTGCCGCCGCGGGAGATGGCCTCTGAGCTGGCCCGCAGGGACAGGAAAGGCATGTTCTTGGCCCTGCCCGCGGCGGCCCGCATGGCGCTGACGGCCGGTGATGAGGGCTCTCCTCCGCTGACGGTGGCCGAGGGCAAACGCTGGTTTGAGCGGCTCTTTGAGCGCGAGGGATGTCGTCCCGCGCCCGGTTGCATCATGCCTTCTCCGGCCGGCGGCGAAACCGCGCTGGAGCTGCGGGAGGCCTGGTTCCAATATGAAAAAGGGGCCGACCCGGTGCTGCGCGGCCTTTCGCTGAAGGTGCGCCGTGGCGAAATATACGCCCTGCTGGGTGGCAACGGCAGCGGCAAGACCACCGCCCTTTCGCTGCTTTCCGGGAGACTCACTCCCGGCGCGGGCAGGGTGCTTATATCCGGAAAGGATATAAAGAAATATAAGGGCGGAGAGCTATTTGAAAAAAACTTGGCCGTGCTGCCCCAGAACCCGCAGGCCCTTTTCGCCTTCGACACTCTGCGGCGGGACCTGGAGGAGGTGCTGCTCTGCCGGGGATTTACAAAGGCGGAGGCCGCCGGGCCGGCAGAACTCATGGCAAAACGTTTCGGCGTGGGAGGGCTGTTGGAGCGCCACCCCTACGACCTCTCCGGCGGTGAGCTGCAAAAGGCGGCTCTGGCCAAACTGATGCTCCTGGAGCCAAAGATACTGCTGCTGGACGAGCCGACCAAAGGGCTGGACGCGCTGGCGAAGTGTTCCGTTGGCCTGGAGCTGCGCCTGCTGGCGCGGCAGGGAGCGGCAATACTGCTGGTGACCCACGACGTGGAGTTCTGCGCCTGCTGGGCCGAAAGCTGCGCGCTGTTTTTCGACGGCTCCGTGGCGGCAGAAGCGCCGTGCCGGGAGTTTTTCACCCGCAATCGTTTTTATACCACCGCGGCGGCCCGCATAACAAGGGAGATAGCCGAGGGCGTCATCACCTGCGAGGAGGGCGTTGAGCTGTGCAAACAATTACTTCGAAGGCCCGCATGAAAGTGGCGGCGGCCATACTCGCCGCTGCCGCGCCTGCGGCACTGGGGCTCTACACACTTTGGGACAACCGCAGCTACGGGCTGATATCGCTGATAATGGTCATTCTGGCGCTGGTGCCTTTTTTAATGCGCTACGAGATGAAGAAGCCCCAGGCTCGGGAATGGATACCGCTGGTGGTGATGGCGGCCATAGCCTCGGTGGGCCGGGTGGCTTTCGCGGCCATCCCGCATTTTAAGCCTGTCTCCGCTATAATCATCATCACAGCCATGGTCTTCGGGCCGGAGGCGGGCTTTCTCACCGGCGCGCTCTCGGCGCTGGCCTCCAACCTTTTTTTCGGGCAGGGGCCGTGGACGCCGTGGCAGATGTTCGCCTGGGGGCTTATAGGCTTTCTGGGAGGGTGTCTTGCCCGCCGGGGCTGGCTCCGAAAGAAATGGCAACAGCTCGCGTTCGGCCTGCCGATGGGTTTCGTCTACGGCTGGATAATGAATATCTGGGCGGCCACGGTGATGATGAGCGAGCTCAATTGGAAGAGCTTTGCCTACCTCTATCTCACCAGCTTCGGGCTGGATCTGCTCCACGGCGTGGCCACGGTGTTTTTCCTCTGGGTGCTGGCGGAGCCATGGACAAAGAAGCTGCGTCGTGTAAAAGAGAAGTTCGGCATCATGCACACGGGGACGGAGGAAACGGAGGTTAACGGTTGAGATAAACCGTCCCTTTTCCGGCACGATCGTGACGCTGCGCTATCTTGGCGCCGATGCGAGAGTCGGATCCATTATGACCGACGTAAACCGAAAGCTGTATATGGGCCAAAAAACAGGAGAAAGGAACGCCGGGTACGAGCGGACAGCGCGCACGGTCGGCGAACTGCTGCAAGCGTTGTTGCGGCTAACGACGGGCGGGTAACGTTAAAACGCCTGATGATTGTGCGCGTCGAGGCTATTCCATCAAAATAGTTGTATTTTTTAGCGTCGGTTCTGCCGCGTGAGGTTTTGCGAAATAAAAAACCGGAACAATGTTCCGGTTTCAGCCTGTCGAAAAAGGTTCGCCTACACGGCGGACTTTTTTCATTTCAAATC
>CAYONL010000005.1:17923-35906 GCA_964405305.1 uncultured Oscillospiraceae bacterium | reverse complement strand
AGATCGAGACCGGTAAGTTTTTTGATTTTTTCAAGCCGATACACCAGCGTGTTGCGGTGTACGAACAGCTTGCGGCTCGTCTCGGACACGTTAAGATTGTTTTCAAAAAAGCGCTGAATGGTGAACAGCGTCTCCTGATCCAGACTCTCTATAGAGCCTTTCTTGAACACCTCGCGCAGGAACATCTCGCACAGGGTGGTGGGCAGCTGGTAAATGAGGCGGGCGATGCCGAGGTTGTCATAGTTGATGATGGCCTTCTCGGTGTCGAACACCTTTCCAACCTCCAGCGCCACCTGGGCTTCCTTAAAGGAGCGCGCCAGATCTTTTATGCTGTCCACGGGGGTGCCTATACCGACGTTGACGCGGGTGTAAAACTCGCTGCCCAAAGTGTCGACGATGGAGCGCGCCAGCTTCTCAAGGTCGCTGCTCTCTATGCCGGACTTGATCTCCTTGACCAGCACAATGTCGTTTTCAGAGACATTGAACACAAAGTCCTTCTGTTTGTCGGGGAACAGGTTTTGTATGACGTCGTACACGGAGATGTCGTTGACCGTAAGTACGCGGATAAGCAGGATAACGCGGGAAACGTCCATGGAAAAATGCAGCTCGCGCGCTTTGACAAAGATGTCGCCGGGAAGGATGTTGTCAAGTATGACGTTCTTTATAAAGTTGCTGCGGTCATATTTTTCATCGTAATAAAGCTTTATCCCGGCCAGGGAGACAGCCATGAGAGAACAGAACTTGGATGCCAGGTCGTCAGTTCCGGCAACGAAAACGGCGTACTCGTTCTTTTGTCCGTTGCCAAAGGGCTTGTAAGTATAACCGTCGCGGACGAAGCAGTCAGTGCTGTCTTCAAAATCCACAAACAGATACTCATTGTGTTCGCCAATCTTTGCGAGGTCGCTGCACGATATAATAGTGAAAGTATCATCTATCACGCCGACGGTACGGTCGATGCTGTCGCGCATCTGGTGAATGATCCCCTGAAATAACCTGTTGGACATTTGCTTCCCCTCTTTTCGCTGCTTTCGTTTTGCCGATCAAAATCATTTTACAGAAAAACGCCGCATTTTGCAACACATAACATCGTATTTAGATTATTTTACAACAAATATCAGGCTTAATTGTTACTGAACAGTTAATAATAACTAATAGTAATATTTATATATTATATATTAGGGAAAAAGTTTCCGACGAACGGCGGCGTTAAAAAAACACGCCCCACCTTGCGGCAGGGCGTGCAAACTGTTTTGTCAGTTGAGGACGGCTTTCTCGGTCTCCTTGTCGAACAGGTGGATCTTATTGGTGTCCAGCGCGACCTTGATGGTGTCGCCGGGTTTCGCGGTGGAACGAGGAGACACGCGGGCGGTCAGCTCGTTGCCCTCGCAGGAAAGGTACAGATAGGTCTCGGAGCCCATGCGCTCGGTGACTTCGACGGTGCAGAAAATGACGTTGTCGCCAGCGGCCGCGATGTAGTTGTCCTCATCGCGCAGGTTTTCGGGACGAACGCCCAGAATGACGTCCTTGTCTACATAGCTGTCAAGCTCCGCGCCGTTGACCTTGGAGTCGGGAATGAAGAAGGTGTAACGCTTCTCGTCGGAACCAAAATCGACCGCGAACTTGCCGTCTTTCTTCTGAAGCTTGGCATCGATGAAGTTCATTTGAGGAGAGCCTATGAATCCGGCCACAAACAGGTTGCAGGGCAGATCGTAAAGGTTGGTGGGGTTGTCTATCTGCTGGACAAAACCATCTTTCATGATGACTATGCGGTCGCCCATGGTCATGGCCTCTGTCTGGTCATGGGTGACATAGATAAACGTGGTGCCCAGACGCTGGTGCAGCTTGGAAAGCTCGGTCCGCATCTGCGCCCTCAGTTTGGCGTCGAGGTTGGACAGCGGTTCGTCAAGCAGGAAGACCTTAGGATCACGCACGATGGCGCGGCCCAGGGCAACACGCTGACGCTGGCCGCCGGAAAGCGCTTTCGGCTTCCTGTCAAGCAGATGGCTGATATCGAGGATGGCGGCAGCCTCCTCGACCTTGCGCTTTATTTCGTCCTTCGGAACCTTGCGGAGTTTAAGGCCGAACGCCATGTTCTCAAACACGGTCATATGCGGATAAAGGGCGTAGTTCTGGAACACCATTGCGATATCGCGGTCTTTCGGTGCCACGTCGTTCACGAGCACGTCGCCTATGTAGATCTCGCCGTCGGTGATCTCCTCAAGTCCGGCGATCATACGAAGGGTTGTGGACTTGCCGCAGCCGGAAGGGCCGACGAGGATAACGAACTCCCGATCCGCTATCTCCAAACAGAAATCCGATACAGCGATGACCCCACCGGGATATTTCTTGTAAACATGCTGAAGAGAAAGACTGGCCATTATGTAACCTCCCGCAATTTGCATTTTTGCCGATGACACGCCGAAGCACGGAAATGCCGTCAGCATACGTTTTTTGACATACCAATAATAACAAAAATACCGGCGTAATTAAAGCGGAGGAATGGCCAAAGTTTCAAAACGATATTTAGTTGCTTTCAACAGATTTGCCAAACTCAAAAAAAAACTGCATAAAAATAGGCATTTGACGTCCGCAAAGTAAACAAAGTCGTGTTTGCCGGGCATCCTCAGTCCGGCGGCGGTGTATATGTACGGAGCGTGGCAAAGCGCTCCGTGTTGCATAAACAGTGCATTCAGCGACAGAGTGGCTGTCCGCGGCAGCAGTGACATTCGGGACATTGCTCAGGCAAAGGCTCGGGACAGAGACAAGAGGATTCTGAACGCTCAGCCGGAAGGCAGGGCGTCGGACAGGGGCGGCATACGCGGCAGAAATTATTACATTCGCAGCCCGAAATGGTGTCATCCCTCGGGAAGCGACAGGTACTGAAGGTCATGATGATCATCCTTTCATTTTATAACGGCTTTTGCCGCAATACATAATATGCGGAGGACGCCGAGACTGGCAGGATGGAAAAAATGTGGACGTACGACTTAAAGCGACCAAATAATAACAATTATGGTATTATAATGGTGGAGTGCAAAAGACGGCGGTGTGTGTGCGGGTCATATATGTGGATATATTGCTGGCGCTGAACCTGATCGTCAATTATCTGCTGCTGTTTGCGGCGGCGCGTCTGTCGGGTGCGGTTTTTACGGGAAAGCGCGGGCTGTTGGGCGCGGCGATAGGGGCAATATATGCTCTGGTGGTGCTGGTCGAGCTGCCGGCGGCGGTGCTGGCTCTGTCAAAGCTCCTTGTGTCCGGAATAATGGTCGGGGCGGCCTTTGGGAAAAGAAGGGTCACGGAGTTTTTAAGGCTGATGGTGTTTTTTTACGCGGCGGGGTTCGCGTTTGCCGGGCTTATGCTGCTGGTGCAGATGATGCTTACAGGCAGCGAGATATTCTATCAAAACGGCGTGGTCTACTACGAGATGCCTGCGGTGTGGATAGTGGCATCGGCCTCCTGCGCGTTTTTATTGGTGGAGGGGGTGCGCCGGCTTGTTCGCCACGGTGAGAGCGAGGGCTTTTTCCGCGCGGAGGTGAGTTTTAAGGGCAAACGCGCCGACGTTCCGGCCATGACGGACACGGGAAACTCTTTGCGGGAGCCGTTTTCGGGCGCGCCGGTGGCCGTCTGTCCTGTAAGGCTGCTGGAGGATATACTGCCCGCGGAATTTGTCCGTGCGGCGGCAGAGCCGGAGCTGGGCCTGCCGGAGGGCATGCGCCTGGTGCCCTGCAGGACGGTGTCCGGCGCGGCGCTGCTTCCGGCGTTCAGGCCGGATACGTTATTTATCAGGCAGGGCGGGCGGCGCAGGCAGGCGGAGTTTATGTACATAGCCCTCAGTTCTGGCGAGGAGAGCCGGATGCTGGTGGGTAAAAATATGCAGTTTATATGAAATTATGATAAAACGCGGGGTGACAGGAATGCGGCATGGACTGGCGATTATAACTGAAAACAGGTTTCTGATGGCGGTGCTGCTCAAGCTGTGGGGCGCGAGGCTGTTCTACATAAACGGGCCGGACAGCCTGCCGCCGCCGCTTTCCAAAGAGGAGGAGGAGACCACCTTTGCGGAGCTGGAGGCCGGCTCGAGGGCGGCGCGGCAAAAGCTTATAGAGCACAATCTCCGACTGGTGGTCTACATAGCGCGCAAGTTTGAATCGACGGGAATAGGCATAGAGGACCTCATATCCATCGGGACCATCGGGCTTATAAAGGCGGTGAACACCTTCTGTCCGTCCAGAGGAATAAAGCTGGCCACCTACGCCTCCCGCTGTATTGAGAACGAAATACTTATGTTTCTTCGCAAGACGCAGCCGCTGAAAAACGAGGTCTCAATTGACGAGCCGCTAAATATCGACTGGGATGGCAACGAGCTGCTGCTTTCGGACATACTGGGGACGGACAACGATTGTGTGGGCCGTGGGATCGAGCAGGACGCGGAAAAAAACGTGCTCGTCCAGGCCGTGGATAAACTGGAGGACCGCGAGAAGCAGATAGTCGCGCTGCGCTTCGGTCTGGGCGGCGGGATAGAGCACACCCAAAAGGAGGTGGCGGATCTTATTGGCATCTCGCAGTCCTACATCTCGCGGCTTGAGAAAAAAATAATACGCCGGCTCAAGCGCGACCTTGAAAAGACAGCGATGTTTTAAGACGGCGCGCAGTAAAAGCCGTTGGGAAAGGATCGGGCGGATCAGCGGTTGAGCAGGTAGATCATAAGATTTAGATAACCGGCGAAGGCCACCCACAGAGCGTAAGGTATCATGAGCACGCCCGCGAGAGGCTTCACCTTGTAAAAGGAAGCAGCGGTGAGCACGATGAGCACGAGCAGAAGCAGCAGCCACACAAAGGCCAGCAGATACGCGCCGAAATTGAAGAAAATAAGGGTCCAGACGAAGTTCATAACGAGCTGTACGCCATAGAGTATGATCGAATTGTCAATTGTTCTTCCGTTTGAGCACCACACCAGCGCGGCCGCCAGACCCATGAGCACGAACAGTATGCTCCAGACCCAGGGGAAAACTTCCGCGGGTGGAGCCAGCGGCGGCTGATTGAGGCCTTTGTAGATCTCCATACTGTCCCGGGTGAGCCAGGCGGAAAGCCCGCCTACGCCAAGAGAGAGCGCCAGCGACACGACGTAAGGATAAATTTTTTTCCACATAAAACGCACCTCCATGAGATTTTATGGAGGAACGCCGCGTTTTATACAGAGATGGTGCTGGCTGTTTTATACATTTGCGCGGCGGCATAGAAGCGCGGACGGCGGAAAAAATAACGTCGGAGGTGAGCAGTATGCCAAAATACAGGGATGACCGATATAATTATCCGCTTTTTCCGCTGTACGGAACTTTTCCCGTCGCGCTTTCGGAGGACGAGGGAGAACTTGAGGAGGAGGCCTCTGCGGAGGACGTGCGCGAGTGGTGCGACGAAAACCATCTTTAAAATATGTCCGCGTCGTGGTATAATGTTGGCGGAGGCGAGAGAGATGAAAGTG
The DNA here is from genome assembly GCA_964405305.1 of uncultured Oscillospiraceae bacterium. GTDB lineage: Bacteria > Bacillota > Clostridia > Oscillospirales > Ruminococcaceae > UMGS1668. Next base: position 30,424 of record CAYONL010000005.1, on the reverse strand, counting down.
TTCGTAAATGCCGATTTTATATCATGTGAAAGCCGAAACCGCGTCTTTTCCGTGTTGGTGGAGGACAAGGGCCGCATCATCTATACGGGTGACGAGATACCGGAGCGATTTGCAGGTGCGGAGAAGGTGGATCTGGCGGGTGCCGCGGCAGTGCCCGCCTTTTGTGATACGCACATGCATTTTGAGTCCTTTGCGCTGTTCGGCTCCACGGTCGATGTGCGCGACGCCGACGACTTTGAGGATATGGGCGATATGCTGCGGGATTACATAAAAAAGCACCGTGGCGTCAAGCTCATACCGGCCTACGGCTGTTCCTCCCATACGGTGAGGGAGGGTCGCCTTCCCAACAGGAGCGACCTGGATAAAATGACCGCGCTGCCGCTGCTCATAGTGAAATATGACGGGCACGCCGCCGTGGCAAATTCCGCGCTCATAGCCCAGTTCCCGGAGGAAGTGACCGGCGACGCGGGCTTTGACGAAAAGACCGGGTGGCTGTACCAGAACGCGTTCTATAAGGGCGTGAACTATATAACCGCCAAAATACCTATATTGTCCGTCCTGCGCGGAATGAACGACGCGGCGGAGCTGCTGGCCTCAAAGGGCATAGGCTTTGTGCATACTGTGGAGGGTGTCGGCTATAAAAACGACATAGATGTGGACACCATGCGCTTTCTTCGCTACGGCCTGACCCCGGCGTTCAGAATCTATTTCCAGACGATGGATGTGGATAAGGTGACGAAGCGTGGGATGAGCGGCATCGGCGGCTGCTTCTCTCTGGCGTTGGACGGCTGCTTTGGAAGCGAGGACGCCCGCCTGAGCGAGCCGTATGCCAACGATCCCGAAAATCGCGGCTTTCTGGCCTATACGCAGGAGCAGGTGACGGATTTCTGTAAAAAAGCCAACCGCGCCGGCCTTCAAATAACCATGCACGCCATAGGCGACGCGGCGGTGGAGCAGGCGATAAACGCCTACGAGGCCGCGCTGGCTGACTTTACAAGAGAGGACTGCCGCCACATAATCATCCACGCCGACCTGATACCGGAGGAGCTGCAAAAGCGCGCGGCAAAGCTGGGCTTGTGTGTGGCGCTGCAGCCGAACTTCCTGCGCTGGAGGCAGGAGCCGGACGAGTATCTGAAAAGCATACTGGGCGACAGGGCGGACAAAATGCTGCCGCTAAAGTCGATGCTCGACAAGGGCCTGCTGCTTTCAGCCGGAAGCGACGCGCCCTGCACCATCCCTGACCCGATAGAGGGCATATACAACTGCTGCAACCACCCCGACCCGGACGAAAGCGTGACGGTGCTGGACGCCTTGCGCATGCATACGCTGTGGGCGGCCATGACCTCCCACGATGAGAGGGAGCGCGGCAGCCTCAGGGAGGGACTGATAGCCGACTTCACCGTGCTGGACGCGAACCCGTTGGAGCTGAAGCCGGAGGAGCTTAGAAACATAAAAGTTGTGGATACATATTTTGCAGGCCAGCGCTTTATTCCAAAGAAACGCGGCGCTTTAAGCCTTGTGTTCCGGGCGGCTTGCAACTATATTTTCAGCAAAGAGTTCAAATAAATGCAGCGCGCCTTCGCTTAAAAAACGAAGGCGCGTTTTATTTTGTTCAGCCGGCAAGCTTAACTTTCATCACCACCGGCTCGTGGTCGGAAAACTGAAAGTCGTGCTCCTCCAGCGTATCTACGGAGACCAGCTCCACGTTTGGCGACAGCAGGAAGCCGTCGATTATGTAGTACTGCGTTGTTTTCGGGTCGCCGGAGTAGGGCATGTTGAGCAGGCGGCAGGAGGGCACGCTTTTGTCGCAGACGTATTGCCAGCCGTCGGGCAGGGTGGCCGCATCCAGCACGCCGGGCATCCAGAAGCTGTCGTCCAGCACCGGGACAACGGAGTGGTCTATATCGGGAAAGGTCTGGTTCCAGTCTCCGCCCGCGATGACGTAGTTGCCCTCGGCGTATTCTTTGGTCAAAAGCTCCATCATCATTTTCGTCTGCGCCAGCTTGCCCTCGCCATCATCGTAGGCCTCAAGGTGCAGGTTGACGACAACCAGCTCCTTGTCCGAGCCGCTAAGCTCTATGCGCTCCACCAGCAGGCAGCGCTTCAGGTTTGCCGTGCGCAGGGGCCATTTGAAAGGGATGGGCAGCTGTATGCGCTGGGCCTCCTCCACGGCAAGGCCGGTGAAGGTGGCGAGTCCGCTCTCAACCCGGCCGGGTACGGGCACGGGCAGGGGTACGAAAAGGCAGGAGTAGTTCGGCGCGAAGGCATAGCCGGGACCCAGCACGTCGGAAATGGCCTCCCGCTCGTCTACTCCATAAGAGCGGGCGGAGTTTTTATCCACCTCCTGAAGCAGATAGATGTCGGCGGTGTTTTCGGCGAGCACGGATTTTATGCCCTCAAGATAGCTGCCGACGTCCTCCTTTGCGGGCCAGCTTACCTTTCCTCCATCCATTACGAATTCCTCGTTTTTGCCAAGCCCGGAGTAGCCGATGTTCCAGCTAAATACCGTCAGCTCGCCGTCGGCGGACAGCGCGGTGTTCCCGGGCGTAAAGTCAACATTTTCAACGTCCTCAGGCGAATACTCGGTGAAGGAAAGAAACGCAAGCAACAGGATAAAAAGCGCCAGCACAACAAGCGCCGCCATGCCTATCCATTTAATTACGGATGAAAACAGCTTCATGCCTTTGTCCTCCTGATCGGTCAAAAATATGTTATTCGTAAAGTCTTACAAATTTCTATACAAAAAGCTAAACTTATGTTATACTTATTAAATACTTCCGGTTCGTTGTCCGGTACATATCAAAGGGGATGTTGTTATGAAGGCACCAGGATATAACTGGCTGCGGTTTGGCGCATATATGCTGTTTGTGGGCGGTATAATATGTTCGGTTTTCGGATGGCTTAGTGTGCTTTCGGGCTTTAACAGCTCGTTGGTGCTGATATACTGCATGCAGGCGCTGATCGCCCTGTTTACGGCGGTGGACGCGCTGCGTTCCAAAAACTCGCCAAAGCGCGCGCGCAACTGTATAGTGGACGCCCTGTGTGTCTGCTGCCTCAGCGTGATCGTCATGGTGCAGACGGGCAGCGGATTTATGTGGTATCTGTCCCCAACTCTGGCGGGCGCGGCCATGGTGATCGTGGGCGGATATAAAAACTATAAAGTGAGATAAGCAAAGCGACCCGGCCGCGGAAATTCCGTTTTGGAGTCTCCGCGGTTTTTTATATGACTTGGAACAGATAGAACTTCAAATAATCCGTCTCCGGCACACCCATTAAAACCGGGTGGTCAGGGGCTTGGCGGCGGCACTCGATCAGCCGTAAAGTTACCCCTGCGTCCGAGGCGGCGGAGAGCAGCATTTTTCTGAACAGCGCGTCCTCCATAAAGTGGGAACAGGAGCAGGTGGCCAGATAGCCGCCGCGTGGCAGCAGCTTCATGGCGCGGAAGTTTATCTCTTTATAGCCACGTTCAGCGCCTGAAACGGTCTTGCGGCTTTTTGTAAAGGCGGGCGGGTCCAGTATTATGAGGTCGTAGGGCGCGCGCTTTTCGCACAGCTCGGGCAGCAGCTCGAACACATCGGCGCAGACAAAGTCCATGCGGGCGTCAAGTCCGTTTCTTGCGGCGTTGGCGCGGGCCATCTCAACCGCCGAGGCCGAAACGTCCACAGCGGTCACGTGCTCGGCGCCGCCCATGGCCGCGTTTAGCGCAAAGGAGCCGGTGTGAGTAAAGCAATCGAGCACTCTCATGCCGCGAGAGAGCTTTGCAACGGCCAGCCGGTTGTACTTCTGGTCAAGGAAGAACCCGGTCTTTTGCCCGTTTTCAACGTCCACAGAATAGACTATACCGTTTTCGGTTATTTCGGTTATGGGGGAGGGCGGTACGCCGAGATAGCCGCAGCTGTACCAGGCCTTGCGCTCATCCAGGCCCTCCAGCCCGCGTATGGCCACGTCGTCGCGCTCGTACAGTCCGTCAACGGTTTCGCCGCCTGCGCGCAGCTCGTCAACCACGGCGCTGTATATCTCGTCGCGCACGAGCTCCATGCCGTAAGAGAGCACCTGGCTCACCAGTATCCCGCCGTATCTGTCCATCGTCATGCCGGGAAGGGCGTCCGCCTCGCCGAATATAAGGCGGCAGCAGCCAAAGTCGTCCCTCATGACGGTGCGGCGGTAATCCAGCGCGTACTTCACCCGGCGGCGGAAAAACTCCGGGCCGAACCGCTCGTTGGCGTTGGAGGAGAGTATGCGTATACGTATTTTGCTGTTGAGGCTGAGCAAACCGGTGCCGAGGTAAGCTCCCTTCTCCGATACGGCGTCTATAAGGCAGCCGTTCGCGCAGCCCTCGGGCATATCGGTGATCTCGTTGTCGTACACCCACGGATGTCCGGCCTTTATGGTGGCCTCGGCGCGCTTGCTGACACGGGCCGCCGGAAAATCTCTTGTTTGTTTCATATAAGGCTCCTCTTTTTTTCTAAACAAATTATATCATACCGCACTGAAAATAAAAACATAAATTTACGGTGCGTGGCACTGCGCGGAGGAAAAACCGGACAATACAACAAAAAGCGTAAGTTTTGCAAATTTTTATTTACGACCGCCGCGCGCTGTGATAGAATAATGCTGATTTTTTATTGGGAGGCGCTATATGGACGAAAGTCTCAGGGAGCTTATAAATAAATGCGGCGGCGCGGTGTTTTTTGGCGGCGCGGGCGTCTCCACAGAGAGCGGGATACCGGATTTCCGCAGCGAGGACGGGCTGTACAATACAAAATATAAATACCCTCCGGAAACTATGGTCTCCCACAACTTTTTCATGCAGCACACGGAGGAGTTTTTTGAGTTTTACCGGGAAAAGCTTGTCCACCTTGACGCAAAGCCGAACGCCGCTCACTATGCGCTGGCAAGGCTTGAGGACGAGGGCCGGCTGCTCGGAATAGTGACGCAGAACATAGACGGGCTGCACCAGATGGCGGGAAGCCGGAACGTGGTGGAGCTGCATGGTTCGGTTCTGCGCAACCACTGTGTGAAGTGCGGCGCGGCCTACGGAGTGGACACGGTGATGGCGGTCAAAGGGATACCGCGCTGCTTATGCGGCGGAGTAATAAAGCCGGACGTAGTGCTGTACGATGAAAGCCTGGACGAGCACGACATAAGCAGAGCCATAAAGCTGATACGCCGGGCGGAGCTGCTGATAGTCGGCGGCACGTCGCTGGCGGTGTATCCGGCGGCGGGGCTGCTCGAATATTTCAGAGGAAGCGAGCTTGTGCTTATAAACCGCACAGAGACGCCCTATGACGGCCACGCCGGTCATGTTTTCAGAGGCAACATCGCGGAGGTGCTGGGAGAGTAAAAGCTACATAAAAAAATCCCGCCGAACAGTTAGAACGCCAACTGTCCGGCGGGATAGTTTATTTTATAAGCTGGCCGCAGACGAGGATGACCAGCGGCAGGGTCGCGAGCATGAGCACGGTGCTTTGGACGATGGTTGAGACGGCGAAGTCCTTGGGCGCGCCGTACTGCTCCGCAAAGACCGCGTTGAGCGAACCGACAGGCGTTGCCGTCAGCACCACGCAGGTCGCGGCGAGCAGCGGATCCACATGGAACAGCAGCATGGCGCCGAGCACAATGGCCGGGAAAACGAGCAGGCGCATGGCAGAGACGATGTAGGAGTGCTTTTCCCGCAGTATGCGGAGCAGGTCGATATCGGCAAGGCCCGCGCCGACTATCATCAGCGACAGCGGCAGGCACATGGAGCCCACGTCGTCCAAGGCGGAGACGATCGTCGATGGCAGCCGGAGGGGGGAGAGGTAAAGGGCCAGCGCAAGCACGGAGGCGACCGTGGCCGGATCCCTCGCCAGTGTGCGAAAATTTATTTTGCTGCTGCCGGAAAGGACCATGGTGCCCAGCGAGAAGGCGAACACCTGCCAAAACAGGCTGAATATGACGGCGTACATCATGCCCTCGCTGCCAAAAAGGGCCTTTACTATCGGCATACCGAGGAAGGCCGAGTTCGGAAGCATGCACATGGCGACGAAAATGCCGTGCTTTTCCCGTGGCAGACGCACCGCCTTTGAAACGAAACCGGCTATAAAAAAGGAGCCGGCGAAGTACGAGCAGGCGATGATGGAGCAGTATAAGAGCTTTGTCCCCATGCCGGCGGTGAGCTCGGCGTTGGCGGAGGCGATTATGGAGGCGGGCAGCACGGCCGAAAGAAGGATGGAGGACAGGCCCTTCTGAAGCTCGTTGCTGAGCACATGGGATTTCTTTAGGATGAAGCCGATGCCTATCATAATTATGATTTTCACGAAAAGCCCAGCCAGCACGTCTGTGATCATATCAAGTCCTCCAATACAAGGCTAATACGACTATTCTATCAGCGCGCGCGCCCGGGTTCAATTCGCAATATAAATAAAAGAATGAGGGAAAGAGCGCGGATTTATATTGTACAAACCCTCTGCGTGTATTAAAATGGGAACAGAAAGCGGAAAGGAGCGGCGGTATGAAGGGAAACGTGCTGGTGGGCGTGGTAAGAAACGCGGAGCAGCTTGGAGCGAACCTCGAAAACCTTTTCTATCATATTCCGGCGGGCAATGTTCCGAAGGAGAGGCTTCCCGTGGACTTTGTCGCGCTTTATCTGTCGCAGTCGTCGTTTGGCGAGGGCGGTATCGGCTATGTTGGCGAGGTGGTCTCCGCCGAAAAGGTCAGGCGGGGCAGTATTTTGGAGCTGCCCACTGACGACCCGGAGCAGATGTATTACCGATTCGGCGTGGCGCGGTGGACAAGGCTGGAGCCCGTCATGCCCGTGGACGGCAGGATAATGGTCTGCGCCTATACGACTCTGGACGCTCTTTTCTGCGGTAAGGCGGCGTTGCCCATAGAGCGCAGGGAGGGCAGGGAGAGAGACGAGGAGTCGGGCCGGCAGTTTATGACACAGGAGGAGCAGAGCCGTGTGGTGACGACGGTGGCCACCGTTACGGCTTCCCAGCTGGCCGACAGGATAAACGGAAGCCTTGGCCGCTTCTGCCTGCGCGTTACTAAGGAGGACATATCCGACTGGCTGTTTGAAAACGGCCTTTTGTGCGAGCAGGAGAATTCCACGGGCAAATGTTTCCGCGTGCCATCCCGCGCCGGGTACGGCCTTGGCATAGTTACGGTGGAAAAATATACGGAGGACGAAAGGTGCTACCGCGTTATAAAATACCGCGAGGAGGCGCAAAAATTCGTCATCCGCCACATAAACGCAATAATGAAATGACCCGCCGCAAAGTCAGCAGAGGGCTGAAAACCGCGGCGGGTATTTTTGTTCTGTTTTATCGTTTCGGCGATAGGCGCTAAGAACGTTCGCCGTTTCTCATGGTCGCCAGCGCGGTCACGGCGTCCACGCGGGAGGCTCCTCCGGACAGCAGCGCCCGGGTGCACTCCGAAAGCGTGGCCCCGGTGGTGATTATGTCGTCGGCGACAAGTATGCGCAGGCCTTTGGCTTCAGGCGCCGCCGAAAAGGCCCCGCGCATGTTGTCAAAGCGGCCTTTCGCTCCGAATTTCGTCTGCCGCTCCGTCTCCCGCTCGCGCTTTAAAAGCTCCGGCCGGTACGGCAGGCCGGCAAGTTCTGAAAAACAGGCGGCGAGCACGCGGTTGTGGTCGAATTCGGCGGATTTTAAGCAGAGTGCGGAGGTTGGTACGGAGACAACTGCGTCGTAGGAGCGGGAGCCAAGGCGCGTTTGGTAAGCCTCCAGCATCCAGCGGGCCAGCGCCTCGGAAAGCTCTTTCCTCTCTCCGAACTTGTAGCGCTTTACAAGCGCGGCCGCGGGGCCAACATAGCGATACTTTGAGGCGGCGGTGAAAAACGGCCCGTCCTTTCCGGGGTCGCAGCCGGGAAGCGGCTCCAGCATTTCGGCGCACTTTTCGCAAAAGTCATCCTCAGGGCAGATCACCTCGTGGCAGGCGGGACAGCGCTTGGGCCACAGGGCATAGGATAAATACATTAAAAACTTGCGGATAGTCACTCTGTCACCGCCTTTCGTACATGATATTACCATAAATTCGACAGAATAGCAACGCGCGAAGTTGACATATTGTATAATAATGCTATAATTTGATTTAAAAGCGGAAGGAGGCGGAGACATGACGGGAGAGGTGCTCGTTGGCGTAGTGCGGGACGAAAGGCAGCTTGAGGCCAATCTCAAATATGGCTTTTACCATATTCCGGCGGGCAATGTGGCAGACAACCGTATGCCGGTGCAGTATGTGGCGCTGTACCTTTCCGGCGCAACGTTTAAAGAGAAGGGCGGCGGCGTGTGTTACATAGGCCGCGTGACGAAAAGCGAAAAGCTTCCCCGGCGGGACATAACCGAGATCCCAGCCCGGTACCCCGACACGGTGTATTACAAATTTTCGGTGGATAAGTGGAGGCGGCTGCCCTCGCCGGTGGCGCTGCACAAAAAGATAACTATCTGCGAATTTATGGAGCTGGCGACCTTAATTAGCAAGGTCTGAAAGCGAAAATAAAAGGAGGCCGCTACGGGCCTTCTTTTTGTATAACGGGCATTATTTCAGCGTCATCAGCAGCTCGCCGGCCTTCACCTTGTCGCCGGGCTTTATGCGCACGCTGTCCACCACGCCGTTCATGCGGGCGGTGACGCTGGTCTCCATCTTCATGGCCTCTATGATGGCGAGCACGTCGTTCTCCTTTACCGCGTCGCCCTTTTTGACAAGCACCTTGCCGACGGCTCCGGGTATGGAGGCGCCCACCTGGCTCTTGTCAGACTGGTCGGCTATGGGGGCCGAGACGATGGTCGCCATGGCGCGGTTATCCGCAACGGCCACCTCCCGGCGCATGCCGTTGAGCTCAAACTGCACGTTGCGTGTGCCGTCCTCGTTGCAGTCGCCAAGCCCCAGGTACTTTATGACGAGCGTCTTTCCGTCCTCAATGTTCACCATGTTCGTTTCGCCGACGGCCAGGCCGTGGAAATAGACGTGGCTGCCCAGTCTGGTGATGTAGCCGTACTCCTCGCGGTGGCGGAAGAAATCCTCCACGACCTTGGGGTACAGACACCAGGAGATGACCTCCCGGTCGGTGGGCTCGTGGGGACAGACGGTGCGCAGGTGCTTTCTTGCCGCGCCAAAGTCGGCGGGAGGCAGCAGTTCGCCCGGACGGCAGGTGATGGGCGCTTCGCCCTTCAGCACGACCTTTTGCAGCCCCGCCGGGAAACCCCACGCCGGCTGGCCCATCATGCCCTTAAAGTAGCTGACGACGGAATCCGGGAACGACAGAGCCGCGCCCTTTTCGACAATGTTTTCGGGGGTGAGTTCGTTTTGCACCATGAATATGGCCAGATCGCCCACCATTTTTGAGCTGGGCGTGACCTTTACTATGTCGCCCAGCATCAGGTTGACGGTGCGGTACATCTCCTTGACCTCTTTAAAGCGGTGGCCGAGGCCGAGGCTTTCCACCTGGGGTTTCAGGTTGGTGTACTGGCCGCCGGGTATCTCATAGCGATAGATGTCGGTCACGGGGTTCTTTATATCGCTGGCCTCGAAGGAGACGTAGCGTTCCCGCACGTCGGCCCAGTAATCGGTGAGCTGCTGCAGCTCCTCCATGTCGAAGCCGGTGTCCCGCTCCTGCCCCTGTAATGCGGCGACAAGAGAGTTCATGGAGGGCTGGCTCGTCAGGCTGCTAAAGCTGGATATGGCCGTGTCTACAATGTCCACGCCCGCCTCCGCCGCCATAAGATATGTGGCGATCTGGTTGCCGCTGGTGTCGTGGGTGTGCAGGTGTATCGGTATGCCCAGCTCCTGTTTCAGCGCCGTGACCAGCTTTTTGGCCGCGTAGGGCTTTAGCAGGCCGGACATATCCTTTATGGCAAGGGAGTGGCAGCCGCGTTTTTCAAGCTCTTTGGCGAGCTTCACATAATATTCCAGCGTGTATTTGTCGCGATCCGGGTCAAGTATGTCGCCTGTGTAGCAGATGGTGCCCTCGGCGAATTTGCCCTGTTTCAAAACCTCGTCTATGGCCACCTCCATGCCCGGCAGCCAGTTGAGCGAGTCGAACACGCGGAAGATGTCTATGCCGCCCTCCGCCGCCAGCCGGACGAACTCGCGCACCACGTTGTCGGGATAGTTTGTGTAGCCCACAGCGTTGGCTCCGCGCAAAAGCATCTGGAACGGTATGTTCGGTATCTCGCGGCGCATCCAGTCCAGCCGCTCCCACGGCGATTCTTTTAAGAAGCGGTAGGCCACGTCAAAGGTGGCGCCGCCCCACATTTCGAGCGAGAAGCAGTCGGAAAGTATATGGGACATGCCCTCGGCGCCCTTGATTATGTCGCGGGTGCGCAGACGGGTGGCGATAAGGCTCTGGCTCGCGTCGCGGCAGGTGGTGTCGCAGATGAGCAGCTTTTTCTGATCCATGACCCATTTGGAAAGGCCCTCGGGCCCCTTTTCGTCAAGCAGGCTTTTAAGCCCGGGCCTTGCCGGTCCGTCCACATTGGGAAAACGCGGCGTCTCGTACAGCTTTTTTCCGGCGGTGGGGTCGTTGACAACTATGTTGCCTATGTATTTCAGCATCTTTGTGGCCCTGTCCTGGGACGGAGTCACGGCAAAAAGCTCCGGCGTGTCGTCAATAAATTTGGTGTAGCACTCGCCGGCCCGGAAAACCGGGTTCGCCAAAATGTTTGTTATAAAAGGTATGTTTGTCTTTACGCCGCGTATGCGCACCTCGCTGACCGCGCGCAGGGCTTTGCGGCAGACGCCCTCAAACGTGTTGTCAAGGGAGGTTATTTTGACCAGCAGGCTGTCGTAGTAAGGGGATATCTCAGCGCCGGTGTAGGCGTTTCCGGCGTCAAGCCTTATGCCGAAGCCGCCGCCGCTCCTGTATGCGGTTATCTTGCCCGTGTCCGGCGCAAAGTTGTTGGCGGGATCCTCCGTCGTTACGCGGCACTGGATGGAGTAGCCGCGGGCAACCACGTCCTCCTGTGATGAAATGCCTATCTCCGGCGTGGAGAGCGGCTTTCCGGCGGCAATAAGTATCTGCGCGCGCACAAGGTCAACGCCCGTCACCATCTCGGTTACGGTGTGCTCCACCTGAATACGCGGGTTCATCTCTATGAAATAGTGGCCGCCGTCCCTGTCCACAAGGAACTCCACGGTGCCCGCGTTGACGAAGCCGACCTCCTTCGCTATCTTTACCGCGTCGGCGTACAGCTCCTGCCTCGTTTCTTCCGGAACGGCAAAGGCGGGCGTGAACTCGATGACCTTTTGATAGCGGCGCTGAAGCGAGCAGTCGCGCTCATACATATGCACCACGTTGCCGTATTTGTCGGCGAGTATCTGCACCTCTATGTGCTTCGGGCGCACAAGAAACTTCTCAATAAAAATGTCGTCGTTGCCGAAGGCCTTTTTTGCCTCACCCTTGACGAGCTCAAAGGCGGGCGCTACCTCCTCCGGTGTGTCGCAGCGGCGCATACCGCGTCCTCCGCCGCCCGCCGCAGCTTTGAGTATGATCGGGAAGCCGAAGCTCTTTGCCATCTCCAGCGCCTCGTCCGCGTCCCGCAGAGGCTCTGTGCTGCCGGGAATTATCGGCACGCCGCAGCGGATGGCTATGGCCTTGGCGTTCAGCTTGTCGCCCATCTGCTCCAACACATTGCTGGGCGGGCCGATGAAGGTTATGCCGTTCTCCTCGCAGGCGCGTGCAAAGTCAGCGTTTTCGGACAAAAAGCCGTAGCCCGGGTGTATGGCGTCAACGTGGCGCTTTTTCGCCAGGTCGATTATCTGCGCGATATCGAGGTATGCGCCCAGCGGGCTTAAATTTTCGCCTATAAGATAGCTTTCGTCCGCCTTTGTGCGGAAAAGGTTGAACATGTCCTCCTTGGAGTACATGGCGACGGTGCGTATACCGATATCTGTGCAGGCGCGAAAAACGCGGATGGCAATCTCACCACGGTTGGCGACCAGCACCTTATTAATGCTCAGTTCCGGCATTTCATATCTCCTTCCTTTATATGACGCAGCGCGAAAAAGGCTGCGTGCAAAATGGAGCGTGATTTCAAGTAGATAATACAACAAAGACATAAAAAATGCAAGTTGTAAATTAAGAATATGCAATTACAGGTTGCTCCGGGCAAGATGTGCCGCCGGTAAAATGGGTCCGCAGCTTCCCGATAATAAAATTATAGCGGCGTCGGAAATAAAATGCAATAAATATCAAAAATAATTTTATTAATAATGCTGCAAAATACAAAATAAAAATGCCCCATCTCAAAAGGGACAGGGCGAAAGCTCATGGATAGAAGAAAAAGACGGAAAAAAGGCGGGTCGGCTTACCTTATGAAATTTGTGCTGATGGAAGGTTCATAATTTGGCCCGGAGATGCCGGCGGCGCGGGCGGCTTCGATGGAGCGGAGCAGCCACGCCATATTTTCGCCAAGGGTGCGCATGGTTTGCAGGCCCTCCTCGTCCCTCATCACCTCGGCGGGGGAGTTGCCGTGCACCTGGTTCCAGTACTGGGAGGAGACG
>CAYONL010000005.1:11157-17913 GCA_964405305.1 uncultured Oscillospiraceae bacterium | reverse complement strand
TTCAGCCGGTCGAACGCACTGCTGGCGCCTCCTCGGCGACAGGATACGACCGCCGCGCCTGGCTTTCCGGCCATACGCTTTCCGCCGGAGTAAAACAGCCGGTCAAGAAACGCGCAAAGCTGCCCGGAGGGGCCTGCATAGTATACCGGCGAGCCGAAGATGAAGCCGTCGAACTCCTCCAGCCGCTCCAAAAGGCCGTTTAGCTGATCGTCAAAGACGCAGCGCCCGCTCTCGCGGCACTTTCCGCAGGCGATGCAGCCGGCCACCGGCTTTGTGCCTGTCTGGACAAGCTCGGAGGCGATGCCGTGCTCGGAGAGCTTGTGCTCCACCTCGCCAAGCGCCGTAAAGGTGCAGCCGTTGGGGTGAGGGCTTCCGTTTATCATAAGAACTTTCATTTTGTCGCGCTCCCTTTTATTTAATGATATTTAAAGACGCGGGAATAAATGCACATTACAATTATAGCGCGAACCGCGCGCAGTTCAAGCCGGAAGATCCGGCTAAACTTTGCCGGTATTGTATTTTATGGATCATTCTGTTATTATAGGTCACAGAATGATATGTTAGGAGTGTTGAGATGGAACTGAATAAAGCGCTTGAAAAGCTGTCGGAGTACCAGAAAAAGCTGTATGCATATCAATATGCGTCGAACGCGATATATCTTGACAGCGTGACCGCCGCGCCGCCGGAGACGGAGGAGGGCAGGAGCGTGGCCATGGGAGAGATATCCGGCTTTGCCTATGAGCTTACGACCGCGCCGGAGAACATAGAACTGCTGAAAGAGCTGAACGGGCGGAAGGATGAGCTGACCGCTCACCAGGCCCGCGAGGTGGAGCTGCTTTTGAGGGATTACGAGTATACCAGCTCAATACCTCAGGACGAGTATGTGGCGTATCAGGTGCTTTCGACCAAGGCCGAATCCGTATGGCACAGGGCGAAACCGGCCAACGACTACGCGGCCTTTGCGCCGTATCTCAAAGAGATGCTGGAGACGAACGCCCGCTTTGCAAAATACTACAAGCCGAACGACGACCCGTATGAGACGCTGCTCAACCAGTATGAGCGCGGGCTGACCATGGACAAGTGCGACGAATTTTTTGGCAAGCTCAGGGAGCACATCGTTCCGCTGTTAAAAAAGATAGGCGAGAGGCCGCAGATAGACGACAGCGCGCTTTTCGGCGATTTCCCGGTGGAGAAGCAGAAGGAACTTACAAAGTACATCATGGCCTTCATGACCGCGGACCCGGCCCACTGCAACTGCGGAGAGACGGAGCACCCGTTCACGCTGGAGTTCAACAAGTACGACGTGCGCATAACCACCCACTACCATGAGGACAATGTCGCCTCATCCCTTTATTCTGTGGTGCATGAGACGGGCCATGCCCTCTATGAGCTGGGCGGCGCGGACGAGCATATGTATACGGCGGTGGCGGGCGGCGTGTCCATGGGCATACATGAGAGCCAGTCGCGTTTCTTTGAGAACATTCTGGGCCGCAGCCAGGCGTTTACCGATACGCTGCTGCCGAAGTTCAGGGAGATATTCCCCGGAAAATTTGACGGTATCTCCGAGCGGGAGTTTTACCGCATGATAAATAAGTGCCAGCCCTCGCTTATCCGTACGGAGGCCGACGAGCTTACATATCCGCTGCACATCATGGTGCGCTACGAGCTGGAGAAAAGGCTGATACACGGCGAACTGGGCGTGGAGGAGCTTCCGGCGGAGTGGAACAGGCTGTACAAGGAGTACCTCGGCGTAGACGTGCCGGACGACACCCACGGCGTTTTGCAGGATTCGCATTGGAGCGGCGGGCAGATAGGCTACTTCCCGTCCTACGCACTGGGCAGCGCATACGGCGCGCAGTTCCTGGACAGGATGGAGTTGGAGCTGGATCCGTTTGCCGCCATAAGGGCCGGAGACATGGGGCCGATCGTAAAGTGGCTTACGGACAAGATATATGTCCACGCCAGCATGTACGACCCCAGCAGGCTGTTGGAGATGGTGGCGGGCGCACCGTTCGACCCGGAGTATTATATCAAGTATCTTGAGGACAAGTTCAGCGACGTGTACGAGCTGTAACGCGAACAGAATACCGCAGCTTATTTAAATGAAATAATAAGAAGATGGCAGGCGTGAAAGCGCCTGCCGTCTTTTTGCGTCAAGGAGGGGAGAGGGCCGTGGCGCAGTGCGCTGTGGCGCGGGCTTTATCGCCGGAAGCATATCGGTTTTGGCTTTTTGCGGCCGGTGCGCTGGACAACGAAACACCACCGGCTCTGTTCAGGACGGAGCCGGCGGCGTTTTGGATATTTAAGATGAAAACGATCGGCTGTTACAGCTCGTTTTGAGCGCGCTTTTTGGGTGCTCAGTCCGCAAGGATGGATATGCTGCCGCTGGTGGTGCATATGTTTATATCCGACGAGCCGCTGCCGCAGACATAGGTGTTTCCGTTTATGGCGGCGGGAATTTCGCATTTTTTGCTTCCGGAGACCGTGCTGAGGTCCGCCGTAAACCCTGAGTTGGCGGGAACCGTCAGGGTTACGGAGCCGGAGATGGTGTCCGCATCGAAAGAATCGGGGCATTTGGAGAGGGTGGCAGCTATCGAGCCGGAAACAGTGTCAATGTCCACCGAGCTGAACACGCCGGATACGGAGACTTTGCCGCTGGTAGTGTCCATTTCCAGCGAATCGGCAGAGAAATCAGTCAGCTCCAGCCGTCCGCTTACGGAGTCTATGTTGACGTTGGAGCAATTTACACCGCTTATCATTACGCCGCCCGAAACGCTGTCCAGATCGAAGTTGTCGGAGTCAAAACCCGATACGTCGGCGGAGGCGGACACGCAGTCCAGCGAAAAATCATCCAGCGAAGTGCCCGACGGGACCTCCACCACAAGGTTTTTGCCCGTTATGTTCTTAAAGAAATTGGCGCCCTTCAGGCCGGATTTGCAAAACTGGATGGTGAGCTTTCCGTCGGAGACAAGCCAGCGGAGCTTTTCGTTTTCGGAGAGCGAGTTGTCCTCCTGCTCATAAAAGCGAATGTCCTTGCCGGAGCCGGCCTTTACGGTGACGCTGCCGCTGGTCCAGTTAATATCCATAGAGTGTATGTCGCCGGCAGAAACGGTGGAACCGCCTGCCGTATACCGCTCCTCGTCTTTATAGCTTATCATGGAAGTTCCCCCTATGCTGAAAGGCAGGTTTATGCTGCCCACCTGTATTCCGAAAATGCCGTTGCCGTAGAGCATGGATATCAGCAGCGCCGTAAAAAAGATCGCCGCTATGCTCCACGCGATTATTCTTATGATGGCGGAAGTTTTCATCTGTACCTCACTTTCTAAGGTCGAAGGCAGCCTTGACAATGGATTCCACAGCGCCGCCGATGAGGAATATCAGCCATGTGATGTGCCAGGCGCCGGTGGTGAAGCTGACAACGAAGTAAACGACGAGAATGACCGACCAAAGCGCGCCGGAGATGGCCTTGAAGGTGGAATTGTTCTCCACGCTGTTCTCCTTCCACTGGCGGAACTCCTCCACAGTGGTGTCGTCCATTTTGCTGCTGTAGCTGTTTACGGAGCCGTTGTATATAAGCAGGCCCGTCGCCGCGGCCACGAAAACGAACAGCATTACCAGTCCGGCGATCTCCATTCCCGTGTCGGCAAGGATAAAGAGAGGGACAGGGCAGAGTATGTAGAGCATTATGGCGATGGATTTGAGCAGCGCGGAACGGCGGCGACGCTCGTCGGATTCGGCGCTTTTTTCCGATGGGGCCCGGCGGTCGATAAGCGGAGCCACGTCGCCCAGGCTTGCCACCGCTATGTTGAAGGCGGAATCCTCGTTTTTGCCTTCGGAGAGCAGGTCGTTATATTTGTCCGAAAGATTCTGATAAAGCTCCTCTTTGAGCTCGATGTTCCGGCGGGTGGCGGGTGCGTCGGCAAACAGGGATTCTATGTATGCGCGAAGTCTGTTTTCCATAATATTTCCTCCTAAACTATTAACAGGTCGAGCAGCGCCTTTGTCTTTTCCCAATCGGAGATCATAGAGGCGTAGGCCTCGCGGCCCAAAGGCGTTATGGTGTAGTATCTGCGCCGGGCGCCGGTCGTTTCGTCGCCCCAATAGGAACTGATGCAGCCGGATTCCTCGAGCCGGCGGAAAGCTGAATAAAGGGTGGCCTCCTTCAGCTCAAAACGGCTGCCTGTTTTGGTCTGTATGGCTTTGTTTATTTCGTAGCCGTAGCTGTCGCCATGCAGCAGCTGTGCAAGGATTATTGTCTCCGTGTGGCCGCGTATCAGGTCTGAAGCTATCGACATCCCTTCGCCTCCCTTCATGTCGAGTATATACTATCACACGATACATCGCCTGTCAAGGTATCTAAGAAAAAAATATATCGCGAAACAAAAATTTGTTTTGGTAGGAAAAAAGCGGCGCACAGATCGCTCCGCGCGCCACAGTTGGGCTTATCAATTTTACTTTTTCATCTTTCCGTACTTTTGTGCAATAAGGAGTATGAGCCGCACCGATTCGTCCATCTGCTCTATACAGGCGAACTCCATGCGGCCGTGGAAGTTGTAGCCGCCGGTGCCCAGGTTGGGGCAGGGCAGGCCTCTGAACGAGAGCACGCAGCCGTCGGTGCCGCCGCGGACAGGATTGGTGACAGGCTCAAACCCAAGCTCGCGGATGCACTCGTCGGCGGTCTCGATGAGGTGCCAGTTTTCCTTTATTATGACATTCATGTTTTTGTACGCCTTTTGGACGGATATCTTACAGGCTCCGGCTCCGTGGCGGCGGTTTATCTGCTCGGCGGCCCGCTCCATAAAGCCTATTTTGTCGTCCAGCTTGCCCTCGTCGTGGTCGCGCATGATGTACGACAGCTCCGCGTGCTCACATTCGCCGCTCATGGCGTGGAGCATGATGTAGCCCTGATAGCCCTCGGTGTTTTCCGGGCGCTCCATGGCGGGCAGCAGCGCGTTGTATTCCATGGCGACGAGGGAGGCGTTGATCATTTTGTCCTTAGCGGAACCGGGATGTATGCTTACGCCGGAAAACTCCACCTTTGCGGAGGCGGCGTTAAACGTCTCGTACTCCACCTCGCCGAAAGCGCCGCCATCAAGCGTGTAGGCCCAGTCGGCGCCAAAGCGGGCTATGTCAAACTTGTCTGCTCCGCGGCCTATCTCCTCGTCAGGGGTGAAGGCTATTTTTATCGTGCCGTGCTCAAGCTCGGGACGGGCGGCCAGCTCCTCTGCCATGGTGAGTATCTCCGCAATGCCGTTTTTGTCGTCCGCGCCCAACAGAGTGGTGCCATCCGTGACTATCAGGCGGTGGCTGACACATTCGGACATATAGGGATAATCCTTGGGCGACAGGACGATACCCAGCTCCTCGTTCAGCACCACATCGCCGCCCTCATAATCGACAATGCGCGGCTTTATGTTTTCACAGGGCACGGCGTCCACAACATCCATATGCGCTATGAACCCTATGACCGGCGCGTGCTCATGGCCTTTGGAGGCGGGTATAGTTCCGTAGATGTACCCGTTTTCGTCCATGGCCGAGTCGGCTATACCTAGATCGAGCATCTCTTTTACAAGGCTGCGGCCAAAATCAAGCTGTATGGAGGTGCTGGGGCAGGTGGGGCTGTCCTCCTCAGAGGCGGTAGGCCATTTTATATACTCAAGTAAGCGTTCATAAGCCTTCATTTTTTATCCTCCTTAACATAGACAAATTACATGAACATTCTACTCTAAAGGCGGAATAATATCAACTATAAAATGGAGGGTCAGATAAATCTGCACAAAATATTATATTTATGTTACAGCAGTATCACCAGAAAGCGTTAGGAACTATGTCGAAAAAACATGGTTACAAAATGATTTAATTGTTAAATATTCTAAATCTTTCTTTACAAATGATACAAATGAAGTTATAATTGAAATGCGGACGGGTATTGGCCCGGACGCCACAAATTTCACAGAGAGAAGGAAAAACATGCGTAAAACATGGTTATCACTGATTGCTGTTATGCTGTGCCTCGCCATAGCGTTGGCCGGCTGCAACAGCGGCAATGCTGCGCCAGAGAGTTCTGCGGCTCCGGAATCTTCCGCTGCTCCTGAAAGCTCCGGTTCCACAGAGGCTGAGGCCTCCACAGACCTCAACTCGTACACTCTTGATGAAATCATTGAAAAAGCGAAAGCCGAAGGAAATGTTGAGTCGGTCGGTATGCCTGACACCTGGGCAAACTGGGGCGAAAGCTGGGCCGGGCTGACCGCGGAGTATGGCATCACCCACAACGACGCGGATATGAGCTCCGCCGAAGAGCTGACGATGTTTGCCAACGACAGCACAAAAGCCATCGGCGACGTGGGTCTTGCGTTTACGCAGCAGGCTATAGATGAGGGCCTTGTGCAGTCCTATAAGACCTCTTATTGGGATTCCGTTCCCGACTGGGCGAAAAACCCCGACGGTCTCTGGATGATCGCCTACACCGGCGCGACCACATTCATCTATAATAAAGATGTGTCGTCCGACCCGATGCCGACTTCCTGGGCCGATGTGCGCAAAGGCTCCTATAAACTGACCATAGGCGACGTCGTCGGCGGCGCCACCGGTCAGGGCGTTGTCGTCGCTACCGCTTTTGCTTTTGGCGGCGGTTTGGACAACCTTGAGCCCGCGTATGAGTTCTGGAAAGAAATGGCCGAGGCCGGCCGTATAGACAGCGGCGATATCCTTCCCGCAAGGATCCAGGCCGGCGAGGTTCAGCTGGGTGTTACCTGG
>CAYONL010000005.1:0-11147 GCA_964405305.1 uncultured Oscillospiraceae bacterium | reverse complement strand
CGCCCCCGGATACAGGGACGGAGCTCCGAACTATGACATAGAGATCGGTATCCCGACTGACGGCGCGATCCTTGTCGGTTATGCGTCCATCATCAACTCCAAGACCGATACTCCGTTTGCGGCCGCCCTTGCGAGAGAGTACATCTTCTCCGACGCTGGACAGATCAACCTGGCCAAGGCCGGCGCTGTTCCGACCCGTACGGACATTACGATCCCGCAGGAGATCATTGACGCAACCTTCGATCCCTCCACCTATGCGAACGCTGTGGGCATTTCTGATGCCGCGCAGTATGCTGCGGTGTGCGGTGAGATCTCAACCTGGTGGAGTGAGAACATCATCCCGCTGTTGGGGTAGTTGCCTGACCCGGCGTATAGTAGCAATGGGGCGTGCTCATAAGTGCGCCCCATTTTTTAAGTGAGGTGTGACCCATGAAAAACGGCACTTCGGGAAAAGGGAAAAAGAAGGCGAGCAGGTATGTATATCTGCTGGCTCTCGTCCCTTTCTTATTGGTGGTTATTATCTATGAGCTGATGCCTCTGCTGATGCTCGTTGTTGACAGCTTTGGTTCCGACGCCGACAAGGCGGTTGTTTTCACGCTGGAAAACTACAAAAAAATAATGGAGACGCTGAGTTATCAGAAGGCCATAAGAAACAGCCTTGTAATAACCGTCGTGTCCTCCGCAATAGGAATAGTTATTGCGTTTTTGGGCGCGCAGGCGGCCAACAATTCCAGAGGCAAGCTGAGGAATGTCTTTTTGACAATACTCAACATGACCTCAAACTTCGCCGGCGTTCCGCTTGCGTTCGCGTACATGATAATTCTCGGCAATTCGGGTGTGTTAAGGCAGATAGCTAATATATACGGTGTCGAATTCATACAGAATTTTGACCTTTATTCCAGCTCCGGCCTTATCCTCATGTATATATATTTCCAGATTCCGTTGTCCACGCTGCTGCTGATTCCCGCCTTCAACGGCATACGCAAGGAGTGGCAGGAGGCGAATATGCTGCTGGGCGGACACGGGTATCACTTCTGGTTCCAGGTTGGCATACCGGTGCTGCTGCCCAGTATTTTGGGCACCATCAGCGTGCTGTTTGCCAACGCCCTTTGCGCCTATGCCACGGCCTACGCGCTGCTGATGAACAATTTCTCGCTCTTGCCGGTAAATATTTCGGCGTCGTTTATAGGCGACATAGCCGCAAAGCCAAAGCTCGGCGCGGCGCTTTCCGTGGTGATGATGCTGCTTATGTGCGTCGTTATACTTATTAATAACTACATCGTTAAATCGACGACAAAATGGAAGGCGAGGTGAGCGGAATGAACAAGCCGTCAAAGATATTATCAAATATCGTAATGCTTTGCATCATTGTTTGGCTGCTGGTCCCGCTCATAGCCACAGTGATATATTCGCTTTTTGTCAATTGGACGGGGATTGTGCCCGAGGGGTTCACGTTTCAAAATTACATTACGATCTTTAATAACAGCAGCTTTCTGAAAGCAATTTATCAGACGATCCTGCTGTGCATAGTCCCGATACTGGTAACGATACTTCTGGTGCTGCTTGCCCTGTTTGTGGTGACGATATATTTCCCCAGGCTGGAAAAGTATCTTCAGATACTCTGCATGATACCGTACACCATTCAGGGCGTCATACTGTCCGTATCCATCCTCGCGCTGTACGCGAAAAGTGAGACGGTGCTTGGGGAAAGGATAGTCATGCTCATCGGGGCGTATTGTATAATCATCCTTCCTTATATCTATCAGGGAATAAGAAACAGCATGCACGCCGTGAACATGCCGATGCTCATAGAGGCGGCGGAGATGCTTGGCGCCAACAAGCTGTACGCTTTTTTCCGCGTCATAGTGCCAAATATAATTACCGGAATCACGGTCTCGTCGCTGCTGGCCGTAGGCATACTTTTCGGAGATTACGTTATAGTGCGCAACCTCTCCGGAAGCGGGACGACGAACGTGCAGATATTCCTGTACCAGACCATGAAGCACTCAAGCACTGAGGCTTCGGCTGTGTTCGTCGTGATAATGCTCATGACATTTGCGATCACGGCGGTGGTGCTCTATCTGCAAAGCCGTGACAATCAGGCGAAGCTTGAGAATAAGGAGAGATGACATATGGCATACATACGTTTTGAAAATCTGAATAAATCCTTCGGCAGCAACCATGTGTTGAAGGACATAAATCTTGAGGTGGAGAAGGGCTCGCTGGTCACGCTGCTGGGGCCTTCCGGCTGCGGAAAATCCACTCTGCTCCGCTGTCTGGCGGGGCTTGAGGAGGTAACCAGCGGAAAGGTCTATCTGGATGACGAGGACATAACTGATGTCACTGCCCGTGATCGCGGCATAGGCATGGTCTTTCAGCAGTACAGCCTGTTTCCAAATATGAGCGTGGCGCAAAACGTCGCCTTTGGCCTTAAAATGAAAAAGATGCCGAAGGACGAGATAAATGAGCGCGTGACCAAGATATTGGATATTGTGGGCCTGTCGGACAAGATAGATCAGTATCCGGCCGAGCTTTCCGGCGGCCAGCAGCAGCGCGTTGCCCTCGCCCGTGCCATAGTGACGGAGCCGAAGGTGCTGCTGTTGGACGAGCCGCTTTCCGCCATAGATGCGCTGCTGCGCCGCAACCTGCAGATAGAGATACGCAGGATACAGCAGCAGCTCAACATTACCACCATCTTTGTCACCCACGACCAGGACGAGGCCATGGTGATGAGCGACATGATCCACCTGTTCCACGACGGCCACATAGAGCAAAGCGGTTCGCCGGTGGAGCTGTATACCAGCCCGGCCACAAAGTTCGCGGCGACTTTTATAGGCAACTACAACATCTTCTCGGGAGAGAAATTCTGTGAGCTTTGCGGCGAAAAGGTGGATTGCAGCGACATAGCCATCCGCCCGGAGATTGTGAGAATAAGCGCCGACGAGCGGAGAACGCCGGATGCGTACTGCATAAAGGGCGTCGTAGGCGGGCATTTTTCACACGGGAACATCATCCGCTACTCCATAGATTGCGGCGACGTAAGCGTAAAGGCCGATATGCTGTTTGAGCGCGCTATGGACTTTACCGAGGGGCAGCAGGTGTGGCTTTCCGTTGAGAAGGAGCTTGTCATAGAGCTTTAACGGTTCTGAACTGAACGGCGAAGCGCCTTCGCTTTAACTAAAACGGACGCTTTTGCCCGTATGCGCGGTCGATCGGCCGTGAAAATTTAAATTGGGCGGGTGTATGGGCACTCGCCCTTTTGTACGGAGGAATGTATATGGTTAAAAATTATGCGCACAGGGGTTTTTCCGGATTATACCCGGAGAACACCATGCCCGCCTTTGAAAAAGCGCTGGAGGCCGGAGCGGAGGGAATGGAGTTCGACGTTCATCTGACGAAGGACGGCGTTCCGGTCATAATGCACGACGAGAACACGCTGAGGACGACGGGCTGCGACGCGCTGATAAAGGATCTGACGCTGGAGGAGTTTCAGGCGCTGGATGCGGCGAACTACAGGCCCGGAGAGTGGGGAACGGTCCATCCGTCCACCCTGCGCGAATATTTTGAGATGATAGACGGCAAAAAAGTGGAGACGAACATAGAGCTGAAAACCGGCGTTTTTGAGTACCCGAACATAGAGCGGAAGGTGCTGGCGCTAATTGACGAGTTCGGCCGGCGGGACAGCGTAATTATCAGCTCGTTCAACCACTACTCCGTCATGCGGTTCAAGGAGCTGGCGCCGGACGTAAAGGTGGGGTTCCTTGAGGAGAGCTGGCTCATAAAGCCCGGAGCGTACACAAGGGCGCGCGGAGCCGAGTACTACCACCCGTTTTTCAATGTGCTGGACCACGAGTCGCTGACCGACCTCAGAAATAACGGCGTCGGCATAAACGCCTGGACCATAAACGACGAGGCGGACATGCGCGCCGCCATAGCCATGCAGCTGGACAGCGCCATAACCAACTGGCCCGACCGGTTTGCTGAAATACGGCGCGAGGTGACGGGCAAATGATAACTATAGCTCACAGAGGACTGGCCGGGCTTTACCCGGAAAACACGATGATCTCCTTTGAAAAGGCCATGGAGTTTGCGCCGGATATGCTGGAGACGGACGTGCAGCTCTCCTCCGATGGGGAAGTCATGGTCATGCACGACGAGTCGCTGGAGCGCACCACAGGCGTAAAGGCGTTTTTAAAGGACATGACCTTTGACGAGCTGCGGCAGCTGAACGCGGCGGCTGGTTTTCCGGAGTTGCCCGCCCAGAGGATACCGACGCTGAGAGAATATCTGGCGTTCGCTAAGGAAAAGGGCGTCAGGACGTTTTTGGAGCTTAAAAACAGCTTTTTCACCTACGACGGCATGGAGCAAAAGGTGCTCGAGCTGCTGGATGAGTTCGACATGAGGAGCCGCGTGATAGTATACAGCGCCAATCACTTCTCGGCCTTTTCATTCAGGTCCATGGCGCCGGACGTGGAGATATCGTTCCCCTTCGACAACTGGATAATCGGCTATGGGGATTACTGCCGCCGCTATTCGGTGGATTCCTGTGTGCCGTACTACCTTTCCATAAATCAAACCACCGCGGATGAGATACACGCTCACGGCGTAAAGCTGTTT
The DNA here is from genome assembly GCA_964405305.1 of uncultured Oscillospiraceae bacterium. Lineage (GTDB taxonomy): Bacteria > Bacillota > Clostridia > Oscillospirales > Ruminococcaceae > UMGS1668. The sequence goes on along the minus strand of CAYONL010000005.1, from coordinate 6,530 downwards.
CCCTGGACGGTGGATGAGCCGGAGGAGATGCGCCGGATGATGGAGCTGGGCGTGGACGGGATTATGTCAAACCGCGTAGACCTGTTGAAGCAGGCGGTCGCAAAATAGGCAGACAAAAAAACAGGCCCTCACGCATGTGCTGCGCGAAGGCCTGTTTTTTATATACTATTCTTTGTCTTTGTCGTCCGTGGCGGAGTCGTCGGGGTCCGCTTTTGGCAGGGCTTTCTTTTTTTGCCTGTATGCGCTGATCGCAAGGTAAGCGCAGACGGCGACAATAACCACAGGAATCAGCCAGAGCAGCGCGGCCCTGATCCTTGCGCCGGTTTCGGGGTTGGATTCCGGGTCGCCGGAGGTTTCCGCTGCGGAGCTCTCTGTGGCAGAGGACGAAGAAGCGGAGGAAGCCGCCGACTGAGGAGCCGCCGCGCCGCCAATACTCATATCAGAGGAGTACGCCTTGGCGGTAAAGGAGTCGCGGCCGTATGTAGTCCCATCCATTGCTATGGCGGTGGATTTGGAGAAAAGCGCACCCACGTTGGCAAGGTTTGGGTTGGCGTCGGCGATGGATATGCTGTAGGTGGAGCCGGAAATATAGCCGCCAACGAGGGAAACTCTGTCGGCCAGGACCGCCTTATCCACAAACAGGCCTATGGAGGAAACGCTGCCGCTGGCCAGTATGGTGCCGCCGTTCATGGTGAAATCCGCCTCGCCCGATACGGTCACGCCGATGGTGAGCGCGCCGACCACCGAAACCTTGCCGCCGTTCATCAGAAAGCTGCCGTTTCCGCTGATGAGCACGCCGAGCGGAGCGTCGCGGCCCACAGCGTTGATGGAACCGCTTCTTAGCGTCAGACGGCCTCCGACCACCTGAATGCAGGGTGTCTGGTTGCCATAGACGGAAACGGAGCCGCCGCCGACGCTGTCAACTATAGTCAGGCTGCCGCTGTTTATGACTATCGCGGGCATTTTGGCGTCGGTCTCGGTGGCGGCGTCGCCTATGGAAAGGGTCTTGCCGGCCAGATCGAGGGTGTGGTTGCCGCTTAGGTTTATGCTGAGCGAGAGCTTTATATTTTCGGTAAGCGTCTCATCGCCGCCGGAAGGGTCCTGCAAAGTCTGGCGCAGATGGCTCTCGTCGGCAAAGGCCGTGACTGCGCCAAAAGAAAGAATCGTTAAAATGAGAAGCGCGGTGAGCATGATGCTCAAAAGCTTTTTCATGGGGTACCTCCGTGCTCAAAACGAGCGGTTTATTTTTTGCCAAACAGCTTGGCGAGAGGGTCAACTACGGCCTGAAGGTCTGAAATGGCGCTGTTGAGCCCGTCAAAATCGATCTTTTTAAACTCTGAAACGGCGTCCTCCACCTGCTCCAGCGCGGTAGTAAGGCTTTGCTCGCTTTGCGTGATCAGCGTATCCGCGTTCTTTAAAAGGCCGGTTATATCGGTTTCCTCCACCGTGGTCTTTAGGGACGCGGTCACGGACTGGACGTTTACGAGCACGTCGTCGAGCTGGTCTATGGCGGCGTTTATCCGGCCCATAAATGACAGCACCACGATCAGCAAAAGCGCCAATGTGCCGCAGATGGCCCAGGTCTGGACCTTTGTCCAAAACAGCTGTTTTTCCAGCGCGGCGGTCTGGCGTGCGTTGTCCTCGGCCAGGCGGGAGAGAAGTTCTTCATTGGAAACGGCGAGGGACTTTGAGTTTTCATCCTGTTCAGTAGTGGAAGCGGATATCATATTATAACCTCCTGTCAAATTGAAAACAGATGCTCAATAGCGCCGGCAAACCCAAATGAGATAAAACCCATTATAAGCCCGCAGCAGATTACGCCGGCGGTGATCGCGATGATGGATTTGACCAGCCTTAGCTGCAAAAGCGCAGATATGAGTGAACCCATCCACGCCCCAGTTCCGGGAACGGGAAACGCCACAAATACGAAAAGACCAAACAGCTCCACATTTCCTATTTTCAGTGCCTTTTCGTTGCCCTTGTCAATTATCTTTTTGAAAAAAGGATTTATTTTTACCATGTTTATGGGGCCTATTTTCGGCGTGGTGGAAAGCCAGGTGAGCACCTGCTTGGAGAACTTGATGAGGAAGGGTACGGGAAGCATGTTTCCGATGACGCAGACGGCAAGGCTCGGCCAAAATTCCAGGTCGGCGACCGCGGCGTATATCATGGCCCCACGCAGCTCCACCAAAGGAAGCATGGAGATCATGAAAAGGTACAGGTAGCTGTGCAACGGCAGGACACCCCTTAAAGTTGATATGGATATATTATACACTAAGGCGGGTGGCAATACAATTATGTAAAAAAAGTTTTAGAAAACCTTAAAAGGGTTTTACAGCGGTGCAAAATGTGCTAAGATAACTAAGCAGATATTGTAAATTGGGGGATAACAATGAAACGTATATTAACTTTATTTTTGGCGCTTATCATGGTGGCCGGGTTTTTGACCGGGTGCGGCGACACCAAACCTGTCGGTTCCGACGAGCCGTCAGACAGCTCTTCCCAGCAGACGGTTACCCAGACGCTTTCCGCAGTCATATATGACAGAGGCGGGGACAAAGGGTATTGGGAAGCGGTGATAGCCGCGTTTGAGAAAGAAAACCCGGGCGTAACGGTGGACGCATATATAGGCGACGACGCTGCGTATATACTCCGCGACAATATTCTTGCGGGCGCGGCGCCGGATTTTGTGGCGCTTCCGTCCGACGAGGCGACCGGCGTGACAAGCGCGCTTATTTTGGACAAGGCGCTGCTGCCCATAGACGATGTGGAGAGAACGGCGTCAACGCTGCTGCTTTCCGGCGCCATGCAGAACGTGGTGAGCCGTCCGTATGACGACGGTTCGGCGTATCTGTCCCCACTGTTTTTCAATGTAAGCGGGCTTATTTACAACAAGACGCTGCTGGAGGAAAAAGGGTGGAGCCTGCCGACGACCTGGGCCGAGTTTTTGGAGCTTGGCGAGACGGCTAAAAAGGAGAAGGTCAGCCTGTTTGCCTATGCGGGGGCCGAATCCGAAACGCTTCTGCCCATGTTCGCGTCAGCCGTGGCGGGCGCCGATGGGGTCGATGCGCTGGATGGCCTGCTGCGGTATACGTCGGACTGGAGCGCGGACGCGGTGAAGGCTGTTTTTGACAACGTGTCGAAGCTTTCTGGCTATACTGCGGACGGAAGCGCCGGCTACGATTCTTCGGCGCTGGCCACCGCGTTCGCAAAGGGTACGATACTTTTCATCCCGGGTGACGCGGAGGCGCTGGCCGCCCTGCGCGGAGAGGAAAAAGAGGATAGCTCGGGGTCCGAAAAAGAGGAAAGCTCGTCCTCCGGAAGCTCCGCGGCGGAAAAAGAGGAAGATAAGACGGCCGAGTACGGCTTTGCGGCCTACCCGGTACTAAACGAGGGGGACGAGTCCGTGGCGGTCATCAGCTTTACGGAGATGTATATTCCGTATGAGGCCGCAAGCCCCGACCTCGCCAAAAAGTTTATGATATTCCAGTACAGCGACGCGGCAGCAAAGCTGGCGGCCGAAAACGCCGGAGAGGTGACCCCGGTGCTTAAAGCTGTGGAGATAGCAAAGGAAGCCGGCGTTACCGGGGCGCGGCTGGATTCCTACTCGATACTTGCTAAGACGGTCACGGCGCCGCTTTTCATGCATGTGACCGGCGAGAATGAGTCCCTGTCCGACGAATTTCTGACGGCGTTTTCAGGTATTCTGCGCGGCGATACGGAGGTGGGCGCCTCCATCGAGAAAATGAACGGCCTTTATGGCGAAATACAGTAAGGAGCAGAAGATGGAAAGAGATTTTGAGAAGTTCGACCCCAAAGCGTACATCGAAAAAGCGGCGGCGGAGATACGTTCGCAGGTGGGCGACGGGCGCGCGCTGCTGGCCCTTTCCGGCGGAGTGGACAGCTCTGTTTGCGCCGCGCTGATGAGCAGGGCCATAGGCAAAAACTTCATAGCGATATTCGTCAACACCGGGCTTATGAGGAAACATGAGCCGGAGGAGGTTTCGGCGGCGTTTTCGGGCGGGAATATGGATTTCAGGCTCGTGGACGGTGAGGAGCGCTTCCTTGGCAAGCTGGCGGGAGTGACTGAGCCGGAAAAGAAGCGCAAGATAATAGGCGAGGAGTTTATCCGCGTCTTTGAGGAAGAGGCGAAGAAGGCCGGAAAAGTTGACTTCTTCGTTCAGGGCACGATATATCCCGACGTCATCGAATCCGGCCTGGACGGCAACCGTCAGGTCAAGGCTCACCACAACGTGGGCGGGATGCCAAAGGATATCGACTTTAAGGCCATAATAGAGCCGCTGCGCCCGCTTTATAAAGAGGAAGTCCGCGCTTTGGGCCGGGAGCTGGGTCTTCCGGCGGAGATTACCGAGCGCCAGCCTTTTCCGGGTCCGGGGCTTGCTGTCCGCTGCCTGGGCGAGCTTACTAAAGAGCGGCTGGATCTGCTGCGCGAGGTGGACTGGATATTCCGCGACGAGGTGGCGAAGGCTGGCCTTGCGGGAAAGATAAACCAGTATTTTGCAATTCTGACCTCCCTGCGCTCCACCGGCGTCACCGAGGGCGCGCGCACCTACGACAACACCGTCGCCCTGCGCGCCGTGACGACCCATGACTTCGTGACGGCCGACTGGGTGAAGCTGCCATGGGAGGTGCTTGAGGCCACCGGCGACCGCATAGCCCGTGAAGTAAAGGGCGTCAACCGCGTGGTCTACGACATAACTAAAAAACCGCCGTCCACCATAGAATGGGAATAATCCAAGCTGGAGGCGTTATTAAATGTCAGAGAGCAGGATAGAGAGCAAATATTTTGAAGCGGCGCCGGGGGTGGAGCTGCACTATCTGGAAAAAGGGGCGGGCGAGCCGCTGCTGTTTATTCCGGGGCTTACCTTTGCCGGAGAGATATTTAAGGCGCAGCTGGAGCACTTTTCCAAGCGGTACAGAGTGATAGCGATAGATCCGCGCGGCCAGGGCCTTTCCGCAAAGACCGTGGACGGCAACGACTATATGACCCATGGGCGCGACCTTTGCGCGCTGATGGACGGACTGGGGCTTGAAAACGTGACGCTGGCAGGCTGGAGCACCGGAAATCTGGAGGTGTGGAGCTATATCAGGCAGTTCGGTATGGGGAAGCTGCGCGGAGTTGTCACGATAGATATGTCGCCACTGCCCCTGTCGCCGGACCCCGCGTGGTGGACCGAGGGCACGATGGAGGAGCTTTCCGCCGTGGCCACTCAGGTGTTGACGAGCTCCGACGGCTGCCGCGGATTTTTCAGCGAGTATGCGACCGGGGTCATGATCCAGCATGAGATGGAGCCGGCCGAGCTGGAGTACCTGTTGGATATCTCCGGGCGCACCCCGTATTGGATATGCAAGGCTCTGTTCTGCGACGCCATATTCTCTGATTATCTTGCGACCGCCAAGGCCGTGGGCGCCGGACTGCCGAGCCTTATGTTCATAGCGGAGCACTGGGCCGAGGTGGCGGAGCCGTTTGTAAAAAGAGAGCTGCCGGGCTATAATACGCAGGTCATGGGCGGCCATCTGATGTTCTATGAGTATCCTGAAAAGTGGAACGGCTATCTTGAGAGCTTCCTTAACGCGCTGTAATTGTCGGCGTGTGGCGGATATTTTGCCCCGGAGGGAAGAACTCCGGGGCATTTTGGTTTTCCTATTGCGAAAAGCGGGTTTGCCGTTTATAATAGAGAGCGGTATTATGAAAGCGGGGCCGGACCCCGCGATTTAGGGGGATTGCACGATGGATAAACCCAAGTTTTACATCACGACGCCGATTTATTACCCGTCGGACAAGCTGCACATAGGTCACAGCTACTGTACGGTGGCGACCGACGTAATGGCGCGGTATAAAAGGCTTCAGGGCTACGACGTCATGTTCCTGACCGGCACCGACGAGCACGGCCAGAAGATACAGCAGAAGGCGGAGGCCGCCGGCGTCACCCCACAGCAGTATGTGGACAATATCGTTGACGGGATAAAGAAGCTGTGGAAGCTGATGGATATTTCCAACGACCGCTTTATCCGCACCACGGACGACTACCATGTGGAGAGCGTAAAAAAGATATTTAAAAAGCTGTACGACAGCGGCGACATCTATAAAGGCACCTACAAGGGCAAATACTGCACGCCCTGCGAGTCCTTCTGGACGGAGACGCAGCTTTTGGACGGCAAATGCCCGGACTGCGGGCGCGACGTGGTGGACGCGGAGGAGGAGGCCTACTTTTTCCGTCTCTCCGCCTACGCGGACAGGCTGGTCAAGTATTATGAGGAGCACCCGGATTTCCTGACCCCTGTTTCCCGGCTCAACGAGATGATAAACAACTTTATAAAGCCGGGGCTGGAGGATCTCTGCGTCTCCCGTACAAGCTTTAACTGGGGAATCCCGGTGGATTTCGACCCGAAGCACGTGGTGTATGTGTGGGTGGACGCGCTGTCCAACTACATCACTGCCCTGGGCTACGGGAACGAAAAGTATAGCGATTTTGAAAAATACTGGCCGGCGGACGTACACTTTGTCG
>CAYONL010000004.1:0-37263 GCA_964405305.1 uncultured Oscillospiraceae bacterium | reverse complement strand
TCTGGTGGGGCAGCCAGCTTCGTCACGAGCGCACCCAGCAGATCGTGGACCTTTTCTGCCAGGAGCACCCGAACGTCACCATCCAAACCGAGTACACCAGCAGCGGCTATCAGGACAAGCTCCTGACCCTCATGGCTGCCGGAAGCACCCCCAGCATGTTCCAGACAGAGTATGAGTACATACCTCAGTGGGTCGAAGGTGGATATGTCCAGAGCTTCACACCGTATATCGAAGCCGGCGTCATGGACATCAGCGACTGCACCAGCCTGGACGCCTGCTACTATGGCGAAGACCTCTATGCGCAGAACCTCGGCGTCAACGGCCCATCCATGATGTATGACCGTGGCCTGCTGAAATCCATAGGCATTGAGCTGGACGAGTCCTCTCCCTGGACCTGGGATCAGTTCCTGGAGACCGGCCGTCAGGTGTTTGAGAAGACCGGAGTAAAGACCAGCTTCCACATCACCTACAAAATGACCGACTGGCTCCGCTGCTCCGCCCGTAACGCCGGACAGCAGCTCTTTGTCGACAACACAGCGCTTGGCATCACCGACAACAACCTCATCAAACGCAGCTTTGACGTCGTCCAGACCGCTTACGACGAGGGCTTCGGCGTTGATCCCGCTTTCTATGCCGGTTATTCCTCTGTTGAGCAGCAGGCTCTTGTCAACGGAACTTCCTGGAACGCCTGCCTGACCTCCAACCTCATCACCGGCCTTGTCGCCGCGATGACGGAGGAGAAGGACGTTGGCTTCATGATGATCCCTGACTTTGCCGATGCCACCCGCTGCCGGCCAGTTCATTAAGCCCTCTCAGGTCATGTGCATGGGCAACGACTCCACCGACGCACAGAAAGTGGTAGCCGCCACCTTTATCAACTGGATGGTCACTTCTATGGAAGCCAACGACATCCTGCTTGCCGAGCGCGGCGTGCCCTGCTGCACCTCTGTCCGCGAAGGTTTGGCTGACAAAGTTGACGAAACCACCAAGAAGCAGTTCGCCTTTATCGACACCGCCACCAAGTTTGCCGGCCCTCTCGATGTTGCGAACGCCACCTGGCTGAGCGAGGCCTATGAAGCTTCCTCCACCATCGAGCAGAACATCTGGTATGGCCAGTACGACGCTCAGGCCGCTACCGATGAGTTCCTCAACAAGTGCAACGAGCTTATAGCTGAAGCCCAATAAGTTTTTCAGCATTTACGGTTTTATTCGGGCCGCGTTTTGTGGAACGGGACGCGGCCCGTTGATTTACCCATACTTTAAGAGGTGTAATATTGAAACTGTTTAAGTCGATCACTGCGCTTCTCCTGGTCGTTGCAATGCTTGCGGCCATCACCGGCTGCGGCGGCACAGCGTCCGAGTCCTCGGCGGCTCCCGCGTCTGAATCCGCGTCCGAGTCCGCGTCCGAGTCTGGCGAAGCTCCCGCTGAGGCCGCTTCCATGGAATTCCCGACCGAAGACGTTACCCTGACCTATATCTGGTGGGGCAGCCAGCTTCGTCACGAGCGCACCCAGCAGATCGTGGACCTTTTTTGCAAGGAGCACCCGAACGTCACCATTGAGACCGAGTACACCAGCAGCGGCTACCAGGACAAGCTCCTGACCCTTATGGCCGCAGGAAGCACCCCCAGCATGTTCCAGACAGAGTATGAGTACATTCCTCAGTGGGTCGAAGGCGGATATGTCCAGAGCTTCACCCCGTATATCGAAGCCGGAGTCATGGACATCAGCGACTGCACCAGCCTGGACGCCTGCTATTATGGCGAAGACCTCTACGCGCAGAACCTCGGCGTCAACGGCCCGTCCGTCATGTATGACCGCGGCCTGCTGAAATCCATAGGCATTGAGCTGGACGAGTCATCTCCCTGGACCTGGGATCAGTTCCTGGAGACCGGACGCCAGGTCTATGAAAAGACCGGCGTAAAGACCAGCTTCTACATCATTTTCAGAATGACCGACTGGCTCCGCTGCTCCGCCCGTAACGCCGGACAGCAGCTCTTTGTGGACAGCTCGGCCCTTGGCATCACCGACACGAGCCTCATCAAGCGCAGCTTTGACGTCGTCCAGACCGCTTACGACGAAGGCTTTGGCGTTGATGGCGCTTACTATGCGGGCTACTCCTCTGTTGAGCAGCAGGCCCTTGTCGACGGAACCTCCTGGAACGCCTGCATGACCTCCAACCTCATCACCGGCCTTGTCGGCGCGATGACGGAGGAGAAGGACATCGGCTACATGATGATCCCCGACTTTGCCGACGCCACCGCCGCCGGACAGTATCTTAAACCCTCCCAGGTCATGTGCATAGGCAACGACTCCACCGACGCGCAGAAAGTGGTGGCCGCCACCTTTATCAACTGGATGATAACCTCTATGGAGGCCAACGAGATACTGCTTGCCGAGCGCGGCGTGCCCTGCTGCACCTCTGTCCGCGAAGGTTTGGCGGACAAAGTTGACGACACCACCAAAAAGCAGTTCAACTTTATCGCCACCGCCAGCAAGTATGCCGGCCCTCTTGATGTGGCCAACGTGACCTGGCTCAGCGAGATAAACGAGGCGTCCTCCACCATCGAGCAGAACATCTGGTATGGCGAGTACGACGCTCAGGCCGCGACTGACGAATTTATAAGAAAGTGCAACGAGCTTATTTCCGAAGCGAAGTAAGATCGGTTAAAAAATGCGCCGGGGCCGCGGCTCGCCAAAAGGGACGCGACCCCGGAGTAAAAAACTCAGTATATGGAGGCACGCAGTATGAGATTTGGCTGCAGTATCAAGTCGGCGGGGCTGGCCGACTGTATTATAAAAAACGGGTTTGATTACCTGGAAATGAATCTGTGCGCGTTGGCCGCCATGTCTCCGCTTGATTATGAGGATTTCAGGGCGAAGATAGCCGCGTCGCCGCTGAAGATCGAGGTGTTCAACCTTCTGCTCCCGCTAAAGGGAGAGGTAAAGATCATTGGGGATGAGACAGACCCGGAGTTACAGCGCAGTTATATGTCCGGCTCCTTTAAACGGGCGCATGAGATGGGAGCAGATATGATGGTATTTGGCAGCGCGAGGGCTCGCGCCGTACCGGAGGGCTATCCGCCGGAGAGGGCCCGTCAACAGCTTGTGGAATTTATGAAGCGCATGATGGAATACGCTGATTTATATAACATCACCATGGTGATAGAACCTATTTGCGGCAAGGAGTGTGCCGCAAACCCGATAAGGACCATACCCCAGGCCATAGAGCTTGCGAAAGAGGTGGGGCACCCCAATCTGTTCGCGCTTTGTGATTTTTATCACATGTACTTTGAAAATGAGCCGGCAGAGGATATAATCAAGGCAGGCAGTTGGATAAAGCACGCCCATATTTCCGCGGTGGATGAGGGCAGGTCGTACCCGGCACTGAATGATGGCTTTGAATACGGCCCATTTTTTGAGGCGCTGAAGAAGATAGGCTACAACGACAGAATGTCGTTGGAGAGCTTCGGAAGCGATGTGGACAAGGGTTCGGCGGCGAGCATGGAGCTGCTTCGCTCATACCGCTGAATCGCAGAAATAAGGTTTTGGAGTGTGTGATATGGCAACTGAGGCAAAAAAGATCAGGAAATACAAAAAATCAGACAACATAGCCGGATACGCGTTTATAGGACTGTTCGTAATAGGATTTCTGGTCTTTACGATCATACCGGTGCTCTCCTCGCTTTATTATTCTTTTACTAACTATAACCTTATTAAAGAGCCAACCTTTACGGGTCTGACGAACTACATAAAAATGTTTACGGCGGACAAGCAGTTCTGGGTCTCCATGGGCTGCACCACGCTTTATGTCATTGCCTCCGTTCCGCTCAAGCTGTTGTTTGCGCTGGTGGTGGCCATGCTGCTCAAAACTACCACCAAAATGACGGTGTTTTACCGCGCGGCCTACTACCTGCCCACCATAATCGGCAGCAGCGTAGCCATAGCCGTTGTGTGGCGCACAATGTTTTCCAGCGACGGCCTGTTCAACAACATCATAAACAGCATTTTCGGAACGAATATAACCACCTCGTGGATAGGCGGAGTTGATACGGCCATCTGGACCCTTATCGTTCTGGCAGTATGGCAGTATGGTTCCTCCATGCTGATCTTCCTCTCCGGCCTCAAGCAGATACCGACTACGTTTTATGAGGCGGCGGAGATCGACGGCGCCACCAAGCCCGCCATGTTCTTCAAGATCACTCTGCCCATGCTGACTCCAGTCGTTTTCTTCAACGTTGTTATGCAGATAATTCAGGGCTTTATGACCTTTACCCAGAGCTACATCATCACCCAGGGCGGACCGCTCGACAAGACCCTGTTCATGACGGTGTACATCTATAAATCTTCCTTTACGTATCAAAAGATGGGCTATGGCTGCGCAATGGCGTGGGTGCTGCTCATGATGGTGGCTATTATAACCTTCTTCATGTTCAAATCCTCGGACAAGTGGGTATTCTACGAGTCCGGCAACAAGCTCATATGACGGCCGGGAAAGGAGGAGCAACAATGAACTACACTACAAAAAAGTATGTCGGGAAAACAATTTATCATATTTTCTGCATTTTCCTGTGCGTCGTCATGCTTTACCCGCTGCTTTGGCTGTTCGGAAGCGCGTTTAAAGAAAGCAGCGAGATATTCACCAACAGCGCGAAGATATTCCCATCCGGCAAATGGTATTTTGAAAACTTTGTCAGCGGCTGGGCCGGATTCGGCGGAATAACCTTTGGAACCTTCTTTAAAAACAGCATAATTGTGTCCTGTATCGCCACATTGGGAGCGGTGGTTTCCTCCGCAATAATCTCCTATGGCTTTGCGAGGATATCGTTTGCCGGCTCCAAGTTCTGGTTTGGCTGCATGCTGATATCGCTGATGCTGCCTTTCCAGGTCATAATGGTGCCGCAGTACCTGCTGTTCTCAAAGCTCGGCATGATTGGCACATATCTGCCGCTTATACTGCCCTACTTCTTCGGCCAGGCGTTCTTTATCTTCCTGGATGTACAGTTCATTCAGGGCCTGCCGATAGAGCTGGATGAATCCGCCAAGATCGACGGCTGCAACAGGTTCCAGATATTCACCAAAATAATCGTTCCCCTGATAGTTCCGGCCATGATGACGACCGCCATCTTCTCCTTTATTTGGAGGTGGGACGACTTCTCCGCGCCGCTGATCTATCTCAGCAAACCGAGCATGTACGTGGTCAGCATAGCGCTTAAAAACTTCTCCGACCCGTCAAGTATGTCCAACTGGGGCGGAATGTTCGCCATGTCGGTGCTGTCCCTGCTGCCGGCGGTGCTTATCTATGTTATGTTCCAAAAGTATCTTGTGGAAGGCATTGCTACGACCGGTATGAAAAACTGACCGGTACGGGCAAGGAGGAGAGTTTGATTAATACAGTAACAGTAGGTATGATAGGCAGCGGTTTTGCGGCGCATCTGCACGCCGTTGCCTACCAGAGGGTGTTCGGCATAGTTGTGAATTTTAAAGCGGTGGCCTCGCTGGACCCAAAGGTCACCGGGTTCGCCGCCGAGTACGGGATAAAGGATATTTATTCGGATTATCATGAGATGCTGAGGGACCCGGAGTTGGACGTCATCGACATCGTAACGCCGCCCTCGGCCCATACGCAGATGATAATCGACGCCATGGATGCCGGAAAGCACGTCATCTGCGAAAAACCGCTGACGGCCTGCTTTGAAACGCAGCGGGACGGCAAAAGCATAAGCTGTGTGGAGATGTTCAACACGGTCACGGAGCAGCTTCAACGCCTGCAGGAAAAAGTTTTGTCCTCCAAAAAGCAGTTCATGTACGCGGAGAACTGGATATACTTCCCCAGCGTTGCCAAGGCGGACATGATACTATCAAAGCGCGGCGGCAAGATCCTTATGATAAAGGGCGACGAGAGCCACAGCGGTTCCCACGCGGAGCACGCCGCCTACTGGAAATACAACGGCGGTGGCAGCCTTATAAGGCAGGGCTGCCACCCGCTTTCCGCGGCGATCTACTTTAAACTGCTGGAGGCAAAGCGCCGCGGCGAGGAGATGCACGTAAAAAGCGTAATGTGCGACGCGGGCATGCTTTCCACCCTGCTTACGGAGGAGGAGCACGGCCACATAGCCGCCCATCCGGTGGACGTGGAGGACACGGCCACAACGCTCATGACCTTTTCGGACGGCACAAAGGCCAGCATTTTCGCGGCGGATATCGTCCTTGGCGGCATACACAATTACATAGAGCTGTGCACCAGCGACGCGGTCTATCAGTGCCACGTGGCCCCCAGCCCGGAGATGCAGGCCTATTTTGCCGACGACAACGGCATGAAAGACGTGTACCTTGCGGAGAAGCTGGAAAACAAAATGGGCTGGCAGTTCATCGCCTCAGACGAGGACTTTGCCCGGGGTTATCACTCCGAGATGCAGGATTTCATGGAGTGCGTGGTGGAAAACCGCATGCCCAAGTCAGGTTTCCGGCTGGCGTACGAGAGCATAAGGGCAATATACGCGTCCTACGCCTCCGCCGAAACGGGGCGGCGAATAGAGCTTTGATCACAAAACCCCCCCTACATTTGTAAGGGGGTTTCCAATGAGACGGGTTTTGTTAGATAAAATTTTCTTCGCCGCAGCCCATATTTTTGAGGTTCGTTATGCTGAGCGCAACGCTCTCCAGAGGGGCCTTTTCGTAAGTGCGGTCCTGCTCGATAACGGCGTATTTCACTCCGCGTTCGGCGGCGCGTTTCAAAACGGCGGGGAAGTCCACGTTGCCCTCGCCTATTTCGCCGAAGCGCACGGAGGTGTCGAAGATCTCCTTCTGTATCGTCGCCGGGTCGTTGACGTGCAGACAGTACTCTTTAAGATGCAGCAGCTCGCCGCGCCCCTCGCCGGTCATGCGGTCGATCCATTTCAGCGGGTCCTGGCCGCCGCGCAGCGCCCAGTGGGTGTCCACCTCAAAGCCCAGGTTTTCGGGGTCGGTGTTCTCAAGCAGGTATTCCACAAGCTGGCGGCCCTCCACCTTCATGTACTCTATGTGGTGCATGTGGTAGTAGAGCTTCAGCCCTTCGCCGCGGAAGCGCTTGCCGTACTCGTCCAGGCCCTTTGCGGCCTTCACGATGTTGTCCACGCCGAACAGGCAGCTGCGGGGCATCATGGCGGTGCGGATATACTTTGCGCCCAGCTGATGGGCGTAGCGGACGATCTGGTCAAAGTTGTCGTCGAAGATCTCGCCCACCTGGTCACAGAAGAATTTCTCGTAAATGCCGGTGTAGGAGATGAGCTGTATTCCGAACTCCTTCTGGGCGACGCACAGGTCGTCTATAAGCTGGTCGGAAACGGGTATCTGCGACATTTCCACATAGTGCAGGCCCAGACGGCTGAGCTGTTCGAGGGTGTCGATGATGCCGTGGTCCTTCACATACTCCTTGACGGTCATAAGCTGCAAGGCGATTTTTGGATTGCTCATTGAAATTACCTCCCGTGTTTTGTTAAATAAATTATATATCATTTAAAATCCCGCAACAATGAGTTTTGTTGCCAAAAAGACGGCAAAGCAAAGCCCGCAATTAAAACAGCAAGATATGTGATTGGGCACGCGCGAAAAGGAGGCCTCTCCATGCCAAAAACCATATCCTCGGAGGACATGACCCGCCGGGATCGGATACTCGGCGGGAACCTGATGAAGGCGCTGATGATGGTGGCGGCTCCGTTGGTGCTGCAGCAGTGTCTGGTGCATGTTTTCCAGATGATAGATACCTCTGTTTCGGCGGGGATAAGCTCGCAGGCCGTTTCGGCGGTCTATTATATCTCACAGATAATAACCGTTATCGGCTCCGTGGCGCAGGGCATTTCCGTGGGCGCCGGCATACGCATAGCAACGGAATACGGAGCCGGAAAATATGACGAGGTGCACGAGTACATCCGTTCCATGTTTATGCTGGCCATTTTGTGCAGCGGCGGCATACTGCTCGTCTGCATCCCGTTCGCGGATCAGATAATGCGCCTCGCCCGTACGCCGGAGGAATTTTTCGAGCTGGGGCGCATGTATTTCATAATCTCGCTGTTCGGGGCGGCGGTGGATATGTTCAACTCCTGCTACCTCGCCATGGAGCGCGCCCGCGGCAACACGAAGAAGATACTTTATTTGCAGGTGACGCGGGCTGTCGTAAAGCTGGCGTTCACGGTTCTGTTCGTAAAGCTGCTCTCCGGCGGAATGCCGCTGATGGCCGTGGCGACCCTTATCGCCAACCTGTTTATGACCGTGTTTGGCGTTCGGAACCTCAGGCGCGGTGGCGGGGTGTTCTCCTTCTCACTGAAGGAATTTAAGCTAAAGGGCAACATGTTCCGCTCAATAACAAATCTGGCGGTGCCCTCAGGGCTTGAAAAGTGCTTTTTTCATCTGGGCAAGCTGGTCGTCAACTCCATGATGGTGTTTTACGGCAGCACAACGGTTGGCGTGTTCAGCGTGGCCCAGACTATGAGCATATTGATAAACGGCGTACAGGTGGGCATGCAGGACTCCGCCTCCACGGTCATAAATCAGAACCGCGGGAACGGGAACTACAGCCGGGCCCTGGGAACCTTCCGCCTGACAATGCTGATAAACGTCGGCATAGGCGTGCTGGGCGGTATAGGAGTAGTCGTTTTCAGAGAGGCAATCTTCAAACTGTTCTCCTCCGGAGAGGTCGAGTTTATGAACAACGTGTTCATGCTCAACGGCTATATCGCCGTTACCCTGTCGCTGATGGGGATCAGTTACGCCGTAGTGGCCTTGCTTTACGGCTTCGGAAAGACAAGGATGGCCATGTCAATAAATTTCTGCCGTCTGTTCGTGCTCAGAATACCCATGCTTTGGTTTTTTGAGAACTACACGAGCATGGGAATGGAAGCGGTGGGCTGGGCCATGGTGCTCAGCAACGCAGTCACCGCCGTGATCTCACTCATCATGGCCTGGGCGGTCATAGCAAAGGTCAAAAAGGAACAGGGCGTGGGCCTGTTCGATCACAGCTGAAAGGGCCCGTTTTGCGGGTTGTTTGAACTATGTGGGGTAAAAGTAACGAGATAAAAGCCAACGCGATGCTTTTGATGATAGCGTTTTTCTGGGGCTTTACAACTGTGCTCATGCAGGTGGTGAACAACTACATGGGCTGGCAGATGTATCTGTTCCTGCGGTTTGCGTCGGCCGCGCTGGTGCTCATGCCGTTCATGCCACGCATAGTGGGCGAGTGCTGGCGCACGAACCGCCGGGTGCTGCTGCATGGCGCCATGGTGGGCATTATGATTTATATCCAGGTGGCGGGGAACGTCATAGGCATGAAATATACCACTGTTTCCAACTGTTCCTTTATTGCCCAGCTCTCGATCGTGCTCGTCCCGCTTATGGAGATTATAGCGGGCAAGGAAAGGCCGAAATTATACATAGCGGGCGGCATAGGCGTTACTCTGGCGGGGCTGGTGTTCCTTACGGGCCTGTTCAAGCTGGAGCTCAACATAGGAGACCTGATCGTGTTCGGCGTGGCGCTGATGTCCTCCATAGATATGATATACGTGGGCCGCTGCGCGGAAAGAGGGGAGGACATGCGGGCCATAGGCACGCTACAGATAGTGGCGGCGGCGGCGGCCTCGGGCGTGGGGCTGCTGCTTACAAACGATTACGCCGTTACCGTCACCCCCTATTCGGTCTTTATCGTGCTCTTGACCGGAATAGTCGGCAGCACGGTGTGCAAGGTCGTCATGGCCATGGCGCAGAAATATGTTTCGCCGCAGCAGGTGTCCTTCGACCTGTCGCTCATGCCGGTGTTCGGCGTCATAGGCGCCATGGTCATACCGGGAGCAAGCGGCGAGACGGAAAAGCTGATCTGGAACGACTATATAGGCTGCGTGCTTATACTCATAGGATTTTTTATAATACTTTATTATAGATACAGGGAGGCCGGGAAGGAAATTGCGGCCGCAAAACAGGAATGAACGCCAGGGGACCGTTCCCCGCGCGGTCATATACAACAACACAAGGAGGAACGCAAAATGAAATTCAGCTTCAGCACATTGGGGTGCCCCTACTACACCTTCGACCAGATGATAGATATGGCGAAGAAGAACGGTTACACAGGCATTGAGTTCCGTATTTATAACGGTACGCCGGATTACCATCTGGCGGAGGAGTTCTCGCCGGAGCACATTGGCGAGACCAAAAAGCTGTTTAGGCAAAACGATATAGAGATCGCCTGCTGCTCCAGCAGCGTGCGCTTTTCTCTTCCCGGCAAGGAGGAGCAGGACAAGCAGCTCGCCCTGGCCAAGGAGTATTTCCGCATAGCCTCCGACCTTGAGTGCAAATATGTCCGCATATTCGGCGGGCCCTACCCTCTGAATTACACCGGCCGCAAGACCGAGGCCTGGATAGACGAGTACCGCGCCGCCCTGACCCCGGAGCAGACCGAGGGCGTCACCAAAGAGGAATGCGACAAGTGGATAATGGATGGCTTCGGCATCATCGGCGAGCTGGGCAAACAGTACGGCGTCATGCCCCTGATGGAGACTCATGACGACTTTGCCAACGGCGAGACCGTCCGCAAATTCATCGACGGCTGTGGCTCCGACAACTTTGGCATCCTTTGGGACTGCCTGCATCCGTACCGCTACGGCCTCGACCTGCGCGAGACCTACAGCCACATCAAGGGCAAGGTGCACCACGTCCACATGAAGGATTCCAGCGACCTTTCGCCCCACGGATTTGTACCGGCGCTTGTCGGAAACGGCGAGATGGACATAAAGACCGCCTTGGATATACTGCGCGACGACAACTACGGCGACTTCATCAGCTTTGAGTGGGAGAAGCTCTGGTTCCCGGATGTGGAGCCCACAGAGGTCGCCCTGCCGCAGTTTATTCAGGCCGTCTCCAAAATGCTTCAGGACTGATAAGGTCCGAAAGGAGAGCGTCACATGGCAGAAAAAAAGATGGAGGAGCTGGAGCTGCCCGAGGTGAACATGTATATCCTGTTTGCCCGGCTGTTCGCTCACATAACCAAAGAGGTGGAGGACGCCTGCGGCGAAAAGGGAGTGGAGGCCATACGCAAGGCCGTTTCGGAGTTTGGCGAGGAACGGGGCCGCGACATAGCCGCCCGGGCCGCCGCAAAGGGCTACGACACCACGCCGGAGCATTACCTTTCCTGCTACGACATGGGCCGCAGCGGGTTTTTCCACAGCAGCGACGACGTTTCCGCAAAGCGGGTGGAGCAGGATTTCGACCGCTGCGTCTTTGCCGAGACCTGGATGAAGGACGGCACGGAGAAGTACGGAATCCACTACTGCCAGATGATAGATCCGGCCATAGCCCGTGGCTACAACAAGGACTTTGATTGCATCCACGACAAGCACTTTTTCAAGGACGGCGGCTGCCACTTCGTTTTCAAAATGAAGGATGAGAAGTAATACCGGCCGGGCCTGAGCCATCCTCTATGGCAAAATATCTCGCAAAAAAAGCGGCGGCGTTCGTAACGGAGCGCCGCTGTTTTTATACTTAAAACAATATTGTGGAGCAATATTACGATGGGTAAATGAAATTCGGCCTTGAAAAGGCAGCCCGGAGCGCTTTTGTTTTCCCTCATTCATTTTTTGCCCGTCCCGCACATACATATTGAGCGAAGAACTTTGAGACGGTGAAAGGGGAGCGGGCAATGGAAACGAGCGGCACTGTATATGCCGACATCGCGCGCAGGACGGACGGCGACATCTATATTGGAGTTGTCGGGCCCGTGCGCACCGGCAAATCCACGTTCATAAAAAAATTCATGGAGACGCTCGTCCTGCCCAACATTCCGGGCGAATTTCGTCGGGCGCGGGCGACGGACGAGATGCCCCAGTCTGCTGCGGGCAAGACGATAATGACGACGGAGCCGAAGTTTGTGCCGGAGGAAGCGGTCGCCGTAAAGCTGGGCGACAACGCGGAGTTCCGCGTTCGGATGATCGACTGCGTGGGCTACATAGTGCCGTCGGCCATCGGCTACTTTGAAAACGACGCGCCGCGCATGGTGATGACGCCGTGGTTCCCTGACGCCGTGCCCTTCAACATGGCGGCGGAGGTGGGCACACACAAGGTGATAACCGACCACTCCACCATAGGCCTTGTGGTCACCAGCGACGGCAGCATCAGCGACATACCGCGGGACGAGTACGCCGAGGCCGAGGAGCGCGTCATCAGCGAGCTGCGGGAAATAAGTAAGCCGTTTGTGGTGCTGCTCAACTGCGTGTACCCCAAGGCGCCGGATTCAAAGGCCCTGCGCACGCAGCTTGAGGAGAAATACGGCGTTCCGGTCATAGCAGTGAACTGCCTCGACCTTGACGAGGACGACATAAAGGGCATTTTGGAGAGCGTGCTCTTTGAGTTCCCGATAAAAGAGATAGCCGTGAACATCCCGCGCTGGGTACTGGGACTTGAGAGGGGCCACTGGCTCCGCGGCGCGGTGATGGACGCGGTTACCGGCGCGGCAAAGGACCTGACCCGGATAAGGGAGGTGGCAAAGCGGCTTCCCGAGGCGGCCGGCTGCGAGTATGTGGACAGCGTGGCTGTGCGCGGCATAGACCTTGGAAGCGGTAGGGCGGAGGTCACCGTGGCGCTGAAGCCCGACCTGTTTTACAAGATACTGGGCGAGGCCACCGGCCTTGAGATAGACGGCGAAAGCGGCCTTTTGCCCTGTATGGTGGAGCTGGCGGCCATAAAGAAGAAGTATGAAAGGATACGCGGCGCGCTGGATCAGGTGGAGGCGGTAGGCTACGGTATTGTTATGCCCTCCATGGAGGAGCTGACGCTGGAGGAGCCGGAGATCGTAAAGCAGGGCGGAAAATACGGCGTAAGACTAAAGGCCAGCGCGCCCTCCGTCCACATGCTGCGGGCCAACATAACCACGGAGGTTAACCCCATCGTCGGAAGCGAGAAACAGAGCGAGGAGCTCGTAATGTACATGATGAAGGAGTTTGAGGAGGACCCGCAGAAGATTTGGGAATCCAACATTTTCGGCAAAAGCCTGCACGAGCTGGTGAACGAGGGCCTGCACAACAAGCTGTACCGTATGCCGCAGGAGGCTCGCATGAAGCTGCAGGAGACGGTGGAGCGCATAATAAACGAGGGGTGCTCCGGCCTCGTCTGCGTGATACTTTAGCTCCGGGGCATGGGACGTAAAAAGCGCCCGCGGCAACCTTTTGGGAACGCCGCGGGCGCTTTTTTTCAGAAAAGCCTATTCTTTGCGGGCGTGTTTCTGATAATAGACATAGGAGTAGACCGCCGGTACGCCTATAGAGAGGGCGAGCGCCGCGCCAAATATCCACGGCGAGCGCAGGTAGGCGGTAAGCAGGATGACCGCGCCGCCGAGGGTCATGCTCCACCCGGCCACACGGTGGGTATGGCTCCAGTTTTCCGCGTCGGAGAGTGTCCAGGGCAGCTTGATGCCGAGGGTGTAGTTTTGGCGGCACTTGGGCAGGTAGTTCCCCAGCGCGATAAACAGGAGGCCGAGGAACAGCAGCACGATGAAGCCCACGTTCAGCTCCATGCCCAGGGCGGTGATGTAGGTTATGGCGCTCATGATAATCGATATGGCGGGACAGATCCAGAAAACGAGGGCGAAGGCCCTGCCGCTTATGTTTCCGCGCTTTGGGTCGGCGGCCGTAACAAAAATGCAGAGCAGGTGCAGCGCCAGCAGCAGCGCCGGAATAGCGAACACCGCAAAGCCCTTGCTGCTCCAGCCATCCGGTTCGTTATTCGTGCCGAAATGGGTGACTATGGTGTCCGGAAGCTGAGGCCACAGCAGAACGCCCGCGATGATGGGCAGCAGTATTAGTACAGATGTGATGATGATAACTTTTTTATTCTCTTTCAGCATCGTCTTTTTCTCCCTTCAGGTCGCTCATCCAGAGCATTATTTCCTCCAGCACGGAGGCGTTGAGTTCGTAGTAAATAAATTTTCCCTCCCGCTGGTCCGATATGAGGTCGGCCTCCCGCAGTACGGAAAGGTGGCGCGAGATGGCGGCGCCGGTCACGGGAAAGCGCTCGGCTATGTCTCCGGCGGACATGCGTCCTTTTTTAAGCATATTGAGTATCTCACGCCGGGTCGGATCGGCCAGCGCCCGCAACGTGTCCTGCATGCTCAAGTCATTCCCCCCAAACATTTAACAATTAACTAAGATGTTAAACGTAGTATACTCTTTTTTTCGCCTTTGTCAATAGGGTGCGGATATTTTTTTGAGCATGGCCGTCGCGCTTTAAACCTGATAAAGTTTGCGATTCGGTTGTTTTTGCCGGTTGCCGCGAGCCTTTGCATATAGTATAATATAACAAAAAATCAGCGGGAGGCATCGCCGATGGAGCTAAAGGCGGAGCGGGTCAGGATGGGCAGCGGGTGCGCGGACAGGGTGAGGGAGATATACTTCGCGGCCTTTCCGAAAAAGGAACGCATGGCCTGGTGGCTTATGCTGCTGCTTTCCACGCTGCCGGGGTGTACGGAGCTGCTGGCTTTCAAAAGCGGCGACACCGTGTGCGGCATGATATATATGGCCACCTTGGGCAGGCTGTCGTTCATCATGTTTTTTGCGGTGGATGAAAAGCTGCGCTCAAAAGGGTACGGTTCACAAATACTTGCTGCGGTGCAGGAGCGCCATCCGCGCAGCAAAAAGGTGGTCTCCATAGAGCCCTGTGACGAGTCCGCGCCGGATATTGAGCTGCGCCGCCGCCGCAAAGCGTTTTACCAGAGGAACGGCTACGCCGAGTCGGGGTATATGATGAGGCTCGGCGGCGGAGAGCAGGAGATACTGGTGAAGGGCGGCGAGTTTAAAAAGGGCGCTTTCCTTCTGTTTATGGGGCTTTACAGCTTTGGAGCGGCCCTGCCGAGGGTCTATAAAAAGGCGCTCGCCGCAAAATGATATCCGTAGAAATAAAGCGCCCGCCTGCTTTCGTAAATGGAAGCGGGCGGGCGCATATGTTTTACTTAGGCTGAGAGCCGCACGCCGGGCCTTGTGGCGCAGCAAAGCTTACAGCCCCAGCGGCTTTTTGGCGTTCCCGCCAAGGATGAGGGATTTTTCTCCGTCCGAAAGCGGAAGCTCGCGCAGAGCACACAGCTCTTTGTCGGCCCGGCTCCACGGCGAATCTGAACCGAAAAGTATTTTGTCCGCGCCGTGGGCCTTTACAATGCGCAAAAACTGCTCCCGGGAGTAGTAGCCGAAGCCCATGGACGTATCGAGGTATATGTTTTCGCCAATAAGATATTTTTCCACGTCGTCCCATTGGGACTGTCCGCCCAGATGCGCCGCCACCAGCACGCCGCCCTGCATCTCCCGGGCCACATGGGCAAACTGGGCGGGACTGGATTTAAAGGGCGGTAGGGCGGCGGGGTCGTACCCGGCGTGGTGCAGGACGATAAGGCCGCGGCTGAAAGCGTAGTCGTAAATTTTGAGCATCTCCGGCGAGTCCAGCACGAAATCCTGGTATTCCGCGTGGAATTTCAGCCCTTTAAGCCCCAGCGAGAACACGAAGTCTATGTCGCGCCGGTAGTCGTCCGTGTGGGGATATATCCCGCCGAAGGATATTATTCGGTCGGAGCAGATGGAGGCGGCCCATTCGTTCAGAGTTTTTGTCTGACTCTGCTTTGTAACCACCGGCTGCACCACCGAAATGTCGATGTTCCAGTCGTCCATGTTGCGCAAAAGGCCCGCCACGGTGAGGTCCGTACAGGGCAGATACTCTCCGCCGCAGTTTTTAGTCAACGTATCCAAAGCGCGTGGGGCCAGCGCGTCGGGAAAAGCGTGGGTATGAAAATCTATTACCGTATGTTTCACCAACCCGATATCTGATTTGGCGGCCGGAAGCCGTCAGTTATATTATATGCGGGGAGCGCCCGCTATTCCTTTACAATAAAAAGAGGGAAGGGCGGGTCGTTTTTGCGGTTTAGAAAGTCGCAGCAAACGACGTTGTAGGCGGAGCTTTCAAGCCCGGCGGCCCAGTCGAGCAGCGCGTCCCGTTCGCCGTAGCCGTTGTTGCGCCCGTAGTAAAGGCAAAGCGACAGAAGCCCGCCGTGCTTTAACAGCGCAAGGCTCTTTTCCACGGCGGCAAGGCTTGTCTCCGGCAGGGTAAAAACGCTGTGGTCGCCGCCGGGAAGCCAGCCGAAATTGAAAACGATACAGTCCGCGGTCTCCGGCTTTGCCAGCTCGTCAATGAACTCGTGGCTTTTGAGCACGACGGACGCTCTCTCGGAAAAGCCGTGCTCATCAATATTCGCCCGCGTGCTCAAAACGGCGCTCTCCTGGATATCCATGGCGAGCACGCGGCCGCGCTCGCCCACAAGCTCCGCCAGAAACACCGTGTCGTGCCCGTTGCCGGCGGTGGCGTCGATGCAAAAGGCACCCGCGCCCACCATGGACGCTATGACCTTGTGCGAAACGCCCAGCGCGCTCCAGTCTCCGCGCATGGTCATATCCCTTTCATGGTCAGGGAGATGCGCTTGCGGGCGGAGTCCACCTCCAGCACCTTGACTTTCACCACGTCGCCGACGCGCAGCACCTCGCTGGGGTGCTTTATAAAACGGTCACAGATGCGGCTGATGTGGACAAGCCCGTCCTGATGTACGCCAATATCGACAAACGCGCCGAAATCCACCACGTTGCGGACTGTGCCATCCAGCACCATGTCGGGCTTGAGGTCGTTTATATCCATAAGGTCGCTGCGGAGCATGGGCGGCGGCAGCTCCTCACGCGGGTCGCGGCCGGGCTTCAGCAGTTCGGCGGCCATGTCGCGCAGGGTCGGCACGCCTATCCCGAGCTCGTCCGCCACGGCCGTTTCGCCCTTTTCGGCTATGCGCTCCCGCAGCGCGGAAAGCCCGCCCGCCACAAGGTCGGCCTCCTTATAGCCGCAGAGCTTGAGCAGCTTTTTGGCGGCGGCGTAGCTTTCGGGATGGACGGCGGTGTTGTCCAGCGGGTTTTCGCCCTCCGGCACGCGAAGAAAGCCCGCCGCCTGCTCAAACGCCTTTTTGCCGAGCTTAGGCACCTTCATCAGCTCTTTGCGGGAGCCGAAGCCGCCGGTTTCCTCGAGGTAGGCGACAATGTTTTTGGCCAGCGCCGGCCCTATGCCCGCCACATAGGAGAGCAGCGACACCGACGCCGTGTTGACGTTCACGCCCACGCTGTTGACGCAGTCCTCCACCACGCCGCCGAGGGCCTCGCCCAGCCTTTTTTGCGGCATGTCGTGCTGGTACTGGCCAACTCCGATGGCCTTGGGGTCGATTTTAACAAGCTCCGCCAGCGGGTCCTGAAGCCGGCGGGCGATGGATACGGCGGAGCGCAGCGATACGTCATATTGCGGGAACTCCTCCGCCGCCAGTTTTGACGCGGAATACACCGACGCGCCCGCCTCGCTGACCACCATGTATGACACGGGCGGGGTAATGTCCTTTATAAGCTCGGCCACGAATATCTCGCTCTCTTTTGAGGCCGTGCCGTTGCCTATGGAGATGGCCGTGACGCCGTCCTTTTTGATCAGCGCTTTAAGCGTGCGGGCGGCCTCCTCGGTCTTGTTCTGCGGCGGGGTGGGGTAGACCACCGTGGTGTCCAACACCTTGCCCAGCTCGTCCACCACCGCTATTTTACAGCCGGTTCTGTACGCCGGGTCAAAGCCCATGGTCGCCATGCCGTGGACAGGCGGCTGCATAAGCAGTGGCTTTAGGTTCAGCGCAAAGACCTTTATAGCCTGCTCGTCGGCGGCTTCGGTAAGCGCGGAGCGCAGCTCGTTTTCCAGCGACGGGTAGATCAGCCGTTTCAGCGAGTCAGCCGCCGCCGCCTTTACAAACGATATGGAGGGCGACCGGCCGTTTTTGAGCACGATGCGCTCCAGCGTCACGGCAAGGTCGTCGGGATCGGTGTCTATGCTCACCTTGAGCACGTCCTCGCGTTCGCCGCGGTCTATGGCGAGCACGCGGTAGCCGGCCACCTTGGCGACGGCCTCGGAAAAGTCGTAGTACATGGAGTAGACGCCCGGCTCCGTCTTATCGCTTTTGCTGTGCAAAACGCCGGTCTTCTGCATAAACTCACGCAAAGCGCCGCGAACCTCCGCGCTGTCTGATATGGTCTCCGCAATTATGTCCGAGGCGCCCTGCAAGGCTTCCTCCACCGTGGAAACGCCCTTTTCCGGGTCGATATAGCTTTCGGCCAGCGTTTCGGGTGCGTCGGGAAGCTCTTGGGCATATATGGCGTCGGCCAGCGGCTCCAGCCCCTTCTCCTTTGCGACGGAAGCCCTTGTGCGGCGCTTCTTTTTGTAGGGCAGATACAGATCCTCCAGCGCCGAAAGCGTTGCCGCGGCGGTTATGGCGGCGGAAAGCTCCTCGGTCATGGCCTCCTGCGATTCGATGGAGGCGCGTATCTCCTCCCGGCGCTTTTCAAGGTTCCGAAGGCTTGTCAGCCGGTCAAAAAGGTCGCGGAGCTCTGTGTCGTCCAGCGAGCCTGTGGCCTCCTTGCGGTAGCGGGCGATGAAGGGGACGGTGTTGCCCTCGTCTATCAGTTTTATGGCGGCGTCCACCTGGGTCTGGCGAAGGGAAAGCTCCTTCGCTATTTGTCGGTTTATGTCCATTTAGTACTCCTGTGTTATTTTGTAAGCTCCGCGTTGAGGCCTCTCATCAGGTCCGGCGGCAGCTTGCATATTTTTCTGTCGTAGGTCAAAATGCCGTTCTGCTCGTCCTCCACGTCGGAAAGCTGAGTGTATATGGCGGCAGAAAGTCCATTTTTGGCGGCGGGAATTATCTCCTCCCGGTACAGCCTTCCGATGGCCGCCGAAAGCTGCTCAAAACTCCTGTATCTCCGGTAGCCGTAGTCCTCGTCGTTGGCGCAGTGGCCCTCCACATGGAGGTTGTAGCCGCCAAACTCCGTCAGCGCCACGGCCCGGTCGTCCCTGACCATGCGGAATTTCCTGAAATATATGTGGAGACTGCGCAGGTCGCCGCCGCCCTGATCGTGCCAGCCGCTTGCCCGGTCGATTATCCGCGTGCCGTCCAGCGCCTCCAGCCGGGAAGCGGCCTTTGCGGAGTCGAACTGGCCCCACCCCTCGTTGAACGGGACCCACACGGCCAGCGAGACGCAGTTATACAGCAGGTCCACCGTGTCGTCAAGATCGCGGAGAAACTCGTCCCGGCCCTCCTTCTGCTCTCGGCCAAATCGGCGGTACAGGTTGTCGCGCAGCCTTGTAAAGCCGAGCACGGGCAGGGCGGAGACAACGGAGAACTTGTATTTGCCGCCGCCTGCGGGCATGTCCTGCCAGACTATCATGCCCAGCCTGTCGCAGTGGTAGTACCAGCGCAGCGGCTCTATCTTTATGTGTTTGCGCAGGGTGTTGAAGCCCAGGCGCTTCATGTCGCTGATGTCGGCCACCATGGCCTCGTCCGACGGAGCGGTGTAAAGCCCGTCCGGCCAGTAGCCCTGATCCAGCACGCCTGTCCCAAAATACGGTTCGCCGTTGAGACAGAGCCGCTTTGTTCCATCCCGCTCCTCCACCGAAAACTTCCTCATGCCGAAGTAGCTGGTAAATACGTCCTCTCCGGCGGTGACGCGCAGGTTGTAAAGAAACGGGTATTCCGGGCTCCACGCGCGGAAAAAGGGCAGATCTATCCGGGCGCTCTCGTCGGAATAAAAGGCGGCCTCATAGCTGTTTTCGCCGTCGGTGACCGTGGCGCGACAGGGCAGGCGCTTTTCGCCCGCCGCCAGCCGCAGAACCACGCAGTGCTCGTCAAACAGGGGCGTTATATGTATGCTCCGCACGTATTTTTCGGGCACAGGCTCTATCCATACGGAACCCCATATGCCGCTTTGGGCCGTGTACCATATGCCGCCGCGCTCCAGCTTCTGTTTGCCGCGGGCGTGGAAGGACTCGTCGCTGTCGTCCTTTACGTCAACGGTGAGGGTGTTGTTTTCGCGGGCGCAGCCGGTTATGTCGAAGGTAAAGGGCAGGTAGCCGCCCACATGCCGCCCAAGCTCCGCGCCGTTCAGCGTGACGCGGCACTCCTGATCCACCGCGCCGAAATGGAGCAGCAGCCGCCCGCCGAAATAGTCCGCAGGAAGGCTGAATTCCAGTCTGTAGTGCAGATATTCGCCGGGCAAAAGCTGCCTGTGGACGCCGGAGAGGGGCGCTTCCGGTGAAAAGGGCACGACTATTTTGCCCTGCCATTCGTCGGACGCGGTTTCGGCGCCGTCAATGGCAAAGTCCCACTCGCCGTTCAGGCAAAGCCAGCGCTCCCGCTGCATCTGCGGACGCGGATACTCGGTAAGAACGGCTTTTTTGTCAAACTTTTCGCCCCATTTTGTGTACAGAGGGTCCTCGTTCATCTTACGGCCTCCTTGGCAGGATAAAAGAAAAATATAATAGGGCGGATCCGGCTCCGCCCTAAAAGCGTATCAGAAGATAAAGACGAGCGCGATAACCGCCAGCCCCACAGCGATGAATACGGCGATACCCGCCTTGCCCGGCTTTCGGAGGCGTATTTTCAGCACAAAGGCCGCGGCCATTATAAACAGCATGGCGGCGAACACGGTCGGCGTAGCGCCGCCGATAAATTTTTGCAGCCCGTAGACAAGAGGGAAAACAAGCGCCGAAGCCGTGACCGGACAGCCGTAGTAATATACGCGCCGGCCCTCGGAATCCGCTCTTTGACGCAGCGTTTCATCCACGTTGAAGTAAGACAGGCGTATTATGGCGCAGAGGATGTACAGGCAGGCCCCGGTGATAAACGCGGCGCCGCACAAACCCAGCGACCACCCGATCATGGGCGGCAGCACGCCGAAGCTGACAAGGTCGCACAGCGAATCTATCTGTATGCCGAACAGCTTTTCTTCCTCCGTCCGCTTCATGGTGGAGGCGATCTTTCCGTCAAACATGTCCAGCAGCCCGGCGAACATAAGGCATATCACTGCGCCCTCCGTGTTCCCGCCGGCGGCAAGGAACATTCCGCACGCGGCCAGTACGCCGGCGGCATAAGTTGCGATAACGGTGTAATTATAGTAGCCTACAAGCTTCATAGTCCGACTCCTAAGATGTAATGTTTATATTTTGTCTATTGACAGGACACATGGAGTGAATATACTATATAGTGTAAACAATTAACGGTATGAACTTTAGGGGGTGGCGGTTTGGATGCTCAGGATATGAAATCAAAGCTTATAGCCGTGCTGACGGAGATGTATGAAAACGAGGTGTTCGTCAGCCTGATGGAGTTCTGTCAGGGTGAGCTCAGGGTGCTGCTCTGGCTTTCCGAGGACAGGGACCCGGAGAGCAATATTCCCTCCGCCATGGCCGACGCCCTGCATGTCACCCGCGGGCGGATAACGGCGGCGCTGGGCTCGCTTAAAACCAAGGGGTTTGTGGAGCTTGCCCACAGCCGCAGCGACAGGCGAAAGGTCATAATCTCGCTTACTCCGTCCGGCCGCGAATATATGGAACGGCGCAGCGGGCAGGCCGAGGCCGTGGTCGCCGCCTTTGTGGAGCGGATTGGCGAGAAGCGGGCCGCGGAGCTTGTGGACATACTCTCACTCACGGTCTGAAAGGCGCTCCTCGACCTCCTTTATTTTTTCAAAGCACTGTTCGCTGATGATGTGCTCTATGCGGCAGGCGTCGGCCTCGGCGGTATCGGAATCCAGGCCAAGGCTGTCGGTCAAATAGCGGGTGATGACCCTGTGCCGCTCGTAAACGGCTTCGGCGCGCGCGCGGCCTGTTTCGGTCAGCTTTAGCGCGCCCCGCTGTACCTCAATAAGACCGGCCTCTTTAAGTATGCTCATGGCGCGGCTGATACTGGGTTTGGAAAAGCCCAGCTCCGCGGCCACATCCACGGAACGGACGGCGCCGAGCTTTTGCTCAAGTATCAAGATGGTCTCAAGGTAGTTTTCGCCGGATTCCTGTATCTTCAAACCGCTCACCGCTTTCCGCTCACATTTTCGCAGCAACTAATCGTACAGTATTATATCACTATATTTGTTGGATTTCAAATCTTTTGACAGTCGGAGGGATCGTATGGCCAGCTTTGTGGAGCTAAAGGACGTATGCAAAAGGTACGTGATGGGAGAGGTGACGATAAGCGCCGCCGACCACGTATCGTTCAATATAGAAAAGGGCGAGTTTGCCGTAATAGTGGGGCCGTCCGGTGCGGGCAAGACCACTATACTCAATATGTTGGGCGGCATGGATATGGTCAGCGAGGGCGATATTTTTGTGGATGGCCAGAATGTGGCCCGCTACACGCCAAAGCAGCTTATAAGCTACCGGCGGTACGATATCGGCTTCGTGTTTCAGTTTTACAACCTTATCCAGAACCTGACGGCGAAGGAGAATGTGGAGCTGGCGGCCCAGATATGCCGGGACCCGCTGGACGCCGCCACAGTTCTGCGGGAGGTGGGGCTTGGCGAGAGGCTGGACAACTTCCCGGCCCAGCTTTCCGGCGGCGAACAGCAGCGTGTGGCAATAGCGCGGGCGCTGGCGAAGAACCCAAAGCTGCTGCTCTGCGACGAGCCGACAGGCGCGCTGGACTACCAGACGGGCAAGGCTATTTTACAGCTTTTGCAGGACTGCTGCCGCAACAGCGGTATGACGGTGATAGTTATAACCCACAACCTGGCGCTGACGCCGATGGCCGACCGGGTTATACATATAAACAGCAGCCGGGTGCAGGCCATAGAGCGAAACGAGAACCCGGTCCCAATCTCCAAAATAGAGTGGTGAACTGAATTTGAGATCAGCAGCATTAAAAGACACGCTGCGGGAAATTGTCCGCACGAAAAACAGGTTTTTATCAATATTTTTGATAGTCGCGCTGGGTGCCGGTTTTTTCGCGGGCCTTAAAATGACCTGCCCGGATATGCTGGACACAGCCGACAAATATTACGCCTCCTCCGACCTTATGGACATACGCCTTGTCTCCACCTACGGTTTTTCCGACGCGGACATAGAGGCCATACGCGGTGTCGACGGCGTGGAGGGCGTGCTTCCGTCATACTCCAAGGACGTGTACGTCAAAAATGACCGGAGCGCCAATATAATCGCCAAGGTCATGGCGATTCCGGACGTTACGACGGAGAGCTGGGTCGATACGGGAATGAACAGCGTGGTGCTGGTCAAGGGCCGTATGCCTCAGTCGCCGGACGAGTGCCTTGCGGAGAGCAACACCGGCTTACGCATGAGCTTTGACTTGGGCCAGCAGGTGACCGTTTTCGGCGCGGACGAGGAGGGCGACCCTCTTTCCGACAGCCTGACGCGGGACACCTGGACAGTGGTCGGCGTGGTGCGCAGCCCGCAGTTCATAAGCTTTGAGCGCGGTTCCACGGACATAGGCAACGGCAGTCTGGACTGCTTCATAATGGTGCCGCAGGAGAACTTCGCCTACGACGTGTACACCGAGGTCTACGTCACCATGCAAAAGCCGGAGGACATATCCGCTTTCAGCGACGAATATAAGAATATCGTCGATGCCGGGACGGACAGCTTTGAGGAACTGGCCGACGTGAGGGAGCCGGAGCGCTTTAAAGAGGTCGTGGACGACGCGAATGAGGAGATAGCCAACGCCCGGGTGGAGCTCTGGTACGGGAAACAGGAGGCGGCCGAGGAGATAGGCGCTGCCATGGCGGAGCTGTCCGATGCGAAAGACGAGCTTACCGACGCGCGTAGGGAACTTGACGACGGCTGGACGGAGTACTACGACGGCGTAAAGGAATATGAGGACGGCCAAAAGGAATACGACGACAAGCTGGCCGACGCCGAGGCCGACCTCGAGGAGGCCCGCGACAAGCTGGACGACAGTTGGGACGAGTATTACGACGGCAAAAAGGAATATGAGGATGGCCTGAAAGAGTATGAGGAGGGCCGGGACAAGCTGCAAAAGGGCCAGCAGGAGCTGAACGACTCGATCGCGGAGGCGGGCTATTCCTCCATAGACGAGATGAGGGCCGCCATAAGCGGCGGTCAGAGCCAGATAGAGCAGGGCCGCAGCCTTGTGAGCGGAGCCGAGGCCATGCTTCCCTATGCCGGCACGCCCTACGCAAACGCGGGACAGGTGGCTCAGGTGGCGGCCGGGCTTTCGCAGTTTGACAGCTCGCTGGGCCAGGCTTTCAGCGCGTATATGACATACGGCGCGGCCAGCGGCTTTTCCGAGGCACAGGTCAGCGGCGGGCTGTCGCAGGTCTCCGCCGGACTTGACGGCGAGCAGGCGAAGCTGGACGAGGGCCGGGATGGGCTTTCCAAGCTTGAAGATGCCCAACAGGAGATAGATGACGGCTGGGCCGAGCTTAAAAAGGCAAAAGAGAAGCTTGACAAGGCCGAATATGAGCTTCGCGCAGCGCTGGACATGCTGGAGGAGGGCGAAAGGCAGTATAAGGAGGGCCTTGCCGACTACGAAAAGGGCAAAAAGGACGGCGCGCAGGAGCTTTCGGACGCGAAAGTGGAGCTTTCGGACGCGCTGGCGGAGCTTACCGACGGCGAGGACGAGTACGCCGATGGCCTGAAAAAATACAACGACGGCCTTGCGGAGTATAACGACGCGGTGGCCGACGCCAAACAGGAGATAGCGGACGGCGAGCGGGAGATAGACGACGCGGTGGCGGATGTGGCCAAGCTGAAACGCCCGGTCTGGTACGTGTTCGACCGAAACGACAACCCGGGCTACAGCACCTACGACGGCGATGCCCACAGGATAGAGGCCGTGGCGCAGGTGTTTCCGGTGTTCTTCTTCCTTGTGGCGGCGCTGGTGTGCCTCACCACCATGACGCGCATGGTGGAGGAACAGCGCACAGAGATAGGCACGTTCAAGGCGCTGGGCTATGGAAAAGGGCGCATAGCCGCGAAATTCCTTATATATGCCTCCATAGCCAGCGTCACGGGGGCCGCGGCCGGAATAGCGCTGGGCTGCTACCTGTTCCCGACGGTCATATTCGGCGCCTACGGGCTGATGTATATAATGCCGAACATAACGCTCAGTGTGGACCCGCTGCTGGCGGCGATAGTCACGGCGGTGTGCCTTGCCTGCACAACGCTCTCCGCGCTGGGGGCCTGCATTGCGGAGCTGCGCAGCGGGCCGGCGGAGCTTATGCGTCCCCGCGCGCCAAAACCGGGAAAGCGCGTGCTGCTGGAGCGGGTGGGCTTCATCTGGCGGCGGCTGAACTTCACGCAGAAGGTGACGATAAGGAATCTGTTCCGCTACAAAAAGCGGATACTGATGACCATAATCGGCATAGCAGGCTGTACGGCGCTGACTTTGACGGGCTTTGGCCTCAACGCCTCAATCTCCTCCATAATGGATATACAGTATGAGCAGATTTTCAAATACGACCTGATAACCGCCCTGGACGACAAAGCGGACCAGAAGGACACGGACGACGTTTACGCCCTGCTGGAGGAGAACAGCCTTGTGTCGGCAAGTATGCCCGTGTACGAAAAGGCGGCGGACGCGGGCCACGTGAACGACGTTTCGCTTTTCGTGCTGACCCGGCCGGAGGACACGGACACATATATCAGCCTTAAGGAGCGAGTCTCTCAGGGCCATATCGACCTGACCGACGAGGGCGTCGTTGTGACCGAAAAGCTGGCGGAGCACCTTTCGCTCTCCGTGGGCGATGCCATCACCTTCTCCGTTGGCAAGACGGAGGTCAGCGTGCCGGTGACCGGCATAACGGAGAACTACACTTTGCACTTCATATATATGACGCCCGCCTGCTATGAGAAGTATTTCGGCGAGCTGCCCGTCCCCAACATCATCCTGTCCAACATGACGGACACGTCGGAGGATTCCCGGGACAGCCTGGCCTCGGAGCTTATAGACCTGCCGGCGGTGCTGGCGCTGAACTTCGCGCAGGTTTCGCGCGACAACTTCGGCGACATTATAAAAAATCTGAACTATGTCGTCCTGCTGGTCATAGCTTCGGCGGCGCTGCTGGCCTTCGTGGTGCTTTATAACCTTACGAATATCAACATCACCGAGAGGATAAGGGAGATAGCCACTATAAAGGTGCTGGGCTTTTACGACAGGGAGGTCTCGGCCTACGTCTACAGGGAGAACCTGCTGCTCACCCTGATGGGCGACGCGGTGGGCCTTGTGGCCGGAATATGGCTGCACCGGTTCGTCATTTCGGTGGCGGAGACGGACGCCGCCATGTTCGGACGAACGCTTCCGCCGTGGTGCTTTATCGCCGCGTTCGTGATGACGCTGGTTTTCTCCCTGTTTGTCAACTGGATAATGTACTACCAGCTTAAAAAAGTGAGTATGGTGGAGTCCCTGAAATCGGTGGAATAACGCATTCTGCTCAAAAAAACTTGCGTCGATACCTTTCTTTTGGTAAACGCATGTGATATAATAATTATATAGAATTTTCGGGAGGTAGATTAGTATGCTCAGCATAGAAGACCAGATCGACAACGCGACCGTGATGATCAAAACAGCCGACTTTATTGAGAACCAGCTTCACAAACTGATTAAGGACGGCGGCGCGGCCGACGAGTTCGGTGAGGTGGCGCAAAAGGCCCTCGAAGACATGCGCGAGATAATGAAGCGGGAGAAAATAATCCGCTGACCGTGCCTGCAAGGCGCGCGTATGACACGTATATAGTGCAAAAAACCCGACTCTGCTTTTTTTACAAGCGGAGCCGGGTTTTTTACTTTTTTAGTCGGCGCGGGTCAGATGAGGTGCCAGATGTCGCGGGCGTACTCGGAGACGGCGCGGTCCACAAAGAAGGCGGGCGCTCCGGCAATGTTGCAAAGGGACATGCGGTTCCACTCGCGCGGGTCGCCGTACAGCTTTTCGGCCCTCTGGTGCGCGTCGCAGAAGGAGCGGAAGTCCGCCGCCGCCATAAACCGGTCCACATTTTCGATCAGCTCCGCGATGTCGGAGAAGGAGACGCCGCCTATGCCGTGTTTGAGCCGGTCGAGCACCGCCGCAAGCTCGGGGTCGGAGGCGATGACACCCTTAGGGTCGTAACCGGCGGCCTGACGCGCCAGCACCTCGTCGGAGTTCATGCCGCAGAGGATGAAGTTTTCCTCGCCCGCCGCGCGCATTATCTCAACGTTGGCGCCATCCAGCGTGCCCACGGTCACCGCGCCGCTGAGCATCAGCTTCATGTTGCCGGTGCCGGAGGCCTCCGTTCCGGCGAGCGAAATCTGCTCGGATATCTCCGCGGCCGGCATCAGCATTTCGGAGGTGGTGACGCTGTAGTTTTCAAGGTAGACGAGCTTCAGCCTGTCGCGGGAGACGGGGTTTCCGGCCAGCTCCTGCCCAAGCATCCAAAGCAGCTTTATTATGCGCTTGGCGACGTAGTAGCCGGGGGCCGCCTTCGCGCCGAAAATAAAGGTGCGGGGCGTCATGTCGCAGCCGGGGTCGTCGCAAAGCCTGTTATACATGGCGATTATGCGCAGGGCGTTCATGTGCTGGCGCTTGTACTCGTGAAGGCGCTTGGCCTGCACGTCGAAGATGGAGTCCACATCCAGCGGGTTTCCGGCCACGTCGGTGATGTGCATGGAAAAGGCGGCTTTATTGTGCCGTTTTATGGCGGCCAGCTCGTCGAGCACGGGGCCGTCGTTTTGGTGCTCACGGAGCCTTGCCATCTTTTCGTAGTCGTGCTCGAAATCCGCGCCGGCGTATTTTTTGACAAAAACGCAGAGCTCCGGGTTCGCCTGACAGAGCCAGCGCCGGGCCGCTATGCCGTTTGTGACGCTTGTAAACTTTTCCGGCCACACCCGGGCGAAATCCGCGAACACGCTCTCCTTCATTATTTCAAGGTGATGGGCGGAGACGCCGTTCACCATATGGCAGCCGACGACGGCCAGGTTCGCCATGCGTATGGATTTAAAATAGCGGATGCACATGCGGCCCACCTGCTCGTCGGTCTGGTGGTAGTCATTATAAAGGCTGCGGCACAGGCGCTCATTTATCTCGCAGATTATGGAGTGGATGCGCGGAAGCAGCTCCTCCAGCATATCCTCGTTCCAGCTTTCCAGCGCCTCGGGCATGACGGTGTGGTTCGTATAGGTGAAGGTGCGGGTGGTTATGTCCCAGGCCCGCTCCCAGCTGTAGCCGCACTCATCCAGCAGCACGCGCATAAGCTCCGGTATGGCGAGGGAGGGGTGGGTGTCGTTTATGTGGATGGCCACCTTGTCCGGGAAATTCTCCATGGTGCCGTAGTTGGACATGTGGCGGTTGATTATATCGGACAGGGAGGCGCAGACAAGGAAATACTGCTGTTTAAGGCGCAGTATCTTGCCCTCCATGTGGTTGTCGTTGGGGTAGAGGATGGCGGAGATGGCCTCGGCCATGGACTGCTGCTCCAAGGCCTCGGAGTAGTCGCCCTTGTTGAACAGCTCCATGTCAAGGCCCGGCGCACTGGCCTTCCAAAGGCGCAGGCGGGAGACGGCGTCGCTTTCAAAGCCGGGGATAACTATGTCGTAGGGCGTGGCGCGCACGGTCCTGTAGCCGTGGTAATTCACATGGTGATAGCCGTCCCGCCAAAAGTCGTCCACCTGACCGCCGAAATGCACGTCCACGGTCTTGTTGTTCTGCTGCTCCAGCCACACCCTGCCGCCGGGAAGCCAGTTGTCGGGCAGCTCGGTCTGCCAGCCGTCCACGAGCTTCTGCGTGAATATCCCGTACTCAAAGCAGATGGAATAGCCCATGGCGGGCAGGCCGACGGTGGCGAGTCCGTCCATAAAGCAGGCCGCCAGCCGGCCCAGGCCGCCGTTGCCAAGCCCGGCGTCCGGCTCGCAGTCGTAAAGCTCCTCCAGCCGCACGTCCCAGTCGGCCAGCGTCTCGGAAAACGCCCCGGT
The DNA here is from genome assembly GCA_964405305.1 of uncultured Oscillospiraceae bacterium. Taxonomy (GTDB): domain Bacteria; phylum Bacillota; class Clostridia; order Oscillospirales; family Ruminococcaceae; genus UMGS1668. The sequence goes on along the minus strand of CAYONL010000004.1, from coordinate 8,469 downwards.
CAGCGAGAGGTTGTAAAGGTCGTTTTTAAGCGAGCGGCCCAGCAGAAACTCCATGGAGAGGTAGTACACCTGCTTTGCGCCTCTTGAGGTAAAGTCCGCGTGGAAATGGTTGCGCTTTTCATTTATTATGGCGCGCACCAGCATGGCGGCGGCGTTGTAAAGCTGCTCGTTGCTGGCGTTTTCCGGCGTTACGGAATAGTAGGCCGAAAGCAGAGCTTCCAGCTTTTCTGAAACATATTTTTTATCGTATATGGCCATGGGGCACCTCGATTCAGCATGAATAGTTTTATTATAAGGGAAAGAGAGGGCTTTTGCAAGAATATTGCCATGTATTATGAATTCTGGTAAAAAATCTATTTGCATACTTGCGGAAATAATATATAATGTATTTATTATATGCATTTTTGGCAGGAGGCGTTAAAGTGGAACTCAGCAAAAAAGTAAAAGTGGATATAGCAGGCGCCAGTTATACCATAAACACGAACGAACAGGAGGGCTACGTCAGAGATCTGGCGGCGGAGGTCGGCACAGATATAGACGAGCTTATGGAGCGCAACCCTGCGCTTTCCATGAACGACGCGCTGGTGCTTTGCGCGATAGGCTATTTGGACGCCTATAAAAAGGAAAACTCCAACGCCGACCATATCCGCGGCCAGCTCAAGGAGTATTTGGCCGACACCGCCCGCGCCCGCATGGAGGTGGACGAGGCCAATCGCCGGGCGGACAAGCTTTCGGCGGAGCTGGAGAGAATAAAGAAGCATGGGTGATTTTTTAATTAAGAGGGTACGACCGGGCGCGTCGATACCGACCAGGGCCACGGAGGGCAGCGCGGGCTACGACCTTTGCGCCTGTATTGACACGCCCGTAAAAATAGCGGCGGGAAAGACAGCCTCCATTCCCACGGGAAACGCCATAGCGCTGCCGGACAGCGGGTGCGCGGCCTTTGTTTTTGCAAGGAGCGGGCTTGGGATAAAGCACGGGATAGCGCCGGCCAACTGCGTGGGCGTCATAGACAGCGACTACAGGGGAGAGCTGCTGGTGGGCCTGCACAACAGCTCGGACACGGATTACACGATAAACCCCGGGGACAGGATAGCGCAGCTCGTTATACTGCCCGTCCTCACGCCGGAGTTTACCGAGACGGACGAGCTGCCCGGTTCGGATCGCGGAGCGGGCGGTTTCGGTTCCACAGGAAAGTAGATTTTAAAAGCGCGGAGCTGAAAAGCTTCGCGCTTTTTATATTATTGGCACAGGAGGCCGGGCGATACGCCGCTTGATCAGATTTAAGACGAAAGCGTGTTTGTGGTAAGATACAGGGTCGGTTTGAGGGCATCTGTAATTAATATGTTTACATTTTATTCATTGACAAACACATGTGTAACTGCTAAAATAACAGTAACAAAAATAATTGCAGAGCGGAGAACAGATATGAGTTTTAGAAATTTACTTTTCCCAATAATGATAATAACGGCGGTGATGGCGCTTTCCGGGTGTCAGGCGGCCGCGGGGTCGTCGTCCCCGCAGGAGCTTGAGACAGAGCAAAACCCATGCGCCTGTGTGCCGCCCGGAGAAGATGTGGCCCAGTATCACAAGCTGACCCCGGAGGAGGCCAAGGCGCGCATGGATGCCGGCGGCGAATTTATAATACTCGACGTACGTACCGAGGAGGAGTATAATGAAAAACATATTGAGGGCGCGGTGCTGCTTCCCAACGAGGAGATAGGCGATACCCAGCCGGAGCTGCTGCCGGACAAGAACGCGGAGATACTGATCTACTGCCGTTCCGGAAGGCGCAGCAAGGAGGCCGCCGAAAAGCTGGTGGCCATGGGCTATATGAACGTCTACGACTTTGGCGGGATAAATGACTGGCCCTACGACAACGTCACGAATAAATAAGGGGGAGTTTATTTGACGGGCGAATACGCTATAGCGGTGCATGCGCTGGTCTTTCTCAGTCACAAGGGCGAGTGCATTAATAGCGAGGCGCTGGCGGAAAACGTGTGTACGAATCCGGCGAGGATACGCAAAATAATGGCGAAGCTGAAACGGGCCGGACTTGTCGAAACGAAAGAGGGAGCCGAGGGCGGCTACCGCTTCTGCACAGACCCAAAAAAGGCTGACCTTGCCTCCGTGCTCGGCGCGGTTGGCGAGGAAGCCGTGCCGCAGCTCTGGCATTCGGGCGACCCATGCGCCGATTGCTTTGTGTCCTCGGGAATGGCGGACATAATGGACGGCGTGACGGGCGAGCTGGATCTCCTTTGCAAAGAGCGGCTTTCAAAAATAACAATAGCCGATATAAATGAAAAGATATTCGGTGAGAGGTAAATATGGAATACGCGGTCTCTTTTCTCGAGGGTATGATTACCTTTATTTCACCATGCCTTTTGCCCATGCTGCCGGTGTATATAGTGTATTTTGCCGGCGGCGGGCCGGATAAAAAGCCGGGTCGCGCGGCGGTGAACGCCATGGGCTTTGTGCTGGGTTTTACGGCGGTGTTTGTGGCGCTGGGCGCTTTTGCCGCGACGCTGGGCGGGCTGCTGGTGCAGTATAAAACGGCGGTCAACCTGATAACCGGCGCGATAGTGATAGTTTTCGGCCTGAACTTTTTGGGCGTTATAAAAATAGGCTTTTTGAACGGTACGCATAAGCTCCAAAGCGACGTGCGCCCAATGGGCTTTTTGTCCGCGGCGCTGTTCGGTATGGTGTTTGCGGTGGGCTGGACTCCCTGCGTCGGCGCTTTTCTCGGCTCGGCGCTGCTGCTGGCGTCGCAACAGGGCTCCGTGCTCAAGGGCGTGCTGCTTCTGCTGGTCTATTCGATGGGTCTCGGCGTGCCGTTCGTGCTCAGCGCGCTGCTCATAAACAGGCTTGAGGGCGCTTTCGATTTCATAAAGAAAAATTACAAGGTTATCAACATGGTCTGCGGCGCTCTGCTGATTGTCGTAGGCGTGCTGATGATGACGGGTCTGATGGGCGGGCTGCTTTCCTCCCTCAGCGTATAAAAAGGAGTTATATATGAATAGTGTTGCAAAACTGATCTTGCTGGCGGCGGCCTTTGTTGTCCTGCTGGGCGGGGCGTGGCTGGGTTACAGCGCGCTGAGTGATAAAGTTGGCCCGCAGACGGGACTTATACCGGATAGCACCTCGCAAAGTGAAAGCGTGAGCGCGGACGAAAGCTCCGGCTCCTCTGAAAGTGAGAGCGCTGCCGAAGCCTCCGGCGGGAGTGAGAGCTCCGACACCCAGGCCGCGCCGGATTTCACGGTCTACGATGCGGACGGGAACGCCGCCAAGCTCAGCGACTACGCGGGCAAGCCGGTGGTGATAAATTTCTGGGCAAGCTGGTGTCCGTACTGCGTTCAGGAGATGCCTGATTTCCAGGAGGTTTACGACGACTATAAGGACGACGTTATGTTTATGATGATAGACGTCACCGACGGCCGACGCGAGACTAAAGAAAAGGGCGAGGCGCACATAGAGAAAAACGGCTTCACCTTCCCGGTGTTTTTCGATACCGAGCTGGATGCGGCCGGAGCGTACGGCGCTTCCAGCCTGCCGATGACCTTTGTGGTGGATAAGGACGGGCAGCTTGTGGGTTACGCAAACGGCAAGATAAGCGGCCAGACCCTCCGCGACGCGCTGGATAAGCTCCTGTAAGACCAAACCAAAACCGCGATCGGCCCCATTGTGGCTTTACGCAGAAGAATAAAAGGCCGCGCCCGTTTTCTTTCGGAAAGGAAAGTTGACGGGCGCGGTTTTTGTTTTAATTTGTGGCGCGCACTCGGCGGCTTTGACTAAAAAACTGTCGGTCGGCAGGAGACTTTAGCACGGCGGTCGCGCCCGAAAATTTTGGCGGTGCTCCTCGGGCTACGGGATCGTATTCAGTTTCTCAGCGACTGTATGGGCGCGGGAATACGGCCGCCGCGGTCGATGAACTCCTTGGAGGACCAGCCCTTGACGGGCATCACCGGCGCCGTTCCCAGCAGGCCGCCGAAATCCACCATGTCGCCGACCTTTTTGCCGGGCGCCGGGATGATGCGCACCGCCGTGGTCTTGGAGTTTATAACGCCGATGGCCGCCTCGTCCGCAATGATGGCGGATATGGTCTCGGCGCTGGTGTCTCCGGGTACGGCTATCATATCAAGGCCCACGGAACACACGCAGGTCATGGCCTCCAGCTTCTCCAGCGTAAGACTGCCGCACTGGGCCGCGGCTATCATTCCCGCGTCCTCCGACACCGGGATGAACGCGCCCGAAAGTCCGCCCACGTGGGAGGAGGCCATTATGCCGCCCTTTTTCACCGCGTCGTTCAACAGCGCCAGCGCCGCCGTGGTTCCGTGTGTGCCGCAGCTTTCAAGTCCCATCAGTTCCAGTATCTCCGCCACGCTGTCGCCTATTGTGGGTGTGGGAGCGAGGGAAAGATCCACCACGCCGAATGGGACGCCCAGCCTTTGGGATGCCTCCATAGCCACAAGCTGGCCCACGCGGGTGACCTTAAAGACGGTCTTTTTTATCGTTTCGGCCACCACGTCGAAGGGCTGGCCTTTACAGGATTTCAGCGCGTTGGCGACGACTCCCGGCCCGGAAACGCCGACGTTTATCACACATTCCGGTTCGCCGCCGCCGTGGAAAGCGCCCGCCATAAACGGGTTATCCTCCACCGCGTTTGCGAACACCACCAGCTTTGAGCAGGCCGCGCCGCCCGTCTTTTCCGTAAGCGCAGCGGCTCTTTTGATAACGCGGCCCATCTCGGCCACGGCGTCCATATTTATCCCGGAGCGGGTGGTGGCAATGTTCACGCTGGAGCAGACGCGCCCGGTCTCGGCCAGCGCCTGGGGTATGGAGGCGATGAGCGCGGCGTCGCTTTTTGTGCAGCCCTTGTGCACCAGCGCCGTAAAGCCGCCAATAAAATCGGCGCCGACCGTTTCGGCGGCCGTATCCATGGCCCTTGCCAGCGGCGCGTAGTCGCTCCCCTCGCAGGCGGCGGCCACCACGGCTATGGGCGTGACGGAGAGCCGTTTGTTTACTATGGGAACGCCGAACTCGCGCTGTATGTCCTCGCCGGTGGAAACGAGCTTTTCCGCAAGCCTTGTGACCTTGTCGTATATCTTGCGGGCGCAGGCCGCCATATCCGTGTCCGCGCAGTCGTTCAGCGAGATGCCCATGGTGATCGTGCGCACGTCAAGGTGCTGCTGGTCGATCATCTTTATGGTCTGCATTATATCGTCCGTATTGATCATTTCAGTTTACCTGCTCCTTCGCCGTCATATCCGGTGCATGGCGTCGAAAATCTCCTGCCGCTGGATGGTGATGGAAAGGCCCCTCTCCTCGCCGCAGGTTTTCAGCGCCCCTTGCAGATCCTCAAAGCTCCCGCCGCACCCGGCAAGGTCCACCAGCATTATCATCGTAAAATATTCGCCGAGTATGGTCTGGCTGATATCCAGCACGTTTACGCCCTTGGCGGCCAGCGCTCCTGTGACATGGGCGATTATGCCCACCGAATCCCTGGCCACAACCGTAACAATAGCACGGGTCATGTTTTTGTAATCCTCCGTATACCTGTTTTATTTATCCATTTATAACATATCGGGCGGCGGTTGTAAAGGCGGATCCCCTGCATTTTCGGGTTTTGCCTCCGGCGGGGCGGTTTCTTTCGCCGGCCCGCCCTCGTCGGGAGCGATTGCCCGCACGCCGTCTATGTGTATAAAGCGGGCGCCGGATATCTGATAGCTTGAAAGAGGACGGCAGTCGCAGTCATAGGAGTGGGCCGCCACGTATACTGTTTCAAAGTTCGCGCGCGCCCCCTCTATGGATACGACGAACGGGGTGTGCTGGAAGTCGTCCTCATCCATTATAAGCTGGACCACGTCGCCGGGCTGCACGTCTCTTATTTTTACCTCGCGGCCAAAGGGGCCGGGCCCTTTGTTGTTTACAAGGAAGTTGTAAAGGTACTTGACGCCGGTCCAGGCGGGCGCGCGGTCGTCTATGCCTATGTAGTACCAGCCATAGGTGGGGGTGTAGTTCATTACGCCCGCGCCGGCAAATATGCACTGGGAGACATAGTTTGTGCAGTCGCCGCCTATGTCGGAAAAGTCGTAAAAGTCGGGGTTTCGGAAGTAGGCCCACCGGTGCGCGTAGGCTACCGCCTTTTTTCTGTCGTAGTCGAGCTGGACAAGTCTCATGCGAAGGCCTCCAAATGTCTTTTTCTTTATCTTATGAAATCCTTAACCGGGTTGACAACGGGCTTTCAAATGATAAGATATATTGGATACTACAAGATGGAGGCGCTTATGGAACAGCTTATCGAACTGAAAGGCGTGCGCAAGGCGTATGGCGGCGTGACGGCGCTGGATGACGTGAGCCTTGCCGTGCCGCCGGGCAGGATAGTTGGACTTCTTGGGCCGAACGGAAGCGGCAAGACGACGACGCTAAAGCTGCTGTGCGGGCTTTTGCAGCCCACGGCGGGGGAGGTGCTCGTAGATGGGCGCGCCCCCTGTCAGGAAACAAAGGCCCTTGTCTCCTACCTGCCGGAGAGGACGTATTTGCAGGGCTGGATGAAGGTAAAGGATGTGGCCGCGTTTTTTGAGGATTTTTACGCGGATTTCGACCTGGGCCACGCCATGGAGATGTTTTACGAGCTTGGGGTGGACGCGGGCAGGAAGCTCTCTACCCTCAGCAAGGGCACGAAAGAAAAGGTGCAGCTCATTTTAGTCATGTGCCGCAAAGCGAGGCTGTACCTGTTGGATGAGCCCATAGGCGGCGTGGATCCGGCGGCCCGGGACTACATTATAAACACTATTTTGCAGAACTACTCGCGCGACGCGTCAATAGTCATCTCCACCCACCTTATCCGCGACGTGGAAAACATACTGGACGACGTGGTGTTCCTGCAAAACGGCCATGTGCTGGTCTATGACTCCGCCGCCGCCATAAGGGAGAAAAAGGGCGTCTCCATAGACGAGCTTTTCCGGGAGGTGTTCAGATGTTAGGAAAACTGCTGAAGTATGAGCTGGGCGCCACCGCCCGGATATTTTTGCCGCTTTACGGGGCGCTTATAGTCGTCTCAATGGCAAACAATCTGCTGATGCGGCTGCAGCTCGACTCGCTGACGATAGTTGGCTTTCTGGCGCTTTTCGGCCTGATGGTCGCCACGGCCGTGCTGACGATCGTTATTTTGATAGAGCGGTTTTACAGCAACCTTCTGGGCAGCGAGGGCTACCTGATGTTCACGCTCCCGGTCGGAGTGGGCAGCCTTGTGGCCTCAAAGCTCATAGTGTCGCTCATTTGGATATTCTGCGGGCTTCTCACCGGGGCCGCTTCCGGCGCCATACTGTTTCTTTCGGATCTCATGAGGGCGTTTAAAAGCCAGCCCTTTGTCGATCAGGTTCGGAGCTTTGCGGAGCTTTTGGAGGGCTTTTTGGGAGCGCGGCCGGACTTTTGGGTGCTTGCGCTGGCCGCCGCCGCGGTCATCATGTCCGCCGTCGCGCTGGTGCTGACGATATACGCCTCTCTTTCCGTGGGCCAGCTTCCCGTGTTCCACCGGTTCAGGATAGCGGCCTCGTTTGTGGCCTTTTTCGTCATAAACACCGCGTTCAGCGCCGTGGGAACGCCTGTGTTTGACGCGCTGATCTCCAGCCATCCGGAGAGCGGAAGCATTGTGATCTCCGGTCTGTGGGTCATGCTGGCCGAATCGTCGGCGCGCACGGCCCTTATGTACCTGATAACCTACTTTATTTTAAAGCGCCGGCTCAATCTTGAGTAGTTTACAAATACTGTAAACTGTGCCTCGGAATTTTCCAAAAGTGAGTCCAATGTGTCATTTTCGCGTTTTTGTTTTGGGGAAAATCTCGGTTAAAGCCTTTACATTTATTAGATTCTCTGTATAATAAGAATAGGCATTTGTAATCAGGCCACATATTTAAGGGGGGTCATTCCAGAATGTTTCTGAGAAAAACCATTGCGGTACTGTTAGCTGCACTCGTACTGCTCACCGGCGCCGTTTCTGCCTTTGCGGAAACAAGCGTCGCCGTAACCACAAAAACCACCGTGGAAACCGTTTCCACCGCCACGCCGGATGAAGTCAAGGTGATAGTGAAGACTGCCACCGCCGCTGCCGTGGAGGCCGCAAAGACTACCAGCGACGTCAAAGTGATAGAGAAGGCTGTTACCCAGGCTATCGCCGACTCCGCCGCGAAGGTCGATGTTAAGGTCATCGCCAAGGCTGCCGCCGAGGCTGTTGTCTCCGGCGACTCCGTAACAGTGGTCGTCACCACCGTTCAGAAGGCTGCCGAAGCCGCCCAGGCCTCTGCCGTGACAGTTGATGTCACCATCAGGCCCGCCGCTCCCGCCGCCAAGACTGAAGCCGCTCCCACCGTCAGCGTATCCGTCAGGGCTGCTACCCCGGCTGAAGTGACCAAGGCTGCCGCCACTGTTGGCGTGACTGTCAAGGCCGCCGCTCCCGCCGAGGTTGCCGCT
>CAYONL010000003.1:0-39786 GCA_964405305.1 uncultured Oscillospiraceae bacterium | reverse complement strand
CACTTTCTTCGCTGAAATCAAGCATACGCGTAAATTGATAAGTTTGCTTTTTAAGAGGTGTCGGCTCCGCCGACGATTCTATTCGTGGGCATTCCGCTGCCCCCTTAAACCCCTTCGGGCGGACGCCCATATTTGCATTGTAAGGGCCGCCCATGAAAATCATTTCGCCTTTTCGTAGCCGCAGCTCTCGTTGGAGCAGTAGACTTTGGCGTTCTTGCCCTTTTTGACCAGCAGGGAGGCGCCGCACTCCGGGCATTTTTCGCCGTTCGGCTCGTCCCAGGTCATAAATTTGCACTGGGGGTTGTGCTCGCAGCCATAGTAGGTCTTGCCGGTCTTGCTCTTTTTGCTCAGTATCCGGCCGCCGCAGAGGGGACAGAGCCCGCCCGTCTCCTTGACCAGCCGCTTTGTGTTTTTGCACTCCGGGTAGCCGGGACAGGCCAGAAACTTGCCGTAGCGCCCGGTCTTTACGACCATCTTGCGCCCGCACAGCTCGCAGACCACGTCCGTCTCCTCCTCGGGCACGGCTATCTTTTCTCCGCCCTGCTTCTTTTCGGCCTCCTCCAGCGATTTGGAAAAGCCGCTGTAGAACTTTTTGAGCACGGCGACCCAGTCGGCCTTGCCCTCGCCTATGGTGTCCAGCTCCTTCTCCATGCGGGCGGTGAAATCCGCATCCACTATGTCGGAGAAGTGCCGGCTTATAAGATCTATCGTCACGGTGCCGAGGGGCGTGGGGCGCAGGGCCTTCGCGTCCCGCTCCACATAGCCGCGGGCGATGATGGTCGTTATTATCGGCGCGTAGGTGGACGGACGGCCTATGCCGTTCTCCTCCAGCGACTTGATGAGCGACGCCTCGGTGAACCTGGGCGGCGGCTGGGTGAAGTGCTGGTTCGGCGTTATCTCTCTGAGGGTCAGCTCGTCGCCCTTGGAAAGACCCTTGGGTATGACGGATTCCTTTCCGTCCTCGGCGGCGCTGGCGGTGGACTCATACAGCTTTGTGAAGCCGTCGAAGCGCACGGTGTAGCCGCTGGCCTTGAACAGGCAGTCCCCCGCCTCTATGTCCACCGACGCGGTATCTAACAGTGCGGTCGCCATTTGGCTTGCGATGAACCGCTCCCAGATGAGCCGGTACAGCTTGTACTGGTCCACGGAAAGGCAGTCCTGCAGTCCGGCCGGCGTCAGCTCCGGCATGGTGGGGCGTATTGCCTCATGGGCGTCCTGGGCCCCGGCCTTAGCCTTGTAGTTCCTTGGGGTGGGCGGAAGATACTCCGGCCCCCAGGTTTTTTCAATGTAGCCGGCGGCGGCGCTTTTTGCCTCGTCCGACACGCGCAGGGAGTCCGTTCTCATATACGTTATAAGACCGACGGCCCCCAGACCGGGCACATCCACGCCCTCATAAAGCTCCTGAGCCACGCGCATGGTGCGTCGGGACTGGAAACCCAGCCTGAGCGACGCCTCCTGCTGCAGGGTGGAGGTGGTGAACGGCGGCGCGGGCTGCTTTTTGCGCACTCCGCGTTTGACGCCGGAAACGGTGAACGGCCTGCCCGCCAGATCGTCGGAGAGGGCGCGGGCCTCGGCCTCCGTCTTTATCTCCGCCTTTTTCCCGCCTATGGCCGAAAGCCTTGCGGCGAACTGGGTGGAGCTGCCGGTCAGCGAGAGCTTGGAGTCTATCGTCCAGTACTCCTCCACCACAAAGGCCTCTATCTCCCGCTCCCTGTCCACTATCAGGCGGACGGCCACGCTCTGCACCCGGCCGGCGGAAAGGCTGCTGCCCCCGCGTATGCTTTTCCAGAGGAAGGGCGACAGCTTGTAGCCCACTATCCTGTCCAGCACCCGGCGGCCCTGCTGGGCGTTCACCAGGTCCAGATTTATTTTGCGCGGGGCGGCCATGCCCTCCTCCACGCCGTGACGGGTTATTTCGTTGAAGGTGACCCTGTCCATATCCTCCAGCGGCAGGCCCAGCAATATGGCCAAGTGCCAGGAGATGGCCTCCCCCTCGCGGTCCGGGTCGGTGGCAAGATAGACGCGCCCAACCGACGCGGCCTCGCTTTTCAGCTTGCGGACAAGGCTTTCCTTGCCCGATATCAAAATATACTGCGGCGTAAACCCGTGGGTTATATCCACCCCCAGCGTGCTTTTGGGCAGGTCGCGCACATGGCCCATGGAGGCGACCACCTCGTAGTCCGGGCCCAGGTACTTCTGTATGGTGGAGGCCTTTGCCGGCGACTCCACTATGACAAGGTTTCCCGCGGCGGACTTTTTAGCGGCACGCTTTGCGGGCGTTTTCTTTGCGGGCGGCGCTTCCGTGGTCGTGATGCTGGCAAGCGTTTCCGCGGCGGCTTCTGTAGTTTTCTTTTTGGTCATTTCTGCCTCACTGGGTGTTTAATTTGTCGGCCGGCGCCTGTGCGCCGGCCTGGAAAAAATCTTCGATCTATCTGCCGGGGCCTAACCCAGCCTGAAACGGCGGCCCGGCTGATGCAGGGCTAAACCGTATATCTCAAGTTCTGTGAGCGCCGAGGCTGTTTCCGCCACGGAAAGGCCCGACTCGGCGCAAAGCTCCTCCACATATTTTGCCTTCCGTTCCAGATGGCTGTAGATGGCGGCGGCGGCGGGCGTTATACCCTCCGGCGGGCTTTTGCGGATAAACGGCGCGGTATCCTCCGGCCCATCCTCAGCCCCTCCGCCCTGTTTCGACGGAAAGCGGCGCGAAAGCACGTTGAGCACATCCCCGGCGTTGGATACGGGAATGGCCCCGGCCTTTAAAAGCGCCAGCGTGCCCTGACTTCCGGGTTTGAAAACGTCGCCGGGAACAGCGAACACCTCGCGCCCCTGCTCCACGGCCAGCTCCGCCGTTATGGAGGTGCCGCTGCGCAGCGCCGCCTCCACCACCACCACGCCGCAGGAGAGCCCTGAGACTATCCTGTTACGTATGGGGAAGAAGCTGGACTGGGGCTGGGCGTCCGGCGGAAACTCGCTGATGACGGCGCCGTTTTCGGCTATCCGGCGTTTTAGCGCGGCGTTTTCGGGCGGGTAAACTGCCCCTATGCCGCAGCCCTGAACCGCCACCGTCCGCCCGCCCGCGTCAAGGCAGGCCGTGTGGCTGACCGTGTCTATCCCGGCGGCAAGGCCCGAAACGACCACCGCGCCCCGTCTGGCCAAACCGTCCGATATCTGCGCGGCGGCCCGGCGGCCATAGTCCGAGCAGTTTCTGGAGCCCACCATCGCCACAGTAATGCAGTCGCTCATCCCCTCCAGCGAGCCGAGCACATAGAGCACCGGCGGGCAGGACGAGATGTTTTTAAGCCTTTCCGGGAACTCCGGGTCGGCCTGACATATGACGCGGCCACCGCACCGTCCGGCCCGCTCGATGGCGCTTTCCGCGACCTCCAGCGTGGCGGCGCGGATGCGTATGGCGTCGGAGCGGTCCAGTTCCGGCACACCGGCTATCCCGTCCTCCCCCGCGTCAAAAAAATCCTTCGGGTCCGGGAACGCGCGCAGGACAGCGGAAGCTTTCGCGCTGCCCGGTGGCAAAGCAAGCCCCAGCCAGACCCAATGTTCAAGCCCCATGGAACCGCCCCCCCATTTTTAAATGATCCCGAAAAAACGTCCCGCCCTCCGGCGGGCGCGCCGAATGAATAATCTAAGAAACCTCTGATCAATTGCCTAAATCAAATAGGAGCTTTGCGGCGCACTTCTTGTTAAGGGGGCTTTCCAATCGCCCCCTTAGACCCCTTCGGATGCACACTTTTTAGTTTACCGCGAATTATTCAGCGCTTACCTAAGCGAACCGCCCTCCGGCCGCAATATGCGCCGCCGGGTTTATCCGGGAGTTTATGGCCCTCGGCGCGCCGGTCAAAGCGTCCGCTCGCGCCCGTCGGCCGCCGCCCTGCCCGCGCTGTAAATGAGTATGGCGGCGGCGGCGGCGGCGTTCAGGCTTTCGGCCCGGCCCGGCATTGGTATGAATACCGTGCGGTCGCAGGCGGCTATCACCTCCGGCGGCAGACCCGCCCCCTCGTTCCCTATGACGATGGCCGCCCTTTTGCCAAAGCGCGCGTCGGGAAGCTGTACAGCCTCCCTGTCCAGCGCGGCGGCCCAGGTCTCGCACCCGGCCTCCCGCAGAGCCTTCAGCGCGGCCGTCGCCTCCTCCGTCACCGAAACGGGCACGCGGAACAGGCTGCCCATGGAGGCGCGCAGCACCTTCGGGCTCCACAAATCCGCCGCGCCGCAGACGAACACCCCCGCCGAGGCCATGGCTTCGCAGGTGCGCAGTATCGTTCCTATGTTGCCCGGGTCCTGAAGCCCCGCCAAAACGACATACAGCCCGTCCTCACGCATGGAAAAGCCGCCCTCCGGCATGTCGCACAGGATGAAAACGCCCTGTGTCGTCTTTGTGTCGGCCAGCTTTTCCGCCACGGAGGGCGGGATCTCGTAGTTCTCTTTCGCGGCGCGGGCGATGGCCCCGGTCTCGGCGGGCCAGCGGGCGGCGGCCTCCGCCGTAATGAACGAGCGGCGCGGGCGCACCCCGCTTATGGCCGCATCGTAACAAAGACGCAGCCCCTCCGCCACAAACAGGCGCGAGCTTCGCCGCTCCGCCGCGCTTTTCACCAACGCGACGGCCTCTTTTATTATCGGATTTTCACGGCTGGTAATAATCATTTTATTATAAGCAATTCGCCCGAGCGACGAATCGTCCCGGGCGGAATTTGTCGAAATCAGAGGGCCGCTTTGGCCTGCTCCACCAGTGCGGTGAAGCCTGCGGCGTCGTTGATGGCGATCTCTGAAAGCATCTTGCGGTTGAGGTCTATGTTCGCCTTTTTAAGGCCGTTCATGAACGTGGAATAGTTGGTCCCGTTCAGCTTGCAGCCGGCGGAGATGCGGGTGATCCAAAGACGGCGGAAATCGCGCTTTTTGTCCTTACGGCCAACGAACGCGTAGCGCCCGGTCTTCATGACGGCCTGTTTCGCCGTCTTAAAAAGGCGATGCCTTGAGCCAAAGTAACCCTTAGCAAGCTTCAGTACTTTTTTCCTTCTCTTATGGGACATTATCCCGCCCTTAACACGAGCCATTTATATAACCTCCAGATATGTTGTTAAAGTTGTGTTGTAAGCTTATGCGTAGGGCATCAGCTTGCGTATCTTCTCCATGTTCGTCTTGTCGGCGTAGGTGGCGGCGCGCAGACTGCGCTTGCGCTTGGCGTCCTTGCCGTGCCCGTTGAGAAGATGGGACTTGAAGGCATGCGCGCGTTTGATCTTGCCATCCTTGGTAAAGCGGAAGCGCTTCTTAGCGCCGGTATGTGTTTTCAGCTTTGCGTTGGCCATTTGTATTTCCTCCTAAACTGATTGCAATAGCAATTAATAAGCTTTATTTCGCCACTTTCGGGGAGATGAACATCGTCATACTGCGCCCCTCGAGCTTCGGCATCTTGTCCACGCTGGCGTATTCCGCCACGGCCTCGGCGAACCGCTTCATCTGCGCCGCGCCCAGCTCTGTGTGCGCCATCTCGCGGCCGCGGAAACGCAGCGAAACCTTGACCTTGTTGCCCTGCTGCAGGAACTTGATCGCATGACTGAGCTTTGTGTTGAAATCGTTGGTGTCGATGTTCAAAGAAAGGCGCACCTCTTTGATCTCGATGACCTTCTGGTTTTTGCGCGCCTCCTTCTCCCGCTTCGACTGCTCGAAACGGAACTTGCCGAAATCCATAATGCGGCAGACAGGCGGCGTGGCCTGCGGCGCTATCTTGACCAAATCGAGACTCTTTTCTACAGCCAGCTTCAGCGCGTCCTTGGACGTCATGATGCCGAGCTGTTCGCCCTCCGGCCCTACCACGCGAATCTCCTTGTCGTGGATCTCCTCATTGATGAGCAGTTCCTGTTTGCTGATGGCTAACACCTCCGTTATAAAATAAAAAAATGCGGGGCAGAAAGTCACCGCCGCGCAAATAAGCTCCACCCGGGCCGCCCCGGGTAGGATTATCAACGCTGCCGCGCAAAAGCGGGCAGGTGAGGAAGTGAACATCCTGCTTTCTTGTCGGTGATATTATACCCCACGGCGGCGCGGTTGTCAATAGTAAGATTTGCCGTCAGTTCACCGGCGTAAACGAAGTGGACAGCGTTTTTTCAAGCTCCTCCACCGTTTTATAATTGTAGAATCCGGCCACGGAGCCGCTCCCCTTTTTGGCAACATAAAGCTGGCCGTCCACATACAGCATCTGCGCGCTCCAGTTGTTCCAGCCCGAATTTCCCGGCGCGGCAAACAACACGATCTGCGGGGCGGCGGTGGAGCCTATGTAATAGGGACGCCAATAAAGCTCCGTTCCCGAAAGCCCGGCGGCCTTGAGCATCGCGTCCGAAACCCTCTCCAGCCCGCCGTTCTTTACAATATAATCTATCACCTTATCGCGCCCGGCGTAAGTCGAGGTCTTGCCGACCTCCTTGGTGGCCTCAATATACCTGTCCAGGGAAACGGCCCCTCCGGGCAGATGCAGCGAGCAGCCCACAAACACGCCGGAATCTGACAGCTTGTAATACAGCTTTCCGCCGCCGGGGCAGCCGTCGGCGTACCTATCCATGACCGATTCAAGGGCCGCCCCGTCGCCGTTCATCGCCAGCTCGAAAATAAGCTCCTGCCTTGCCCCGCGGCGGTTTCCGGCGCAGACGGCGGCGGCCGATTGGATATAATTTATGGCGCTTGGCGCGATAAGAGCCGCCAGCACCGCTATGATAGCCAGCACGATTATGAGTTCTATTAAAGTAAAGCCCTTTTTCATGTCCAAACGCCTTTCCATAATATCCCTCGCGCCGCTGTGCGTCCTCCGGTCTAACCCTTGTAAGCCGGGTCTATGTCCTCGTTTACCGCAAGGTCGGCCTGCTTTTTTGTGGCGTCGTTGGTGTCGACCAGCTTCGCCATCACCACAAAGCGGTAGTCGCTTTTTACCGCCATGCCGAAATGTATGGTGCAGGTGGAGAGGGTGAGTATCTTGTCCCCCGGCCCCACCTCCACGGCGTAGTCGTACTGCGAGCGGCTGCGCGCGTTGTCCAGCAGCTTCTGGTAGGCGGTTGGCAGCGGCTCCGGCTCGATGTAGTCCGTTCCCGCGGAGGTATAGTAGACGGCGAACACCTCGAAGGCCATATCCTCCTCCGGCGTGGAAAAATATATGTACGGGGTCTTTTTCGCAAAGTCCTCGTCCAAAAACCTGTAAAGCTGGGAGAACAGGGTGCCGTCCGGGTCGTCGTCTTTATATTCTTTATTTAACCCCAGGTCGCTGTGTCCGAAAATCACCGTGTTGGTGGAGAGCGCCTCCCTGTCGCCAAAGGTGTTGCGGTAATGGGTGTAGTACGCCCCCAGCAGGTGGTACCCGGTGGTCAGGTTGTTGGTGAGCTGGTTTCCCCCGGCGTCGCGGTAGAGGTAATAAAGGTTGCTCTCCGTGCTCTGGACGATGGGCTTGTCTATCTCTGAAAGGCCGGGTATGGTGAGCCAGCCCACGGTATCCGTATTTTTTTCGGCGGCGGCCTTTATCTCGTCCCCGTGGCTGTCCAGCGTGACAGCCGGCTTCTCGCCCTCCGACGACGTCTGGGACGACGAGCTGCCTCGCGGCGCTATGTCCGCCTGGGAGACGGACGACGGGGCGGCGGTCCCTCCCTGCCCCGAAAGCGCGGCCGACACCACCACCAGCAGCACCACCGCGGCGGCGGCACAGCCCCAAATTATCAGTTCTTTTTTAGACAGTCCCTTAAAATAGGCGGCCGCCCTTTGGAAAAATGGCTTTTCTTCGTTTTGTTTTGGCATTTTTGCCTCCAATCTGGCGGCACGGAGCGTCCGCACCGGGAATCTTACGGTCTTGCGGCGGCAAAGAGCCGCCGCTCAATACAAAAGTCTCCGTGCCGCATGAACACGGAGGCCTTTGTTTTAAGCAAAATTGTGCCGGCTCAGTTAGAGCTGCTCGCTGAGCTGCTGCCGGAGGAAGAACTGCCGGAGGAGCTGCTGCCGGAGGAGCTGGAATCGCTCTCCGCGCCCTCTGCGAACTGCGGGAAGGCCTTCAGATACTCCTTGGCGTAGTTGCCGGTCTGGATCGGGTTCTCAAGCGGGCCCAAATCGTGGGCGGCGCGCTTTTCGGTGTAGTCAAAGAACTTGAACCCGTCGGGATATTTGATGTCGTCGTTGACCTTAAACGCGGCCTCGGTCTTGGTGGCGTCCTTTTTGTCCACAAGCTTCGCCATGACGACAAAGCGGTAGACCCAGTCGGCCTGCATGGGACCGGCGGCGGCTGTACAGGTGGAGAGAGTAAGTATCTTGTCCTCGCCCGTCACCTTGACGTCGTAATCATAGAGGGAGTTGGCGCGCATCTTGCTGATGGTCTCCTCCATGGTCTTGGCGCTCTTGTCGTCCTGCTGGATATACCAGATGCCGTCGTCGCTGTAGGACACGGCGAACACCTCCCACACCATGTCCTCATCGGCGGTGGAGAAGAAGATGTACGGCGTCTTTTTGGCGAACTCGTCGTCCTTGAAGTTGAAAAGCTGAGAGAACTTGCCATCGGTCGGCTCGTCGCCCACGTAAGGGGTGGGCTGGCGGTAGCCGCGGCTGCTGTGGCCAAAGATGACGGTGTTCGCGGACAGCTCCGCCGCCTTGCCAAAGGTGTTGGAATAATGGGTGTAGTAGCAGCTGGCGGGATAGTTGGTGTAATCGCCTATGCTCTTGCCCAGCCAGTCGGTGTTGTTATAGGGATACTTGTTGTTGCCGGCCTTTTGCACCACCGGCTCGTTGATATCGAGGCCCGGGATATACAGCCAGCCCACCACGTCGGCGTTCTGGTTGAAGGCGTCCTCTATGTTCTCAACCTGAGACTTGATCTCGATGACCGGCTCGGCCTCAGATTCGCTTTCGCTCTCGCTGGAGGTGCTCTCCTCCACCGGGCCGGCCTGTTCCTCTCTCGGCTGGCAGGCGGTGACGACTATGACCAGTACGAGTACAACGACCGCGACCGCGCAGCCAAGATAAATGATGAGCTGCTTGTTTGACAGCCCTTTAAGCCTGTTTATAAAATCCCCCATGATTATCCTCCGTTCTATAAATAAGGAAAAAAGCTAAATTAGTATACCATTCCAAAGCCAGATTTTCAATAGAGCGGCAGGTCTTCCCAGAAATTTTACAATTTTATTCCGAAACCGCCTATCCGAAACAGCGCGGCCCCTTCTTTTTAGCCGGGGACGGCCTATTTTACCCCATATTTTTGATGGCTCCGTGTCGCCTTTTAAAAAACGCGCGGAAAAGGCCCGCTCACAGCAGCGCCGCCACCTCGTCGGAAAGCTCCGCGAACTTTTGCAGCGAAAGCTCCTCGGCCCGGGAGTTCGGCCCCAGGCCTGCGGCGGCTATGGCCGCGGCGCACTCCGGCTTGGGCAGGCAGAGCCCGGAGGACAGCGAGTTCGCCAGAGTTTTCCGCCTCTGGCAAAAGGCCGCCTTTACCACCCGGAAAAAAAGCGCCTCGTCCCGGGCGGCGACGGAGGGCTTATCCAGCACCGCCAGCCGCATGACCGCCGAATCCACCCCCGGGCGCGGTATAAAGCTGTTCCGCGTCACGTCGAACAGCAGCTCCGGGCGGGTGTAGTAGTGTATGGCGGCGGTTATGGCTCCGCACTCCCGGGTCCCCGGCTCCGCGGTCATACGGAGGGCGGCCTCCTTTTGCACCATGACGGTGACGCTTTGGGCGGGAAGGCGGCTTTCCAGCAGCTTCATAATGACGGGCGAGGTGATGTAATACGGCAGGTTGGCGCAGACGACAAAGGGCGCGCCGCCGAACTTCTCCCTTGCCAGCGCGGCAAGGTCCAGCTCCAGCGCGTCGCCGCTTACGATATCCACGTTGTCGAACTCACCCAGCGTCTCCTCCAAAATGGGCAGCAGCGCCCGGTCCAGCTCCACGGCGGCCACCCTGTCGGCGCGCCGCGCCAGCTCCGCGGTCAGCACGCCTATGCCCGGCCCTATCTCCAGCGCGCAGACACCGGGCCCGGCGCCGCCCGCCTCGGCTATCCGCGGACAAAGCGTCGGGTCGATTATAAAGTTTTGCCCCAGCGATTTGCTGAACCTGAAGCCGTGGCGGGAAAGCAGCTCCCTGATGTAATTTATGTCTGAAAGTTCGGGCATGGCGCGCTCCTTTAAATTTAATTACGGCAAAATCCGCCGCAAACTTGTTTTTATTATAGCACAGAAAACGCAAAATTTACAAAAAATCCTTGAAAAGCCCGGCCCCTTACTTTATCATAAAAGCATGACTTGGAAAGAGGGTGCGCCATGGAACGGCGGGACAAGATAAATTATTACCTGGATATAGCCGAAACGGTGCTGGAGCGCGGGACCTGCCTGCGCCGCAACTACGGGGCCATAATAGTCAAGAACGACCAGATAGTGTCCACCGGTTATGTGGGCGCGCCGAGGGGCCGGAAAAACTGCTGCGACCTGGGCTTTTGCATGAGGGACAAGCTGAACGTGCCCCGGGGCGAAAGGTATGAGCTTTGCCGCTCCGTCCACGCCGAGCAAAACGCCATAATCCACGCCTCCCGCGCGGAGATGCTGGGGGCCACGCTCTACCTTGTGGGCAAGGAGGCGGAGGGCGGCGGCTATGTCTCCAACGCCAACCCCTGCGCCATGTGCAAGCGCCAGATAATCAACGCCGGGATAGAGACGGTCATCATCCGTGACGACAGGGAGCATTTCCGCAGCATATCGGTCTACGACGCCTGGGTCGCGTCGGACGACTCGCTGGACGGCAGCTTCGGCTACTGAGCAGCGCAGTAGTCAGGTGTCAGGCGTCAGGAGTCAGGAGACAGGAGAACGCGGTACAGGAAAACGGGTTCCCAAAATGATAAATTTTCTCTAACTTTAAAGTGAGCGTTCGTCCGAAGGGGTTTAAGGGGGCGATCGGAAAGCCCCCTTAGTTAAATGCGCCGCAGGCACCTCTTAAAAAGCTAACTCGTCAATTACAAATCATGATATTAAAAAGCCGCGCAGGTTATCTTTCTTCGCTGAAAGACAGCTTGCGCGGTATTTTTTAAGTTTGTGTTTTAAGAGGAGTCGGCTGCGCCGACAATTTTAAAATAAGGGCTTTGCAGTGGCTCGCAGCCAAATCAGAGATTTGGGCGAGCCTTGCACCGGCGCTGTAAACCAAATCAAAGATTTGGACAGCGCCACGTCCGATCGCCCTTATTTATCCTTCGGATGGACGCCAACTTTATAAGTTAGTGCAAATCTTCGAGGGGGCATTCCGCTACCTTTAAACCCCTTCGGCTGACAACTTCAAAAGTTAATGGAAGTCTATCGTCTGAGTCTGCCGTTCTCCTGTACCGCGTCTCCTGACACCTGACTCCTGTCTCCTGTCTCCTGTCTCCTGCCACCTGACCCCTGACTACTCGTTAAACCGCCTCTCCGTTCTTCTTGGCCTCGGCTACCTTGGCCTTCTCGGCCTCCTCCACGGCGCAGGAGACTTCGCCTATCGGCCCGACTATGGGCAGCGGGTCTATCCCCTGACGGGTGTAGTAGTCGCTGATGGCGGACTTTATGGCCTGCTCCGCCAGGACGGAACAGTGTATCTTGACCGCCGGAAGCCCGTCCAGCGCCTCTATGACCGCCTTGTTGGTCAGCTTGAGGGCCTCGGATATGGGCTTGCCCTTTATCATCTCCGTCGCGATGGAGGAGGTGGCTATGGCCGCGCCGCAGCCAAAGGTCTTGAACTTCACGTCCTCTATGACCCCGTCCTTCACCTTAATATACATCTTCATTATGTCGCCGCAGCGGGCGTTGCCCACCTCGCCGACACCGTCCGCGTCCTCTATCTCGCCCACGTTGCGCGGGTTGGAAAAATGCTCGAATACTTTCTCAGAATACAGCATGGCTCGTCCTCCTCACTTTATCATCCGAACGGCGGTGTCCTCGCCGTTTACTATTTTTCCCCAAAGCGGGCTCATGGCGCGGAGCTTCTTCACCACACCGGGCAGCACCTCTATGATGTAGTCCGCGTCCTCCATGGTGTTCGCGTCGTCCAGCGTTATGCGCAGGCTGCCGTGGGCGACCTCGTGGGGCAGCCCTATGGCCAGCAGCACGTGGGACGGGTCCAACGAGCCCGAGGTGCAGGCCGAGCCCGACGAAGCGCAGATGCCGTACATATCCAGCATCAGCAGCAGGCTCTCGCCCTCCACCCCCTCTATGGAGATGTTGACGTTGCCGGGCAGCCTGTGCACCGGGTCGCCGTTGAGGCGGGTGCGCTCCATCTTCAGCGCCTCGCGGATTATCTTGTCGCGCAGCGCGGCGGTCCTTTGAGCACGCTCCTCAATGTTTGAGCACGCGATTTCCATGGCCTTGGCAAGGCCCGCTATGGCCGCCACATTTTCCGTACCCGCGCGCTTACCTCTCTCCTGTGCGCCGCCGTCTATCAGGTTCGGCAGGTTTATCCCCCTGCGGCAGTAGAGCAGGCCCACGCCCTTTTGAGCATGGATCTTGTGGCCGGAGAGGGAGAGCATGTCGATGTTCTGCTCCCTAACGTTTATCGCCACATGCCCTATGGCCTGCACCGCGTCGGTGTGGAGCAGCACGCCCTTTTCGTGGCATATTTTGCCTATCTCCGGGATGGGCTGTATGGTGCCTATCTCGTTGTTCGCGTACATTATGGTGACAAGGGCGGTGTCGTCCCTTATGGCGGCGGCCACCTCCTCCGGCCGCACGATCCCATTCTCGTGCACCGGCAGATATGTCACCTCAAAGCCCTCGCGCTCCAGCGCCTCACAGGAGTGGAGCACGGCGTGGTGCTCAAACGCGCTGGTAACTATGTGGCGGCGGCCCTTTTTGGCCATCATATGCGCCGTGCCCTTTATGGCCCAGTTGTCGCCCTCGCTGCCGCCCGAGGTAAAATATATCTCCTCCGGCGACGCGCCCAGTATATCCGCTATCTGCGTGCGGCAGCGCAGCAGCTCGCGCCCTGCCTCCTGCCCCTTTGAGTAGATGCTGGAGGCGTTGCCGTACCCCTCCGTCAGCCACGGGAGCATGGCGTTGAGCACCTCTGTCGATACCGGGGTGGTGGCGGCGTTATCCGCGTAAACAAAACGTTTTTCCATTGCTTTCTTCGTCCTCCCTCGAGGCGATTTTACATGAAAACTCTGCGGTTTCCAATGTTTTCTCATATTGTGGTTTTTATATTATACTATTCTTGTAGGAATTGCAACCCTTTAAACACAATATTTTAAAATAATTCATAGCTTTCTTGTAGGAGATCGGCGCGGGCGCTGTATTTCCCCAAAAAAGTGCGGGCAAAACGCCGCAAGCTACGCAAAAACGCCGCGTCCCCGGGCTTTACTCTGTCGAAAGCAACAGGGACGCGGCGTTTTGTATGCCGATTTTGTTTGAGCGCCCGTTTTACGGACAGACGGGAGCTTGTCAATGAGCCTGCCAAAAAAGTCCTTCGACGGGCCAGAAGAACGATCGAAAGAATTTAAATGAGGGTGGAAACCTGACGGTTTTCCCCTCAAATTCCTCTTTCCCTTTCCAAGTGGGAAAGAAAATTATGTTTATCGGGAGCCTTGTCAATACTCCCTCGTCGCCGCCGTTATCGCCACGGCAACAATGGCCAGCAGCGCCGTCACCACGACTATCATCTTTTTCATACCGCTATCCATACCGACACCTCCCACAAATTTATTTGCCGGCCGCGCGCTGCGCTCCCGCCACGGCCAATCTGTCGCACCGCTCGTTTTCCGGGTGGCCGTTGTGTCCGCGTACCCACTCAAAATTTAGAGTATGTTCCTCGGACAGCGCCAGCAGCTTTTCCCACAGGTCGGGGTTCAGCGCAGGGGACTTGTCCGCCTTTTTCCAGCCGCGGGCGCGCCAACCCACGGCCCAGCCCTTTGTCATGCCGTTATAAACGTACTGCGAATCCGTTACCACCGTTACGCGGCACGGCTCCCGCAGCGCCGAAAGCCCTTCTATTACCGCCGTCAGCTCCATACGGTTGTTGGTCGTCTCCCGCTCTCCGCCCGAAAGCTCCTTTTCGCGACCGCCAAAGCTGAGTATCGCGCCCCAGCCGCCGGGACCCGGATTTCCTGAACACGCCCCATCGGTGAACAGCGTCACCTCTTTCATAAACCTCGCCTCCACCGAATAAATATGGTTTGGGACAGACCCATTTACTATATTATATACAGAACGCGGCTTTTGGCAAGCGGCGGCGGGCTGAATACCTCTCTTTTGGCCGGTCAATAATAACCGCCGAGGGCGCTGGCAAAAAGTTCATTTTATTTATGTTGACAGATTTTATAAATTAAAGTATTATATTTCTATCATGAGGCGGGATGCGGAAACCCGTCTTTTGCCCGGCCGGATACTTTCATCGGTCGGAGACGCATGTGCGGCTGCGCACGATGACATATCCTGCACGGATATGAAATTTAACAGCGCGAATTTTATTTTCCCTTCCGGAAAGACCGGAGGGGGTTAATTTCGTTTTCCGCATTCCGGCAAAAACCGCTTTTTTAGTCTTTTTATTTCGGATTTAAATATAAAAAACCGAATTTTGCAGAAAGAAAATTACAGTGAGCCGCCGCGCCAGCGCAGTGTCCCACGGCGATGCCCCGCCTAAATTTAGACGGAGGCGCCGTTTGGGTTCCGCGCCGCCTGCGCACGGCCACCGGTTTGGAGGAAATCATTTGGATAAACAACAACCCGCACGCCCCACCGCGCCCAGAAAATCGCTGGATGCGCTGGACACAGTGCTCGCCAGTCTGCCGGAGGCGCAGTACGACCATCAACAGGCCGCGCCGGAGCAGCAGCCAGCCGAAACGAAACCCACCGCGCCTGAAACAAACCCCGCCGCCGACACAAAGCCCGAAAAACAGGATCAGAACCGGCGCGGACGCAGGCCCAAAGCCAACGCGGACGCCGTGAAACAGCCTGTTTTGGCTGATGCGGCGCGCGCTGAAAAGGCTCCGGCCGCTTCCCAAAAGGAACAAAGCCCGGCGCCCCAGCCCCACCACGAAAACAAAAAGCCCGCCCAAAGCGCCCCGGTCAAAAAAGACGACCTTGCGCTTTACGGGCGCATATCTCCCGCGCAAAATAACGCCCCGGCCCAGCAAAAGCCGGCAGCACAGAACCAGCCCGCCCAGCAAAAGCAGGCAGCACAGAACCAGCCCGCTCCGCAAAAGCAGACAGCGCAGAACCAGCCCGCTCCGCAAAAGCAGACAGCGCAAAACCAGCCCGCCCAGCAAAAGCAGCAGGCCGGCCGGCGCGACAAACAAAAAACGGCGGGCAGGCAGAAGGGCGCGGTCCCACAGGGCCAACCCGCCCAGCAAAACCGCCCCCCGAAGCAGCAGACCGCAAAACAGCCGGTCGTAAAGCAGCAGCCCGCCCAGCAGGCACAGCCGGACGAGCAGCCCAAACGCCGCGGAAGGCCTCCCCGCTCCTCTAAAAACCCGCCGCTCAAGATAATTCCTCTGGGCGGCCTGGGCGAGATAGGCAAAAACATGACCGCCTACGAGTACGGCGACGACATTATAATTGTGGACTGCGGCCTCGCCTTCCCGGACGAGGAGATGCTGGGCGTGGATCTGGTCATACCGGATTTCACGTTCCTTGAGGAAAACCGCGACAGACTCCGCGGCCTTGTCGTCACCCACGGGCACGAGGATCACATAGGGGCCATACCCTACCTGCTCCAGACGCTCAACATCCCGGTGTACTCCACAAGGTTCACCATCGCGCTTATTGAGGGCAAGCTCCGGGAGCAGGGCATACTGAACCGCTGCAAGCTGAACGTGGTAAAGCCCCGCGACACCGTTACGCTGGGCTGCATGGGCGTGGAATTTATAACGGTCAACCACTCGATACCCGACGCCTGCGCGCTGGCCATACACACTCCGGCGGGCGTTGTGATACAGACCGGCGACTTTAAGGTGGATTACACCCCGGCAAGGGGCGAAATAATCGACCTGGCACGCTTCGGCGAGCTGGGCAGCCACGGCGTGCTGGCCCTGCTGGCGGACTCCACGAACGCGGAGCGCCCCGGCAGCACCCCCAGCGAGCGGACGGTGGGCGACAGCTTTGACCTGCTGTTTAAAAACGCGGGGGGCAAGCGCATACTCGTCGCCACCTTCTCCTCCAACGTGTACAGGGTGCAGCAGGTCATCGAGACGGCCGTGCGCTTTGGCCGCAAGGTGGCCATGGTGGGCCGCAGCATGGAGAACGTGATGGCCAAGGCGCTGGAGCTGGGCTATCTGGACGCGCCGGAGGGCACGGTCGTCACGCTGGACACCCTGAACCGTATGCCCGACCGGGAGGCCGTGATAGTCACCACCGGCAGCCAGGGCGAGGCCATGAGCGGGCTTACACGTATGGCCATGGGCGACCACCGCAAGGTCACCATCACCACAAACGACCTGATAATCGTCTCCGCCTACCCCATACCGGGCAACGAAAAGTTTGTGGGCCGCGTGGTCAACGAGCTGATGCGCCTGGGCGCGGAGGTGGTATATGAAAAATACAGCGAGATACATGTCTCCGGCCACGCCTGTCAGGATGAGCAGAAGCTGATGCTCGCGCTGACCAAGCCGAAATACTTTATCCCGGTGCACGGCGAATATAAGCACCTGATGAAGCACGCCGGCCTTGCCAAGCGCATGGGCATGGCGGACGAAAACGTCATGATACCCGAGCTGGGCCGCGTTATAGAGGTCAGCGACGCCGGAATAAGCGCCACCTCCACCGTGACGGCGGGCGCTGTGCTCG
Source organism: uncultured Oscillospiraceae bacterium (assembly GCA_964405305.1). GTDB lineage: Bacteria > Bacillota > Clostridia > Oscillospirales > Ruminococcaceae > UMGS1668. Next base: position 23,034 of record CAYONL010000003.1, on the reverse strand, counting down.
TGGACGGTCTGGGCGTGGGCGATGTGGGCAGCGTGGTGCTCCGCGACAGAAAACGTCTGGGCGAGGACGGCCTCATAATTGTGGCGGTCACGCTGGACGGGAAGACCGGCGCCATACTCTCCGGGCCGGACATAGTTTCCCGCGGCTTTGTCTACGTGCGCGAGGCCGAGGATATGATCGGCGAAACGCGCAACGTCGTCCGCCGCGTGCTGGAGGAGGCCGCCGGAGCACCCGGCCGCGACTGGGCGAACCTCAAGCTCAAGATCCGCGACGCCGCCTCAAATTACCTCTACGGCCTTACAAAGCGCAGCCCGATGATCCTTCCCGTGATCGAGGAAGTGAAAAAGTAAAGCTCCGCGTAATGATGTATACAAAAGCGTCCCTCCGTGCTCATGTGAACTGAACCGAACCAGTAAAAACGGACAATAGACAAAACGCCCCCTGATGTAGGATAATAGAACTACATCAGGGGGTATTATTATGAGCAAGCGAAAATGGACGAACATGAAGGCAATAGAGGTGGAAATAGTAGCGCTGCGACATGAGGGAAAAACACGGCAGGAGATTGCAGACCACTTTGGACTGGAAAAAGCGCAGATCAAGAACTGGGTCAGGCGCTACAATCTGGAACAGGCTCGGCAGGCGGCAGGTGTGCCTCCGAAGCGGCGCGGACGACCGCGCAAAGTCCGCCGCCCGCAGAGCTTCGCAGGCGCTTTTGCTGGCGGCGGACAGGGCGGCCGGCCCCGGCACACCGAAAGCCGCCGTCACCGGCCTTGGCGGCCGCCGCGCGGAGGAGCAGGAGAGAAAGAGCATGGCGGCGCAGGAAACAAACCCCGACACAGGCGCGGGAAATATTGAAAATCGCGGGAAAAAGGGGTATGATGATTACTATAAGCAGGCCGCAAAGGATAATAAACCCGAGGAGGCCGCCGAGGTCTGGGCCGTGAGGATGACGGAGAGAAACGGAGGCTCAATTTCCGAAAAGCTCTGGTATAATTATGCCAAAAACGGATATAAAGTTACAAATGTATTCGGCGGCAACGCCGGAAACTTCGGCGGCGGTCACTTGGGTACGGACTTTGTTTCCTCTCCCGGGGCAAACGCAGTGACAGCTTTTAACGGCACCGTAGTAAAAGCCGGCCCCTCCGGTGGGAACGGGTTTGCGGTTACGGTCGAACACACAATAGATGGCTGTACTTATTACACAACTTATGCCCACCTGTCTCCAAATTCCATTAAAGTTGGAGTTGGCGACAAAGTTTCTTCCGGAGACGCAGTGGGTGCCATTGGCAACAGCGGCAACAGCGGCGGGGTTCATTTGCATGTGGCTCTATACCAGGTTGACGGGCCTGTTACGTATTCCCCTCCAGGGTATGTGACGGACTCGCACCTTGTTGGAGAGCCTGTTTACGGCAGGGGATATGTCAGGGTGACTGACAGGTGGGGACGGAAAATAACTTTGTACGACTATGAGGCGGTGGTAAAAAATGAAATCTCCTTACATTAGAAACGCGGCGCTCCTGATCGCGCTGATATGCGTGTTTTTTATGTCTTGTGCCGCCGAGGACGGGGCAGCTTCGGCGTATCCAGAGCTTTCATCGGATATTTATTCGGAGGCGGCGCGCTCAGACCTCCCGGCCGATTGCGATGACCCGCTTTCTTGGACAGCGGAGCAGGTGATGGAGCTGATGGCGGGCTTTATAACCGAGCGCGCCACGCTGGAAAGAACCGAAGCGATGTCGGCGGATTTTGCCAGATGGGTGGAGAACGCCACGTATACGGAAAGCCCGTTTTTCATGTCTCGGACGGTGGATCTCGCCTATTCGTCCATGGAGGGGCCGGAGCCTTGGTCATCCGCCTTTCTTGTGGAATTTACGGTGTTGGAAAGCGCGCACCCCAGTCTTCCTGTTGGAAAACAAAGCTGGGTGTTCCTTGTGGGCGCAGGAGAGGGAAACGATTTTCCGATCGTCACCGCCATGTACCCCAAAGAAAAGTACGATAACATGCTCGAGGCCATGGCGCAACCGGAGTACGCCTGCGCAAGCTGGGCAAACATCTTTTTCTGTGGCGATCCCGGCGAACCGTCGCTGGCCGGCATAGACGAAACCATACTGTACCTGACCGCCATTGACGGCGAAATAGGGCTTAAAGACGGCGTCTCCGCCTTTACGGACAGCGAGCTGGTTTCCGCGGCGGACAGGCATCTTTCCGGTATCACGGCGGAGCGCGCGCAAAGCCAGTATTACAGCGCCGCCACAGGGCTTTATTCCGTAGCCGCCGCAGGTTATCCGGAACCGGAGCGCGTTATAACCGGCTGCTCCCGCGACGGCGAAAGCATAACGTTTTTTTGCGGAGCACCGCCGCTGGTACGATCACGAGGGCGATGTCCTGTCGCTGGCGTACGACACAAACGGCAAAACTCCAAGGCTACTTTATTGCGGCAAGGCGTAAGTTTAAACCGCGGGGGCCGCTGCCGCAAAAAAAAGCGCCGCCTGACAGTTCCGCTTCCCATAAGGCAGGCGGCGGCGCTGTTTATATGCGCAATTTCACGGCGCTCCCGCATTACACATACGGCGAAAGCCATTTTTCCGGGTCGGCGGCCAAGCCCACGCTTGTCACCTTGTACACGCCGCAATTCGGGGCCAGCGCTATTTGACGCCGGCGCCTTTTTCAAACGTAAGTAATTTGTATACGATGACGGCGACGGCTATCGTAAAGAGAGCAAGCCCCCAGCTTTTCATTTCTACAGCAAAGAAAAGGATGAAAGCGGCTCCGGTGGACGCTATGTCCTCTGAGCTGCTTTTTCCTATCGGTCGCTTCAGGAAAAGAAACCGCAGGAGGACGCCAACCGATAAAAACAGCGTAAGGCTGTAAATGAGAAATCGCCAAAAATATTTCGCTTCTATCGCGGCACAGTCGAAGGACCAAAATTCCGGTCTTTCATTTGTCAGGCTCACATCTGGAAATATTATATATTCAATAAACCAGGCGTAGCCGATGACAATAAGAAATATGAGCAATAGCCCTGGGATGGAGCGTTTTGAGTCCCGCATACAAAGCCCTCCCAATGTTTTGTTATGTAAAATAGCGGGAAAGCTGTCCCGTTACGGGCGCGGCGGGATAATGAGCCTTCGGACGACCGTCCTTTTTAAAAAATAGCGAAAACTGTTATCTAAGGCTGAACTGTACCTCTAAATACTTTTACGCAAAAAAGCCGCCCACTCGGACGGCTTTTTCGATCGGCGAGGGGGTCCCCCTCGGGCTTTAAGCTATACGCTTATTTGCTCTTTTTCAGGGACACGGCGGCGGCGGCCACTATGGAGATGACGGCCAGCGTCACAGCCGCGCCTGTCAGGTCGGCGGCGCCGGTGTTCGGGTTGGACTCGCCCGCGCCGTTGCCGCTGCTGGAGCCGGAGGAGGAGGTGCTGTCGTTCACAACGGCGCCGGAGATGGCTTTGTTGGTCACGAGGTAGCGGCCCAGCGTGTCGCCGGCTTTGACGGTGAAGGCAACTTCAGCGCCCTTGGCAGCCATGTTCACGGTGCCGTGGCTGATGAGCTGGTTGCCGTCGTACTGGTACAGATAGACGGTCTTGTTCTCGTCGTCGGACTTGAAGCCGAAGGCTTCCTCATCGTACTCGGTGAAGCCCATGACCACGGTGGCCTTGTTGGCCAGCTTGACGGTGGAGGTGAAGGAGAGGAACTTGAACTCGTTGTCCTTGTACTTGTCGGTGATCTCATCGATGGACACGGTGTTGGAGTCGAAGTTGATGCCCTTCTGGCCGGTAACCTTCTGGAACTCGACGGTGAAGCCGCCAAAGTTGACAGACAGCGGGTTCGCACCGGCGGCGGTAAAGCCATCCTCGGTGATGACCAGGGCGCCGGCGGCGTCAATGGTCAGCTTGTTCTCAACGTGGGCCTTGATGGTGTCCTCGCCGATAGCCTCATCCATGACGGAGAACTTGGCAACGCCGGAGCTCGTTGTGATGGTGGCGCCGGAAGATTTCGTGGCTTTCACCAGGATCTCAACAGCGGAAGCGTAAGCAAGGGGCAGCTTTTTGAATTTGACGGTGAGAGTCGCGGTGTTCGTCTCGGCGTCAAGCACCTTGATGGAGAACTTGTCAACAAACTGTCCGCCCAGCTTGACGGAAGCAGCGTAGTCGTTAAAATCAAAGTCGTCGGCGTAGGTGAATTCGACAGTGGCCTCTCCGCCGTAGGTGGCGTTGATGGTGTTGCCAAAGTCGATCTGTCCGTCCTCGGTGGCGGCAAAGGCTGTGACGCCCATAGAGAGCACCATGACCATCGCCAGGACCGCAGTAAGGATTTTTTTCATTCTGGATTACCTCCGATAAATTTCTTGAACCGCGGCTGGTTTCGAGCTGTTTCGTCGTCCCGCTCGGTTCTTCTTTATTATAGTCACCATTCTGTCATTTTTCAATGTGATGTTGTTACCATTTCGTCATCTATTTCCTTCCTGTCCGTTTTGCCGGGTCCTGCGCTCCTATTAAATGTATTATAAAGCAAAGCGCGCCGCCGGAGGTGTTTGACCTTTTTCTCGCAAAGGGAGGGGCCTCCTCTGTTGTTTTATTCACAAAGCAATGTTATACTAAAATATACTGAATTTATCGGAGATGAGCGTATGAAAATGACAGGCGAAATTGAAAAACGAATAGACAAATGGGTGGATGAGCACGAGGGCGAGTTTTTGCGCGATCTCAGCCGGCTGATAAGCTACCACTCCGTCTCCTGCGACGGATACCTCACCGGCGACAACCCCTTTGGCGACGAGTGCGCCGCGGCGCTTAACTGTGCCATGGAGCTGGCCGAAAGCTACGGCTTTAAGGCGGAGAACCGGGACAACTTCTGCGTCGTCGCCCAAGTGGGCGAGGGCGAGGAAAAGGTCGGCGTGCTGGGTCACCTTGACGTGGTGCCCGCCGGCGGCGACTGGAAATACTCCCCCTTCAGCATGACGGAGGAGCACGGGCTTGTCATAGGCCGCGGCGTTATGGACGACAAGGGTCCGCTGTGGGCCTCCGTTTACGGCGCGCGCTGCCTTAAAGAGCTGGGTTTACTTCCTCGCCGCCAGATAGAGATTTTTATGGGCAGCGATGAGGAGACCGGCATGCTGGATATTGACCACTATATCGAGACCTCCGACAAGCTGCCTGTGGTGGCCTTCACGCCGGACGGCGGTTACCCCATCTGCCACGGCGAAAAGGGCATCATGTGCTTCTGGCTCAACATACCCATGGGCGACGGAAACATAGCGCGGTTTTCCGCCGGCACGGTCACAAACGTTGTGGCCGACCACGCGGAAATAGTGCTGACCGGGCTTGACCTTGAGACTGTTAAAAACGCGCTCCGGGGCGAGGACGCCTTTAAAGTGGAGCCGGACGAGCTGGGTGTGCGCATAATCTCCACAGGCGCCGCCGTCCACGCCTCCCTGCCTGAAAACGGTGTAAACGCCATCGGCATACTGGCCAAAGCCATACTGGCCCACGGTCTTGCCAAGGGCGACGCCGTACACGCGCTGGAGTTTATTGCGGATATGCTCTCCTCCTACAATGGCGAACCCTTCGGCGCGGCCTTTGAGGACGAGCCCAGCGGCAAGCTGACCCATGTGGGCGGCGTTGTAAAGGCCTTTGAGGGCGTTATCCATCTCTCCATAGATATACGCTACCCCGTCACCGTGAACGGACGCGACGTCATAGCCGCCGCCACAAAGTTTGCCGAGTCCCGGGGCTGCACCCTTACCGAAAAGAGCGACTCGCATCCCATCTACATCGAGGCGGACTCCGACCTTGTCCGCACCGCCGTCGCCACCGTCAACAAGGTCATGGATAAGAACTGGGAGCCTTTCACCATGGGCGGCGGCACCTACGCCCGCCACATGAAGAACGCCTACGCCTTGGGCGCGGAGGACCCGGACTTTGAAAGCCCCTTCGGTCTGTACCGCGGCGGAATGCATCAGGCGGACGAGTGCGCGCCGGTAAAGCTGCTGCTGGACACCGCGAAAATATACGCCCGCCTGCTTTTGGAGCTGGACGAGATAGAGTTTTAATTTGCGGAGTCGGGCGGCGGCTGTTCATTAAAAAATCTTTGGGGGGTGCGCGCTATGGCCGGGCGGGTCGTCAATCTTGAGCGGGGCATGCCGACGGTGGATGGCGCCATGGCGCGCCTTGGGATGGAATTACAGACCGCCCGGGCATACGGCGCCTCCTACGTCAAGCTGGTACACGGCTATGGCTCCACCGGGCGCGGCGGCGCGATAAAGGCGGCTCTGGGCCCAAAGCTGCGGCGGCTGCGTCAGGACGGGCGTATCTGCGCCTTCGTGCCGGGCGAGGAATTTTCGCCCTTTAACCCGGACGCCCGCGCCATGCTGGTCAAGTGCCCGGAGCTTCGGCGTGACAGCGACTTTGCCATGGGCAACCACGGCATAACGGTGGTGCTTTTATGAGCATGCTCAAAGGCGGACGCGGATGGCGGCGGCTGTGGCTGCTGCTTCTGCTTCCGGCGGCCCTGGGGCTTAACCTGGCCGCGCGCTATGTTTCGGGCTTTGCCGAGTGGTACGCCATACATATTTACAGATACGTCGCCGGAGCCATGGGCACCGTCTCGGGCGCTGTGCCTTTTTCGCTGACGGAGTTCTTTTATGCCGGCGCGGCGGTTTTTATCGTGTGGGTGCTCGTCCGGGCGGCCCGGCGGTCAAGGCGCGCAAAGGGCGGCGCGGTGAGCGAGCTTTTGAGCGCGCTGGCGACGCTTGGGGCCACCGGCTCCGTGCTCATTTTTATTTTCGCCGCCACCTTTGGCGTCAACTACTACCGCTATTCCTTCAGCGCCTACTGCGGGCTGGAAATACGCGAGAGCTCCACCGCCGAGCTTAAAAGTCTCTGCGCCGAGCTGATAAACGACGCGAACAGGCTTTCCTACGGTGTTTCCCATAGCGCCGAGGGCGTAATGGTTCTTAACGAGGGCGACTTTGACGCGGCTGTTTCCGCCCGCGACGGTTACGACCGGCTGGGTGAAAAGTACCCGGTGCTCAAACTGGGCGGACGCACTTTCGGCACGCCGAAGCCCATGCTCATATCCCCTCTCATGAGCTACACGCAGATAAGCGGCGTATCCTTCCCCTTTACAATGGAGGCCAACGTCAACGTGGACGGGCCGGATTTCCTCATACCCGCCACCATGATGCACGAGCAGACACATCTGGCCGGCTTTATGCGGGAGGATGAGGCGAACTTCACGGCGTTTCTGGCCTGTCGCGGCTCGGACGACCCGGAGTTTATGTACAGCGGCGTCATGCTGGCGCTGATCCACTCCATGAACGCGCTTTATTCGGCGGATCCGGAGGGGTTTTCCCAGCTTCGGAGCTTTTACAACAGCTATGTGGACGCGGACATGCGGGCGCAAAACGCGCACCTTTCCGCCCACGAGGGGAAAATAGCGGAGGTCTCCAGCTCCGTCAACGACGCCTACCTAAAGGCCAACAGTCAGGCCGACGGAGTGAAAAGCTACGGGCGGATGGTGGATCTGCTGCTGGCGGACTACAGAGCGCGCCGAAACGGTTGACAAATTTTGGTCGGATGCTATAATTTAATAAAGCGGCGCATTGCCGCCATCACGCGTTGGAGGTGCATTTCAGATGATGGAAGAAGACGAAGGTCTGGAAATAATTTGCCCGCACTGCGGCAGGAGCGTGTTCATTCCCGCCGGGTACGACAGGCCCATGTTCCTGTGCCCGCGCTGTAAAAAGGCCATACCGCTGGACGCGGAGGTGCTCAAAAGGCTGGCCGACATGAAAAAACCGTGACGTAATGGTTCAGGAGTCAGGGGTCAGGAGACAGGGTACAGGAAAACGGCAGCTTTAGACAATAGATTTCCGCAAACTGTTAAATAGGGCGTTCGTCCGAAGGGGTTTAAGGGGGCGATCGGAAAGCCCCCTTAGTTAAATGCGCCGCAGGCACCACTTAAAAAGCCAACTTGTCAATTACAAATCATTATACAAGAATACCGCGCCGGTCATCTTTCTTTTCTGAAAGACAGCCTGCGCGGTATTTTTTAAGTTTGTGTTTTAAGAGGAGTCGGCTGCGCCGACAAATTTTTAAACAGGGGCTTTCCGATCGCCCCTGTAATACCCTTCGGCTGCCAGCTTTATAAGTTAGTGCGAATCTTTCAAAGGGGCTTGCAGTAGCTCGCAGCCAAATCAGAGATTTGGGCGAGCCTTGCACCGGCGCTGTAGACCAAATCAAAGATTTGGACAGCGCCACGTTCGATCGCCCCTAAGACCCCTTCGGATGACCGCCTTTTTTAAAAGATAGCGAAACCCTATTGTTTGGGAACCCGTTTTCCTTTACCGCGTTCTACTAGTGTCTAGTGACTAGTGTCTATTGTCTATTTCGACCGGCGCAGGAACCTGGGACGAAACCACTCCACATAGGCGCGGATTATCTGGGTCAGCGCGAAGTCGTAGACGATAAAAACAATGTTCCCCAGCGCCAGCAGCACGAGCACGGAGTACCGCCCAAAGGAGCCCATCTCCGTGAGCACGTCCGGCATCTGGAACACATAAATAATTATCATATACGCCGCCACGACGCAGGCGTTGAACACGCCGAACTTGATGAGATATTGCAGGGGCTTAAACTTTATGCGCTCCAGCCGGGTCTTCGTTATGGGGTAGTGGCCAAAAAACATGATGAACATGAGCATGGCCTCTTTGTCCGGGGTCAAAAGAATGGACAGCAGCGACACCGCAACGTACAGCGTGACAGCCCAGCTGGTGCCCGTTTCCACCGCCACCGTCACCATAAGCAGCCCGGCCAGCGCGGGCAGGGCATAGGTGCCGAACGGTATCATTCCGGTGGCGAAAAGCAGCAGAGTGCAAAGCGCCGCGATCATTCCGCAGAGCGCCACCTGTCCGCTTCGTTTCAAAAAATCACCACCAAATAAAATATAAGTTAAAAAGCGGCGCGCCAGCCGCCAAAACTCAGCAGCAGCCGTTGCCGCAGTCGCAGCAAAGGTTCATGCACATGAGGCCGGTGCACAGGTCGCAGCAGTCGCAGCCGTACATCTGCGCGCCGCCGCCGCCGTAGGGGTTCCCGTAGGGCGAGCCGGTGTTGCGCTGGTACATGCTTTTCTGATAGGCCTCCCTGTACTCCGGGTTGCCCGGGTCCATCTGATAGGCGCGGGCAAAGTGGTTCAGCGCCTCGTCGAACCAGCCGCGCTTGTGGTATATGCTGCCCTTTAAAAAGTACCACTCGGCGCTTCTGCGGCCCTCCGCCACGCCGTCAAGTATCTCCTCCGCCTCGGCTATGCGGTTTTGGGATATCATGCGGCGCACGTCGGCGTATTCCGTCGGAGGGGTGTAGCCGGCGTAGCCCGAGCTTTGGCCGTAGCCCTGCCCGTAGCCGCCGTAAGCCCCGCCCCGCGCGGAACCCGGCCCGTAGCCCGACGTCTTTTTGCCCTTGCGCTCGGCCTGTATGTCGTCGTAGGCGGCGTTTATCTCCTTCATCTTTTCGGAGGCCACGTCCGCCAGCGGGGAATCCTGATAATTGTCTGGGTGGTATTTCCGGGCGAGGTCCCGGTATGCGGTTTTTATCTGCTCGTCGGTCGCGTCGCGGCTGACCCCAAGCACCTGATAGGGATCGCTCATTCAGGATCTCCGCTCCTTTTTTCGGTAATTCGACCCGCCTCCGCCTTTAAACCGAGGTAGGCCACGTTGTCCAATATCTCTTTATATCTGTAAATTTTCAGCAGCTCCAGCGCCGCGCAAAGCTCCGCTATCGTTGAGTAAAGCGAGCCCCGCGCCCGGGCAAGCCTGCCCGCCGTGTCCTCTCCGTAAAGGAAGGGGTTGTAGGCGCCCTTTTTCCTGTCGTCGTCTAAGTCGTCGGCGGCGTCGCATAGATATATATAGCGTCCGAATAAATATCCGAACCTTGCCAGCACCCGCCGCTGCTCCCCATCCTCCGAAAGCAGGGAGAGCGCGCGCTCCAAAAACTTTGCGGTGGGCTCGGCCGCCCTGTCCGCGCTGGAACAGCCCTCCGCCTCCAGCCGGGCCTGCTCCCGCATCATATCCGCGGCGGCCTCATCCAGAAGCCTCTCCTTATCCGACCGGCGAAGCGCCCGCCGCCTGGCCGCGGCCGCCACCGGGTAGATAAGCGCCGCCGCCAGCTTTTTGAAAAACCCCCTGTCCGCCAGATCGTCCCGCAGCTTGTAATAAAGCAGTATCATGGCGGCGGCGGCGGAGCTTTCCAGCGCGGGCGAATGGACACAGGTGCTTTTCCGGCGCAGCGGGTGGGCGGCGCACCGCTTTTGGCAAAACTCCGGCGAGCCCGGCGTTATCGCCATTTCGAGCAGCGCCAGAAACGCGAAGTCGTAGCTGAGGGTCAGGCGGGAGAGTGGGCCGTAGGCGCGGCCAAGCTCCCGGCAAAGACCGCAGTAAACGGCCTTATACGTCTCAAGCTCGCGCACCCGCAGCTCCGGCTTATAGGGCTTAACATATCCGAACAAGCCGCTTTTCCCTCCCAAAAAATCGCTTCAATAAAGCATATTTTACACCATAAAGCCATTCAATGCATTAATAAAATGTTAATAGTGTTGTCCCGCCGTTGTTTACGTGCTTTTTATTTGACATCGCCCCTCTGTATAGTTATAATTATCGAATACATCTTTTTGTGGAGGTACCGCTGTTGGATCTGCTGACTCTGTTCCTTATCGCCGTCGGTCTTTCCATGGATGCGTTTGCCGTCTCGGTTTCCGACGGTATGTGCTACCCCGGCATGCCGAAAAGCCGCGCCATAGCCATTGCCGGCGCCTTCGGCCTTTTCCAGGGCATAATGCCTGTGGCGGGCTACTTCGCGGGCAGCGCCTTCGCGGATCTCATATCGGGCTTTGACCACTGGATAGCGCTGATCCTGCTGGCGGTCATAGGCGGCAACATGATACGCGAGGCCATTCAGGACATTCGCAACCCGGAGGAGCAGGTCTGCCGCGTGTTTACGTGGAAGCTGCTGCTGGCGCAGGCGATGGCCACCTCCATAGACGCGCTGGCCGTGGGAATCAGCTTTGCCATGCTCTCCGCGAACATATACTGGGCGGCCGGTTTCATCGCCGTCGTGACGTTTACGCTTTCGCTCATCGGCGTTGTGGCGGGCAAGCGCTTTGGCGGCCTGCTGCGGCAAAAGGCGGAGATCGCCGGCGGTATAATTTTAATTTTGATCGGGCTTAAAATTTTCATAGAACACACTTTCTTTTGAATAGAGGGGGCTTTTGAATGGACAAGATGATGCTTGGCAACGAGGCCATAGCCAGAGGGCTTTGGGAGGCCGGGTGCAGGGTTATATCCAGCTACCCCGGCACACCCAGCACGGAAATATCGGAGTTCGCCGCGAAATACGACGAGCTGTACGCCGAGTGGGCGCCCAACGAAAAGGTCGCCGTGGAATCCGCTCTTGGCGCGGCCATCGGCGGAGCGCGCGCCTTTGCCGCCATGAAGCACGTGGGGCTCAACGTGGCGGCCGACCCGCTGTTCACCTCGTCCTACACGGGCGTGAACGCCGGCTTTGTCATCGCCGTGGCGGACGACCCCGGTATGCACAGCTCCCAGAATGAGCAGGACTCCCGCCACTACGCCGTTTCGGCCAAGCTGCCGATGCTGGAGCCGGCCGATTCCGCCGACTGCCGCGACATGGCGTCCTTCGCCTACGAGCTGTCGGAGAGGTTCGACACGCCCGTGCTGCTGCGGCTTTCCACCCGTGTGTCCCATTCCCAGAGCGCGCTGCCGCTGTACAGCCGCATGGAGCTGCCCATGAAGGAGTACCGCAAGGACATAAAAAAATTCGTGATGATGCCCGCCATGGCCCGCCCGCGCCACACCGTCGTTGAAAAACGCATGGCCGCGCTCTCGGCCTACGCCGAGGACTGCCCGATGAACCGGGTGGAGTGGGGCGGCACAAAGATAGGCATAGTCACCGCCGGTATAGCCTACGAGTACGTAAAAGAGGCCCTGGGCGACAGCGTTTCCGTCGTAAAGCTGGGGCTTGTCAATCCGCTGCCGCTCAAGCTGCTGCGCGATTTCGCCATGAAGGTGGACAGGCTCGTAGTTGTGGAGGAGCTGGACCCCGTGATTGAAAACGGCATGAAGGCCGCGGGCATCGCCTGCGAGGGCAAGGCGCTGTTCAGCCTTGAGGGCGAGTACACCGCCGCCATGCTGCGCGAAAAGCTGCTGGGCGAAAGAGCCGAAACGGCCGGCTATCCGGAGGCTCTGCCCGCGCGCCCGCCGGTCATGTGTCCCGGCTGTCCCCACAGGGGCGTTTTCTACCTCCTCAACAAACTCCATCTCACCGTTTTCGGCGACATAGGCTGCTACACCCTGGGCGCGGCGGCTCCGCTCTCCGCCATGGATACCACCATCTGCATGGGGGCCTCCATCTCCGGGCTCCACGGCTTCAATAAGGCAAGGCCCGGCTCGGAGAAAAACTCCGTGGCCGTGATAGGCGACTCCACCTTTATGCACAGCGGCATGACCGGCCTTGTGAACATGGTTTACAACCGCGGCGCCTCCACCGTCATAGTGCTGGACAACCGCATAACCGGCATGACCGGCCACCAGCAGAACCCCACCACCGGCCTCACCCTTAAAAACGAGCCGACGCCGGAGGTCTCCATCGCCGCCGTGGCAAGGGCCTACGGAGTGAAGCGGGTGGTCGAGGCGGACCCCGCCGATCTTTCCGCGCTGGAGCGCGTGATAAAGGAGGAGCTGGCGGCGGACGAGGTCTCCGTCATCATAGCGCGCCGGCCCTGCGCCCTGTTAAAGGGCGTAAAACACGGCGCTCCGTACAAAATAGATAAGGACAAATGTCGCGCATGCAAGGCATGCTTCAAGATAGGCTGTCCCGCCATACATATGGAGGACGGCAAGGCCGCCGTGGACGCCACCCTCTGTGTCGGGTGCGGCCTCTGCGCCCAGATGTGCGCTTTCGGCGCGATAGAATCCACAGCGAAAGGGGATGATCTCGGTGCATGACAGCATAAACATCATGATAGTCGGCGTGGGCGGACAGGGAACCCTGCTTGCCAGCCGCGTGCTTGGCGACGTATTTATGCACCGGGGCTTCGACGTCAAAATATCCGAGGTCCACGGCATGAGCCAGCGGGGCGGCTCCGTCGTAACGTATGTGCGCTGCGGCGAGAAGGTCTATTCCCCAATAATCGAGCCCGGCGGCGCGGACTATATCCTCGCCTTCGAGCAGCTTGAGGCCGCAAGATGGATCTCCTACCTCAAACCGGACGGCGTGCTGGTCGCCTCGAACCAGCAAATAGACCCCATGCCCGTCATCACAGGCGCGGCGAAATATCCCGAGGACATTTTTGCGAATATTGAGGAGCTGGGCGTCAAGGCCAAGGTGATAGACGCCCTTGCGCTGGCCAAAAAGGCCGGCTCCGCCAAGGCGGTCAACACCGTCATGCTGGGGGCGCTGTCCTCCATGCTGGAGGGGCCCGCCGAGGACTGGGAAAACGCCTTACGCGAGACTGTGCCGGAGAAGTTCGTGGATATGAACCTCGCCGCGTTCAAACTGGGCAGAGGGGAATAAATACAAGCAGGAGGGATCCCCTTTGGATAGAATTTACAGCGAAATAGAGAGAGCGCCCCGCCACGAGATACGCGCCCTGCAGTCCCTGCGCCTGTCGCAGATGATACGCAGGGTTTACGACCGCGTACCTTTCTATAAACAGCGTCTTGATGAAATGGGCGTCGCGCCCGACGACATAAAGAACGTGGACGACCTCAACAAATTGCCCTTCACTTACAAGCAGGATCTGCGGGACAGCTACCCCTACGGCCTGTTCGCGGTGGATCACAGGGAGCTGCGCGAAATACACGCCTCCAGCGGCACCACGGGCAAGCAGACCGTCGTTGGCTACTCCGCCCACGATCTGGAGATATGGGGCGAGATGGCGGCCCGGGCCCTTGTGGCGGCGGGCGCGGACAAAACCGACTTCGTCCACGTGTCCTACGGCTACGGGCTTTTCACCGGCGGGCTGGGCATACACTATGGGGCGAACACGCTTGGGGCGTCGGTCATACCCGTTTCCAGCGGCAACACCTCCCGCCAGATACAGATACTGCGGGATTTCGGCTCCACCATACTCTGCTGCACGCCGTCCTACGCCGCCTATATCGGTGAGACGATGCGCGACATGGGCCTCACCCCCGCCGATATCCACCTGAAGGCCGGCATCTTCGGCGCGGAGCCGTGGACGGAGAGCATGAGGCAGCGGATAGAGGAGCTGCTCGGCATAAAAGCCTACGACATATACGGACTTTCCGAGGTCATGGGGCCGGGCGTGTCCTATGAGTGCAGCGCCCAGAGCGGTATGCACATAAACGAGGATCACTTCATCCCGGAGATCATCGACCCGGACACCGGCGAGGTCCTGCCGGACGGGCAGGAGGGCGAGCTGGTGTTCACCTGCATCACCAAAGAGGCGCTGCCCCTCATCCGTTACCGCACCCGCGACATAGCCTCGCTCTCCTATGAGCCCTGCTCCTGCGGGCGCACCTTCGTAAAGATGAAAAAGCCCGCCGGCCGCACCGACGATATGCTCATCATCCGCGGCGTCAACGTGTTCCCGAGCCAGATCGAGAGCGTTTTGCTGACCCAGCCGGGCGTCACGCCGAACTACCAGATAATTGTGGACCGCGCCGGCAACCTGGACACCATGGAGGTGCTGGTGGAGCTGTCGCCGGAGGCCTCCTTCGATACCGTCCGCCTGGTTGAGGGCCGCGAAAAGGCTCTGCGCTCGGCTGTGGAATCCACCCTCGGCATAGCGGTAAAGATCTCGCTGGTGGCCCCGCACTCCATTGAACGCAGCGAGGGCAAGGCAAAGCGCGTTATTGACAAGCGCAAGGTATAAGGTCAGGGAACCACTTTATGGTATTTGGAGTATAATAATGGACAATACAAAACAGAAAGGGGCAACTGATATGACGATAAAGCAGCTCTCTGTTTTCGCGGAAAACAAATCCGGCTCGCTGGCGAAGATAACCTCGGTTTTAGAGAAGGCTCACGTGGACATAAGGGCGCTCTCCATAGCCGACACAACAAATTTCGGTATCCTTCGGCTCATAGTTGACGACCCGGACGGCGCGTATGAGGCGCTAAAGGCCGCCGACCTCACCGCCACCCTGACGGACGTCATCGGCATAGGCGTCCCCGACCAGCCCGGCGGCCTTTCCGGCGCGCTGGAGGTGCTGGATAAAGCTTCTATTCCCGTGGAGTACCTTTACGCCTTTCTCGGCACCAAGGAGGGGCTGGCCTACGTCATCCTCCGTGTGGACGACAACGAGGCGGCCATAAAGGCGCTGGAATCCGCCGGAGTACACCCGCTGGACCCGGAGGCCCTTTACCACATGTGACCCGCACAGCTTTCAAAGACTTCGCCCCGCTTTGGGACGGAGTCTTTTTTTGCGTATTTGTTTTTTCCAGTATTTGTGGTATTATAAAATTGAACGGATGTGTTCCAATGCGCTGCTGAAAGGCGCTGTGGGACGCGCTCCATATAAAGCTTCGGCTCCGCCACCACTCGGTAACGGAGCCGATTTTTTATATCATGCCAGCCTTTCCAGCGCCAGCTTGTAACGCTTGTTCAGCGCGTTGAGCTTGAGCTGGTAGGCCTCCCTGTCCTTTTGGCCGCCTTGCAGGTATTCTTCCTGCAGGGCGGCAAGCCTTTTGTCCCTCTCGGCGGTAAGCTCGCTTCGCAAGGTGTTGTAGCCGCTCTGCACCCGCCTTGCCGCAAGGTCGGAGACGCCGCCGGAAAGCCCTTTCGCGCTCATCACCTGCGGAAGCTGGCGCCCGGAGTTTTTCGCCGCCACATACGCCTCCCGCAGCTCCTGCGAAACGTCGGCCGACACTTCGCCTGTCTCGCGGGCGTAGGTTTCGTCGCGGCGGGCGGCGTTTCCGCTGTAGCCCGCAAGCAGGTCGCCGCGCTCCTTCACGTAGACGTTGTCCACCGGCGCCACGGTCTTTTCGCCGTATAACACAAAGGTGCCCTGGGACTTTTTGCTTTGTTTTTTACCCCGCTGCGTTGTGTTTAATTTCGCCATGGGCAAAGCCCTCCTTTCAGTTATGCCGCCACAGCCTGAGTCAGCGTTTTGACGGAGCTTGTGAACAGCGCGCCGTCGTAGGCCACGGCCTTTACGGTCACCGTCTGTCCGGCAAAGGCGGTCAGGTCTATCGTGCCGGAGGCGCCGGAAACCACCGCGGCGGACTTGGCGTAGCGCGGGTCGGTGCCGTCCAGCGTGTAGCGCATGGAATCCGCGCCGGAGGAGGCCACGGCCACGCTCTTTGTTCCGGCGGCGTAGGTCAGCGTCGGCTCCGCCTGTTGGGTGGAGGCGGCCACAGCAGCGTAAACGCCGTTAGCGCGCGCGCCCAGAACGTAGGCGTCGTAGATGAATCTGCCCTCCAAAAGCGAGCCGTTGATGCCGGCCGGATTCTCCTTTACGAAGAAATCCTGTATCTTCTTGGGCTGGATGACGGCGTTTTTCTGGGTGATGAGGAAGTAGCAGACGCTGGTTCCCTTTTTAAGATAGTCGTCCGGCACGACCACCACCTGCGCGCCCATGAAAGTTCCCAGCGCGCCCTTTACAAGGCTCTCCCTCGCCAGGGATTCCACGCCCACGAACTGGCTGGAAAGGCGCAGGCAGCCGAACTGGCTCCACCCCATAAAGATGAACCTGTGGTCGGCGGGCACCTTGCTGTTGCTCATGGCCACCATGCCGTCGGAGAGCTTTTCAACTATGTCGGCGCTGGTGGGCGCGGCGGCGAGGACGGCTACGGTCCCGGCCCCGTCGATAAATTTGCCCAGAGCGTAGCGGTCCATTTCGGGCACGGCCTGCTCGCTCATCTCGGTCATAAGCATCTGGGAGGCGGCCTTCGCGTCCATCTGCTCGGTGTTGTTGCCCCTGTCTATGGTGATGCTGAAGGCGCGGTCCCGCTCAAGTATCATCTCCTGAAGCGTGTCCTGTAACTCGGTGGGCGTGCCATAGCGGTTTGTTCCGGTGCGCTGGTAATCACCCAGCTCCTGGGTCACGGGCGTGTACACGTTCAGGCTTTTTACGCCGGTGAAGTCGTAGTCCTTGTTGGTGGTTCCGTCCACCACCGAGCGGTAGGTGAACTCCGTGGCCATTTTCTGGGAATACTTTGTGGCAAGATTGATAGACATTTTCATTCCTCCTGTAAATTTTGTTGTCGGTTTCGGGTCATCTCATGTAGGAGAGGCCCGCTAAAAACGGATCGCCGGGTTCCTCGCCCGCGGAGCTTGCGACCTCGCCCATGGCCATATCCCTTATGAGCGCGGCCTTTTTTGTCTCGTCAAGCTGCTTCGCAAGCCTTGCGTTTTCCAGCCTGAGATAAGCCTCCGCCGGCCTCTCGCCGCCACGCACCGCCTCTATAAAGTCCTTTTGGCCGCAGACGGTGCCAAAGCCCGGGTATTTTTCCGCCAGCTCCAGCCATGGGGTGTCCTCCGTCTGTGCGGTTGAAACTGCTGCCTGTCCGTCGGGCAAAGGCTCGTGCTCATACTCGTGCTCATGGCCGGGGCCGATTTCGTCCTCGTGCTCAACGGCCTGCGCCAGGTCCTCCGGCGCGAACAATAGTTCTTCGTGCTCCTCCATCATTTTACCGTCCTTTCTGTTGTTCGCCCGCGTCCGCGGGCTTGGATGAGACGGCCGCTCTGCCCTTTTCCGGGCACTTTGGGTTCGCGCAGGCCCACTCCACGTTGTATAAGGGCGCGCCGTCGCCGGAAACGCTGTACCAGGCGCGCTGTATGCGCATGGCAAGGCCGCATTTTTTACAGAGCATTGGGAGATCCTCCTTCTTTTCATTCGGGGCGGCTTTGCCCCGGGTTTTCCTGATTTCCGGCTTCCGGCGTTCCCAAAAGGGCGGCGGCTTGCTGTCTCGAGGCGGCCTGCTGCTCACGGAGCTTTGCGATCAGCTTGTTTTTGTTCCGGATATAGGCGTCGGGCACGCTTTCAAGGTAGGTTATGGCGTCGGTGACTATGCCGCGCTCGAAAAGGTTGTCGGCGGTCTCCACCTGCATTATCTCGCTCCAGTAGGAAGCCGCGCCCACGTCCACCTTGATGTCCAGCGCGTCGTAGCTTATGGCGGAAAAATCCACCATATCCACAGCCTCGCCCGCGTCCGTACCGAACGTCACCGGCCGCGGGCCGTAATAGGCCCGTATGTTGTCCAGAATGACCAGCGCCACATCCTCCCAGAACCGGTAAAACGCCAGCCTTTGCAGCTCCAGCGGCGCGCTGCTGGCCTTTTGCACCGCGATAATGGCGGAGGTGTTGTCCGGGCGTATGTTGCCCAGCGCCGCGTCGGACGCGCCCATGAAGTCCCGGGTGTAGTTTATGGTCCTGTCCACCAGCTCCAGCACCTGGTCGCTCATGTCGGCGGCGCGGAAGCTCTGCGCTATGGCCGTGTTCGGGTCGCCGGCAACGCCCACCGCTTCGCCCGCGCGGTTCGTCCACTCCCGTATCTTCGTCATGTCGTAAAACAGCTTGGGGAAGGCCAGCCGCTTTTGGTGCTCCATGGCCATGGCCCACAGCTTGTTCACGAATATCTGGTTCGGGATGAGGCCCGTAAGCGCCGCCTGGCCGTGGTAGCTGTTTTTCACCGTCTCCCAGTTCATCCACGCCAGTGGGTAGCGGCGAAGCCCCGTGTCCGCCGGCTCCTTCATCATCACGTTCTTTGTACAGCGGCAGAAGCGGACCGTTCCGTCCTCCTTCCACATGCGCAGCAGCACCGTGACGAGCTTTCGTTCGGCGTCCTTCTCCTCGCCCATATAGGGAGCGGCGGGTTCGTCCGGCTCTATGGCCTCCCAGTCGGGGCAGCCGGCGTCGCGGGCCTCCTCCCTCGCCTCCTCCAGCGGTTTGCGGATCACGACGAGGATGCTTTTCTGTTTCTGAACGTCCTTGACAAAGGGGTTTGAGAACAGCACGTTGGTGTTGTCCACCGTCTCCACGGTCATGGCTCCGCCGCCCGCGCCGTCCGGCTCAAAGCCCATCCAAAAGCAGCCGTCCCCATCCACCGCGGCGTTCCTCAGCACCTCTCTGGCCTTGTCCTTGGCCTGGGTCTTTTCTATGACCTTTTCGACCTCTCCGCCCAGCACGTCGCAGACAAACTCGCCCTGCGCGCCGCCGCCCACCGATGAGAGCGAAACGGCCACGTCGTCGGAAACTATCATCGAGATAAAATACGCCACCACCCGGCGCAGAAAGTTGAGCACGGGCTTTTCCAGCCCCGGCGCGGAAACTCCCTCCCACTGGTTCCCGATGTAGAAGTTTTCGTTTCGCTCCACGTTTTCATAAAGCTCCGCCGCCCTGTTGTAGCCGTCGCCCCGCAGGTACTCGCGCCACACAGCGTCGGGCGTCACGCCAATTTTCAAAACTGCCATCTCCTTTCAAGGCTCATCCTGCGGCTTCCGGCCCGGCCCTCCAGCGAAGGATCGAAAAATCGTCGTAGTTTGGGGTCCTGTGGGGGCCCGCCGGAACGCTTTCAGATGAACTCCATCTTTTTTGCCACCGCAAGGCAAAGCTCGCGGCGGTAACTGTAAAATCTGTTTTCGCAGCAGAAGCACTCCCCCATATGGGAGTAAGGTATCCGCTCGCTGACCGAAAAGAGCACCCTTTCGCTGAGCGCGCGCCGCACCGCCGGGTCCTGAACATCGCGGCAGACGGAGGTTTTCGCCTCCTCCACCGCGCGAATGGCCATCCTGTCGAAAAGGCTGCCCTCACCGCGCACCACCCGCAGCTTAATTTCGCCCATGCCCTGCAGCAGGACCTCCACCACCCGCCTTATGTCCCGCGGAAGCGCCTGTTTTTCCAAAATGACCTCCCCCTTTCATCCGCTGTAATTTAACAGCGCGTCCAGCCCGTCGCCCATGCTCTCCCGCCGCCCCTCCGACGCCGGAAACGGCCTTCCCGCCACAAAGTAGCGTATGGCGTCCGGCGCGTGGGTCAGCTCGTGGGGCTCTGTCGCGGCGTCGTTGGGGTCGCGGGCGTCAATTTGCAGCGCCGGCAAAGTCCTGATAAGATTCACGCAGTTTGAAAACACCCGCAGGTTCGGCACAAGCGCGCCCGTCTCGTCGGCCCTCGGCATAAGCCACTCCTTGAGGTCGTACCAGCCCTGCACCCGGCTGTTTTCCGCGCGGGAGAGGATGATGCCGCCGTCGGCAAATATCTCCGCCACGCTTTTGCCCGTGTCCTGCCGGCGGTTCCACATGTCCGGCGGCGCTATGTGGGCGTATATGCGCTCGGCGCAGGCCGCCTTTATCTCCTCCGCCGCCCGGCTGACGATGAGGCCGCTTTTATATAGCTCCCGATAAACCACCGCCCGGCCGAAGGAATCCACCGCTATCCAGTAGCCCGCCAGCATGTCGAGCCCGTAGTCCATGGTGAAGTACCGCCGCCAGCTCTTCGGTATCGGGAACGGCTCCACCACATGGAGCGCCCGGCTCCACTCGGTAAAGTACTGCCCCTCGAATATGTCCCAGTCGCCATCCAAAAGCGCCCGCCTGTCCTTTTCGCCAAGGTTTTCCAGCCGCCGCAGATATTCCGGGTCCGCCCGCATAAGAAAGCCGTTGTCCCGCACCCCCGCCGGTATGAACAGCCGCTCGCCGTTTTCCGCCCGGTGGACCCTGTCTGCCGCCCCTATGTCCACAAAGCGGGCCTTCACCCACTGGTGTCCGACGCCGCCGGGGTTTGTGGAGCTGCGCATGGATTTCGGAAAGCTGTTGGTGCCGCGCAGCCGGCTCATTAGGTAAAGGTACATCTGCTCGGTGAAGTGGGTCAGCTCGTCAAAGCGTATCACGTCGTACTCCGCGCTCTGGTATCTGTAAACGTCGCTCTCGCTGTCGCAGTAGCCGAAATCTATCACCGAGCCGTTTTTAAATGCGCCGGAGTGCCTTGCCGCGTTGTAGGAGTAGATCTCCCGCGGGTAAAGGCCCATGGAGACGCGGATAAGGCTTTTGTCCAGCTCCGGGTAAGTCCGCCTTAGAACGAGCTGCTTGCTGCCCCCGTATTTCAAAGCGTAGAGCAGCGCGTCTATGAGCTGGCCGTAGCTTTTGCCTCCGCCCGCCGCGCCGCCAAAAAGCACCTCGTCCGCCGTGGCGTCTATGAACCGCCGCTGCTTTGTCGTTATGGTCAGCTTCATCAGTCCACCACCCTCACCTCCACGGTAAATTTGTCGTCCGGCTCCGGCTCCGCGCCCTCAAAAAGCCCCAGGTGCTTTCCTATCAGCTCCAGCGCCTTCATCTTTTCGGCCGTCTTGACCTCCGGGCCTCCGTCGTCCGGCTTCGCGAAGGCTATGGTCCCCAGCTCCCGCAGCACCTTCTCTCCCGTTATGGCCCCCTTTTTTTCAGCCATGCTCCGTCCCGCCCCCTTTCCCGGGAAACGTGGCGGAGCCGGCCTCCCTCCGTATGAACGTTTGTTCAGCGCCGCGAAACGCCCTGTTTTTGCCCTTTGCGCCGTCCTTTTCGCGCCCGCCCTCCGCAAACGGGTTCACAAAGGGCCCGCCCTCGCCGCAGCTTATCTTGTTATAGCTAAACATATGTTCATAAGTAAAGCCGGGCGCGCGGCTCCGAATCGGACGGCGGGGTTCCGCAGGCTCCAGCGCGTACTCATCGCTTGACAAAACGCCCGATGGGTCGAAACTGTCCATTTTTTTACGCCTCCCTTCATTTTGGCTTGACATTACAAAGAAAATATTCTACAATAGTATCTACAGAGCGCCAACAACGAAGTGAGCGTCGTCATTTTTTCTCTGTGGCCCTATTATAGCAATAAAATTTTCCTCTGTCAAGGGGTTTTTAACGAATATTTTATTTCAGTTGCGTCGTTTTCGTCCCAGCGAGTGCTCACTCCCGAACAAAACAGGGTTCCCGCACTTTCGCGCCCGCAAAACGCCGCAAAGCACGCACCGTCTCCCGGTCAATTATTATCTGTAAATCTCTATTCATTAATAGAAGGGTGATCGTTATGCAGATCGTAGACAAACTGCGCATACTGGCGGCGGAAAAGGGCGTCTCCATGGCTCAGATGGAGCGCGAGTGCGGCTTTTCCAAAAACTCCGTGATAAAGTGGGACAAGAACACTCCCGGCGGTGACAAGCTGCTTCGGGCGGCGCAATATCTGGGCGTGTCGGTGGATTATCTGGTGGGCAACTGCGCCGACCCGCTGCCGCCCTCAGACCGGGATGTGCCGGAGTTTTATTTCCACTTTATAAAGGGCGCGTCGGAGCTGGATCTTTCGGAAAAGGACATAGACCTGCTGCTCACCATCGCCCGCCGCTTTAAAAAGGAGGACGAGGCCAAATGACCTTTCTGACCAAGGCCGAGCTTTACGACCGTATGGAGGATTTTCGCCGGGACACGGGCGTTGTGGGCCCGCTGGATCCGGTGGAGCTGGCCGGGCGTCTTGGTATAAAGGTGTCCGTCTACCCCTTTGACAGCAAGCGGTTTTCAGGCGCCCTCCTGCGGGGCGCAAACCACAGTGAAATAATAATCTCCGCCTCCCGCTCGCCCGAGGGCCGCCGTTTTACCGCCGCCCACGAGCTGGTGCACTGGTACCTGCACGCCGGGGCCACCTTCTGGTGCTCCGACACAAAGCCCACCGCTTTGGAATGGCAGGCAAACGCCGGCGCCGCGGAGCTGCTGATGCCCTACCGCCTTGTTCTTCCCGTTGTTATGAACATACGTTCACTATATATCGCCGACAGGGCCGCGGCGGTGAAGCTGGTGGCGGAGCGGTTCGGCGTCAGCCCATCGGCGGCGGCGGCCCGGCTGGGGGAGCTTTCGCCGGAGCTGGCACAATATTTGGCCGGCGCGCCGCTGGAGATGGTACAGGTGCGTTCCGGCGAGGCCCGCGCCCCCGGCATAGATCTTTAGGTGAGCACTGATCAATTGTTTTTTTAATAGGTGCCTGCGGCGCATTTAACTAAGGGGGCTTTCCGATCGCCCCTGTAATACCCTTCG
>CAYONL010000002.1:40158-44294 GCA_964405305.1 uncultured Oscillospiraceae bacterium | reverse complement strand
GGAGAAGCCGCCCACATGGCCGGAAGCGACCCACACCTGCGGGTTCATGAGGATGGCGGCGTCCATACCCACGTTGTAATGGTTCTCCTGAACAAAGGCTTTCCACCAGGCGCGCTTAACGTTGTTTTTAAACTCGACGCCCAGCGGGCCGTAGTCCCACGTGTTGGAAAGTCCGCCGTATATCTCGGAACCGGCGTATACATAGCCGCGGTTTTTGCAAAGTGCGACGATCTTATCCATCGTTTTATCCGTATTGGCAAGCATTTTCTACCCCTCCATATATTCGTCTTGATAACAATAGTATTCTAATTCCATCAGCAAAATAAGTCAAGCGTTTTGACAACTAAGATTGACAGCCGCCCTTTATAATAGTAAAATAATATGATAGATTGATATGCTCGAATGGAGTGTGCGCAATGATAAGAAGCATGACAGGCTACGGCGCGGCGGAGGAAATAATAGGCGGCCGCGATATAAGGGTGGAGATAAAGTCGGTGAACCACCGCTATTTTGAGTTCGCGGTGAGGGCGCCCCGCGCCTACGGCTATCTGGAGGATAAGCTCAAGCGTCTGGCGTCGGAGAGCATATCCCGCGGGAAGGTGGAGGCGGGCGTCTCCATCCAAAACCTGGAGGGGCCCAACGAGGCGGTGACGATAAACCGTGAGCTGGCGGCCTCCTATGTCGCGGCGCTGCGCTCCGTGGCGGGGGAGCTGGGGGTGAGGGACGACATTTCCCTCTCCACCGTGGCCCGGTTCCCGGACGTTTTTACCGTGACCAGGACGGAGGACGACGAGGAGGAGGTCTGGCGGGCCGTAAAGTCCGTGGCGGATAAGGCGGTGGCCGCCTTCGTCTCCATGCGTGAGACGGAGGGCGAAAAGATGAGGGAGGACCTGCTTTCCCGCTGCGACTTCATAATCGGCTGCGTTGAGAAGGTGGAGGAGCGCAGCCCGCAGACCGTTACCGATTACAGGGAGAAGCTGTACGCCCGCATGTGCGAGGTGCTGCAGGACGCGAAGCTGGAGGAGGCCCGCATACTGACCGAGGCCGCCATATATGCCGACAAGGTCGCGGTGGCGGAGGAAACTGTGCGGCTGCGCAGCCATATTGACCAGTTCCGCGCCATATTGGAGCTTAAGGAGCCGGTGGGCCGCAAGCTGGATTTTCTCGTTCAGGAGATAAACCGCGAGGCCAACACCATAGGCTCTAAGGCGTGCGACGTCCAGCTGGCCCGCGTGGTGGTGGATCTCAAGTCGGAGATAGAGAAGATACGCGAGCAGATACAAAATATCGAATAGGAGCCGGATATGAAGCTTGTAAACATCGGGTTCGGAAACATGGTGTCCGCCGGCCGGCTTATAGCCATGGTCGCGCCGGATTCCGCGCCGATAAAGAGGATGATACAGGACGCGAGGGAACGCGGCACGCTTATTGACGCAACCTATGGCCGCAAGACCCGCACGGTGCTCATAATGGATTCCGGCCATGTGGTGCTTTCGGGCATACAGCCGGAGGGAGTATCCGGCCGGCTTCAGGAGGAGGATGAGGATGAGTAACAGAGGCGTGCTGATGGTCATTTCGGGGCCGTCGGGCGTTGGAAAGGGCACGGTCATAAAACACCTGTTCGAGCTGGACGGCAACTGCTATTTTTCCGTTTCGGCAACAACAAGGGCGCCCCGGCCCGACGAGGTGGACGGCGTGCATTACCACTTCATAAACAGGGCAAAATTTGAGGAGATGACAGGGGACGGCGAGATGCTCGAGCACGACGAGCACTTCGGAAACCTTTACGGCACGCCGCGTTTCTCGGTGGAGAAGGAGCTGGCCGAGGGACACAACGTGGTGCTCGATATAGAATATAAGGGTATGCGCCAGGTGAGGAAGGCCATGCCGGATATGGTTTCGGTGCTGGTGCTGCCGCCGTCGGTGGGCGAGCTGGAAAGAAGGCTGCGCGACCGGGCGACGGAGGACGAGAGGTCCATAGGCGAAAGGCTCTCGCGTTTCAGCGCGGAGCTGCAGGCCATAGCCGAATATGATTATATAGTTGTCAATGACCGCGCGGAAGACGCGGCCGCAAAGATAGAAGCGATACTTACCGCGGCGCGCTGCCGCCCGTGTGCAATGGGCGGAGTCGTCAGCGATCTGCTAAAGGAGGAGACACACAATGCTTAACCCTGCTGCAACGAACATTCTTACCCAGAACACAAGCCCGTATTCGCTGGTCATAGCGGTTTCCAGGCGTGCCAGAGAGATATCGGAGGTGTCGGAGGACAATCATCAGATACTGGTGGATAAGCCGGTAAAGCTGGCCGTAGACGAGTTCATGGACAACAAATTCCGCATAATAGAGGAAAGAACGGACGAGAGCTGATGGAAGGTAAAAAGTGCGTCGTGCTGGGCGTGACCGGCGGCATAGCGGCGTATAAGGCGTGCGAGGTTGCCTCCCGCCTGACAAAAAGCGGAGTGGATGTGCGCGTTATAATGACAAAAAACGCCACGGAGTTCGTTTCGCCCATGACGTTTGAGACGCTGACAGGAAACCGCGTGGCCACCGACACCTTCGACCGAAGCTTTGAGTGGAATGTGGGCCATGTTTCGCTGGCCAAGAGGGCGGACGTTTTTTTGGTGGCCCCGGCCACGGCCAACGCCATCGCGAAGTTCGCGGGCGGCATAGCGGACGACATGCTCTCCACAACCATTCTGGCCGCCCGCTGCAAAAAGCTGATAGCGCCCGCCATGAACACCGGTATGCTTGAGAACCCGGCCACCGTAAGGAACCTTGAGATACTGCGCCGGGACGGCTTCACCGTCATAGGCTCCGAAAGCGGAAGGCTCGCCTGCGGAGACGTGGGCGCGGGCCGGCTGGCGGATGTGGACGTGATAATTGAGGCGGTGGAGGACGCGCTCTTGGCCAAAAGCGATATGGCGGGTCTTTCCGTGCTCGTGACCGCCGGCCCTACAAGGGAGTCGATCGATCCCGTGCGCTTTATAACGAACCACTCCAGCGGGAAGATGGGTTACGCCATCGCCCGCGCCGCCGAAAGGAGAGGAGCCGCGGTCACGCTGGTTTCCGGCCCCACGGAGCTTAAAAAGCCCTGGGGAGTTGAGACGGTGGAGACGGAGAGCGCGGCCGAGATGTATGACGCGGTCATGGCGCGGGCGGCCGGAGCCGACATAATCATAAAATCCGCGGCTGTGGCGGACTATGCGCCCGCTGTGGCGGCGGAGCAGAAGATAAAGAAATCCGACGGTGAGCTTACGCTGGAGCTTGTCAGGACGAAGGACATACTTGCCGCCATCGGTGAGCAAAAGCGCCCGGGCCAAACCGTCTGCGGCTTCTCCATGGAGACGGAGAACCTTTTGGAAAACTCGCGGAAGAAGCTCATATCCAAGCGCGCCGACATGATAGTCGCCAACTCCGTTTCCGAGGAGGGAGCGGGCTTTGGCGGCGACACGAACCGGGCCGTGCTCATAACGGCGGAGGGCGAGACCGAGGTGCCCTGCATCGCTAAGTCGGAGCTGGCGGCGGTCATACTTGACGCAATCATGAGGCTGCGCGGCTCCGCTGATTAGGGCTTTGCTCAGATAAGCCTGGCGGCAAAGGCCAAAACGCAAAGCGCGCCGGCCCGCCGCAATACTGTAAATTAAAAGCGCCGCGCCAACTCTCTTTCTTCGCGGAAGGAGAGCGGGCGCGGCGCTTGTCGTTAGTGCTTATTTGACTTTGTTTTTGTCCTCAAGGATGATGCGGTTTATGAAGTCCTCCTGCGCCATGACGCCCTGGTCGCCGTCGGAGCGGCTGCGCACAGCTATCTGTCCGGCCTCCGCCTCCTTGCCGCCTATGACGGCCATGTAGGGTATCTTATCAAGCTGCGCCTCGCGGATCTTGAAGCCGATCTTCTCATACCGCTTGTCTATGGTGCAGCGGATGCCCGCGCGCTTCATCTTCGCAAGGAACTCCTCGGCGTACTCGTTCTGATCCTCCGTTATCGGAAGCACGCGCACCTGCTCCGGAGCCAGCCACAGCGGCATGGCGCCGGCATATTTCTCGATCAGAAGGGCAATGGTGCGCTCGTAGCAGCCAAGGGAGGTGCGGTGGATGATGTAGGGGAACTTCTGGGTGTTGTCCGCGTCGGTGTAGG
>CAYONL010000002.1:0-40148 GCA_964405305.1 uncultured Oscillospiraceae bacterium | reverse complement strand
CGGCCTCGCCCACGGCCTCAACGTACTTTACGCCCAGGTGGTCGAGTATCTTGCGCATGGTGCTTTCGGCCTCGTTCCACATTTCGGGGGTGCCCTCGTACTTGTCGCGGTCGTTCGGGTCCCACTTGGAGAAGCGGAAGGTCAGGTCGTCGATCAGGCCGATGTCGGTCATGATCTCGGTCGCCAGCTTGAGGCAGCCCTTGAACTCCTGCTCAAGCTGGTCGGGACGGACGATCAGATGGCCCTCGGAGATGGTGAACTGGCGCACACGGATAAGGCCGTGCATCTCGCCGGAGGCCTCGTTCCTGAACAGGGTGGAGGTTTCGCCGTAGCGTATGGGCAGGTCGCGGTAGCTGTGCTTTTCGGCCAGATAGACCTGATACTGGAACGGGCAGGTCATGGGACGAAGGGCGAAAACTTCCTTGTCACGGCCCTCCTCGCCCAAAACGAACATGTTCTCTTTATAGTGATCCCAGTGGCCGGAGACTATATAAAGATCGCTTTTCGCCATCAGCGGGGTGCGGGTCATCACATAGCCGTACTCGTTTTCCTCTTTGTCCTGCACGTAGCGGTTCAGTATCTGGAACAGCTTGGCGCCCTTAGGCATCAGGCAGGGCAGGCCCTGACCGATGTAGTCGCTGTTGCAGAAATAATGGAGCTGGCGGCCCAGCACGTTGTGGTCGCGGCGCTTGGCGTCCTCCACCCGGGCCAGGTACTCGTCAAGCTCGGCCTTTTTCGGGAAGGATATGCCGTAGATGCGGGAGAGCATCTTGTTGTGCTCGTCGCCGCGCCAATACGCGCCGGTGGTGGAGGTCAGCTTGAACGCCTTGCAGGCGCCCGTGCTCATAAGGTGGGGGCCGGCGCAAAGCTCGGTGAAGTCGCCCTGACGGTAAAAAGAGATGTTCTCGCCCTTTCCCGCGTGCTCGTTTATCAGCTCCACCTTGTAGGGCTGGTCCTTCATTATCTCAAGCGCCTCCGCCGGGCTCTTTTCAAAGCGCTCCAGCGGCAGGTCCTCCTTGACTATTTTCGCCATTTCGGCCTCTATCTTCGCAAGGTCGTCGGAGGCGAAGGGCTTCTCCACATCGAAATCGTAGTAAAAGCCGTTGTCTATGGCGGGGCCTATGGAAAACTTCGCGCCGGGGTACAGATGCAGCACCGCCTGGGCCATCACGTGGCTTGTGGTGTGCCAGAAGGCCTTTTTGCCGTAGGGATCGTCAAAGGTGACTATTTCGACCTCGCAGTCCTTGTCCAGCGGAGTGCGCAGGTCGCAGCCGACCCCGTCAACTCTTGCGGCGCAGGCGGCCCGGGCCAGCCCGCCGCTTATGGATTTCGCGATCTCATACGGAGTTACGCCGTTTTCAAACTCCTTCGGCTCGCCCCTCAGCATGACTTTTATCATAGATACAACCTCCTAAAAAAATCGATAAAAAAAGCCCCCGCCCCAAAATTGGGACGAAAGCGTGCTTCCGTGGTTCCACCCAGCTTCGCGGCCAAAAATGACCGCCTTGTGCCCGCCTTAACGCGGCGGATTCGTTGTGCTCACCAAAAAGGTTTACACACGCTCCGGAGCCGGTAACTCCCCGCGCACGGCAGGCAACTTTCAGCATACGAAGCCCTCTCTTAGCCGTGGGTGCGGTTCGGTCGCCCCATCATCGCTTTCCGATATCGTGTTTATTCTATCACCCGTCACCGTAAAAGTCAACCAAAAAAAGAACGAAAAGCTGTGAAACCTGCAAATTGTGTCCGTGACGCATTGATATTTCTTGACAGAATATAAAATACAGTATACAAT
The DNA here is from genome assembly GCA_964405305.1 of uncultured Oscillospiraceae bacterium. GTDB lineage: Bacteria > Bacillota > Clostridia > Oscillospirales > Ruminococcaceae > UMGS1668. Next base: position 38,356 of record CAYONL010000002.1, on the reverse strand, counting down.
ATTAACAATGTGTATTTATATGTTATTATAATTTAATTATAGAGCATATTATTACAATATTAATTTTGAAGAAGGAGGTCATTGATGGCAAAATGGGAATTTTAGCAGCAATGTTGACCGAAGCCGGTGCAAAAACGGGGATTTTTGCCGGGCTCACGTCCGAGGATATTCTGGCGTGTGTAATCATCGGTATCATCGCCTTGCTTATCGGTTTAGTTATCGCCTTTCCGTTGGGCGTTCTATATAGACGCAAAGTTGCGGAAGCCGAGCTGGGGTCCGCCGAAGAAGAGGCAAGACGTATAGTAAACGAATCGATCAAAACAGCCGAGAGCCGGAAAAAAGAGGCCCTCGTTGAAGCCAAGGACGAGATCCACAAAATGCGCACAGAGGCTGAGCGCGACCTGAAGGACAGACGCAGCGAGGTCCAGCGGCAGGAGCACAGGATACAGCAAAAAGAGGAATCTCTGGACAAAAAGATCGACAACATCGACAAGAAAGAGGAGATCGTCCAGGAGAAGACGCAGGAGGCCGAGAATAAGCTGGCCGAGGCCGAACAGATAAAAAAGAGCCAGTTCGACATGTTGGAGCGCATCAGCGGTCTGACGTCGGAGCAGGCGAAGGCGCAGCTGCTTGCCAGCCTTGATACGGAGCTGACCCACGAAAAGGTGATCCGTGTCATGCAGTACGAGCAGCAGCTCAAGGAGGAGCAGGACGAGCGTGCCCGTGAGCTCATCAGCGTGGCTGTTGGCCGCTGCGCTCCGGAATATGTGGCGGAGGCCACTGTTTCCGTGGTGCCGCTTCCCAACGACGAGATGAAGGGCCGCATAATCGGGCGCGAGGGTCGAAATATCCGTGCGCTTGAGACGCTCACCGGCGTGGATCTGATAATCGACGATACGCCGGAGGCCATTACGCTCTCAAGCTTTGACCCGGTGAGGCGCGAGATAGCGAGGCTCTCCCTGGAAAAGCTCATTCAGGATGGACGTATCCACCCGGCCCGCATAGAGGAGACGGTGGAGAAGGCCCGCCGCGAGGTGGACGCGAAGATAAAGCAGGACGGAGAGCGCGCCGTCATAGAGGCCGGAGTACACGGCATAGCGCCGGAGCTGGTCAAGCTTTTAGGACGTATGCGCTACCGCACCAGCTACGGTCAGAACGTGTTGGCCCACTCAATAGAGGTGGCCCAGATAACCGGTCTGCTCGCCACAGAGATAGGCGGAGTGGACGCCACTATGGCCCGCCGCGCCGGTCTGCTGCACGACATCGGCAAGGCCCTCACCCATGAGATCGAGGGTTCTCACGTCCAGATAGGCGTGGATGTGGCCAAGAAGTACAAAGAGTGCCCCGAGGTCATACACGCCATAGAGGCGCACCACAACGATGTGGAGCCGAAGACGATCATAGCCTGTCTCGTTCAGGCGGCGGACGCCATCTCAGCGGCCCGTCCCGGCGCGCGGCGTGAGAATCTGGAGAACTACATCAAGCGCCTTGAGAAGCTGGAGGAGATAGCCAACAGCTTTGACGGAGTTGATAAGTGCTACGCCATACAGGCCGGCCGCGAGGTTCGCATAATCGTAAAGCCGGAGATAGTCAGCGACGACAGCATGATCATCGTGGCCCACGAGATAGCCCAGAAGATAGAAAAAGAGCTGGATTATCCCGGCCAGATAAAGGTTCATCTGGTCCGCGAAAGCCGCGCCGTAGATTACGCGAAATAAGACAGCAACAAAAGATCCCTTCCGCTTGAAAGAGAGCGGGAGGGATTTTTTATGCCCAAAACAGGGTTTGACGGGCGAAAGTGCGGGCCGGTTTGCGTATCGGCGCGGGATAGCGCCGTGTGCGCGCGGCAAGGCCCCTTTTTGCCGGGCAAAGCCATCGGCAGGGAAACATAGCCGTCGGCTGTCCGCGGCCGTATGCGGGCGCAAGGCGGCCTCCGGGCACATGTGGTTTACAATATACAGCTACGCGGCTTTCCGTCCTGTGCGCAGGGGTCAGCGCCCGCCGCCTTTCTGACAACACAGCTTGCGCTCACTCCATGCGGCGTCCGGAGGGCGGCGGCGGTGCGCGCTTTCTTTTTTGCGTAGTTTGCCGGGTGAGCATAAAAAAACGCCCTCCCGCAGCGCAGAGCCGCAGGAGGGACGATTTGTTATCCGGGAAACCGCTATTACAGGAACGCAAGGGGCTTTTCATTGCCGTGCCAGCGTGTGCCGAATTTTACGTGCAGGCCGCTCAAGCGATTCCTATGTGACACGCCTTTCTGATAACACAGCTTGCGCTCACTCCATGCGGCGTCCGGAGGGCGGCGGCGGTGCGCGCTTTCTTTTTTGCGTAGTTTGCCGGGTGAGCATAAAAAAACGCCCTCCCGCAGCGCAGAGCCGCAGGAGGGACGATTTGTTATCCGGGAAACCGCTATTACAGGAACAGCGGCAGGAACACGACGGCAACTATGGTCATCAGTTTGATGAGGATGTTCATGGACGGGCCGCTGGTGTCCTTGAAAGGATCGCCCACGGTGTCGCCGATGACGCCGGCTTTATGGGCATCGGAGCCCTTGCCGCCGAAGTGACCGTTCTCAATGTATTTCTTCGCGTTGTCCCAGGCGCCGCCCGCGTTGGACATGGTTATGGCCATCAGTACGCCGACGACCAGGGAACCGGCCAGCAGACCGCCAAGGGCCTCAGCGCCGAGGATGAGTCCGCAGGCGATCGGGCTGATAACAGCCAGCAGGCCGGGCAGGATCATCTCTTTGATGGCGGCGCTGGTGCTGATGTCGACGCATTTCGCGTAGTCAGGCTTCTGGGTGCCCTGCATAATGCCGGGGAACTCATGGAACTGACGGCGAACCTCTTCGATCATCTGGTTAGCGGCCTTACCGACGGAGCTCATGGTCAGAGCGGCGAACAGCATCGGCAGCATACCGCCGATGAGCAGTCCGGCGACGACGAACGGGTTCAGAAGGTCGATCTTGTCCAATTTGGCTATCTGAGAGTAGGAAACGAACAGAGCCAGGGCGGTGAGGGCGGCGGAACCGATCGCGAAGCCCTTGCCGACGGCGGCGGTGGTGTTGCCCACAGAGTCCAGCGTGTCGGTAATATCGCGCACGTCCTCGGGCAGCTCGCTCATCTCAGCGATACCGCCGGCGTTGTCGGAGATCGGGCCATAGGCGTCGACCGCGACGACGATGCCGGTGGTGGACAGCATGCCGACGGCCGCGATGGCTATGCCGTAAAGGCCGAAGCACATGTAGGCCAGGATGATGCCCACGGATATGAGCAGCAGCGGGAACACGGTGGACAGAAGGCCGGTGGCAAAGCCGCAGATGATGTTGGTGGCGGCGCCGGTCTCACACTGGGCGGCTATGTCCTTAACAGGCTTGTAGTCCGCGGAGGTGTAGAACTCGGTTATCTGGCCGATGGCAACGCCTATGATAAGGCCGATGATGACGGCGAGGAAAGCGCCGATGCCCTTAAAGAGCCACTGGCTGAGGAAATAGGAGGCAACGATCACGATGGCGCTGCTGATGTAGGTGCCCATATTGAGCTGCTTGGCCGGGTTCTTGGTCTCCTTGCCGCCGACCATGAACACGGCGATGACGGAGGCCAGGATACCGATGGCGGAGAGCAGCAGCGGGAACAGGGAGCCCTCCAGCGCCGGCAGCGGGATGTTGCCGAAGAAGGTGGAATCGACCTCCGGAATAGCTATCGCAAGGGTGATAGCGGAGACGATGGAACCAACATAGCTCTCGAACAGGTCGGAGCCCATGCCGGCGACGTCGCCCACGTTGTCGCCCACGTTATCGGCGATGACGGCGGGGTTGCGGGGGTCGTCCTCGGGGATGCCGGCCTCGACCTTGCCAACAAGGTCGGCGCCAACGTCGGCGGCCTTGGTGTAGATACCGCCGCCCACACGGCCGAACAGCGCGATGGAGGAAGCGCCGAGGGAGAAACCGGTGACCACGGAGGCCGCCGTATCAATGTCAAGGAAGGCGAACAGAGAGGACACGCCCAAAAGGCCCAGACCAACGACGCAAAGTCCCATGACCGCGCCGCCGCGGAAAGCGACCTTCAAAGCGGCAGCCATACCGCCCTTGCTGGCGGCGTTGGTGGTGCGGACGTTGGCGTTCGTGGCGGTCACCATACCGAGATAACCGGCCAGCACGGAGAACAGCGCTCCGAGCACGAAAGCGGCGGCGCTGCCCCAACCAATGGTGAAGCCGATCAGTAAAACCATAGCGGCCGCAAAAATCACGATAGTCTTATATTCGCGCCGCAGGAACGCCATAGCGCCCTCGCGAATATAGCCCGCGATCTCTTTCATGCGGTCATTGCCCTCGTCCTGTTTGCCGATCCAGCTTTTCAGGCTGAACGCGACGACCAGCGCCACAAGGCTGACCACAGGGATCGCATAGAAGATTGTGTCACCCATCTTTTACCACTCCAAACTCCAAAGATTTGGGCGCCGTTTTATCAGCGCCCTTTTGATGTGCACCCTAATTATAGAATGTGGGGGCATTTCCGTCAACTGAAAAACCGAAAAAACGAATACAACTTTTCTGAACTTTAAGATTTATACTTTATCTATTAAGCGTAGGGAGCCAAAAAAACGCTTACTTATGCGCTTCGTTTACAGCACGTTCCACAGCGTTCAGTATATTTTCATACCCGGTGCAGCGGCACAGGTGGCCCGAGATCAGGCGGCGCAGCTCGTCGCGGCTGTACTGTTTTCCGGAGCCGACGATCTCCACCGCGGACATGATTATGCCGGGTGTGCAGAAGCCGCACTGTACCGCCGCCTCCTCCACGAAGGCGCGCTGGAGGGGAGAGAGCTCGCCGTTTTCGTCCCGCAGGCCCTCCACGGTGAGCACGTGCTTTCCCGCGGCCCACAGGGCGAGATAGATGCAGGAATCTATGGCCACGCCATCCACGAGCACGGTGCAGGCCCCGCACTCGCCCACCTCGCAGCCCTTTTTTACGCTGGTAAGGCCGCACCGCTCCCGCAGCGCGTCGGCCAGGCTTTCCCGCTCGTCTATGGCCAGCTCTTTTTCCACGCCGTTGACGTAAAGCTTTATGATTTTAAGCATCCAATTCGCCTCCCGCGTTGATAATGGCCTGCCGGAGCGCCCGGGCCGACAGCTCGCCCACCAGTTGGAGTCGGAACTCCCGCGACGCGCGCCAGCTGGTGCGCGGGTTCACGTCGGAGAGGGCCGCCGCGGAAAACCCCTGTAAAAGCTCGCCGGAGACATCTTTTCCGGCGGCGAAGGCCTCCGCGTTTTTGGCGCGCACGGGCGTTCCCGCGGCCACGCCAAAGGCAAGGCGGCACTCCTCCACGGCGCCTTTGTCCGGCGAAAGCCTCACCCGGCAGGCGACGCCGAGGGTGGCTATGTCCATGGCGTTTCGCTGAGCATACTTGATGTAGTGCCCGCCCCAGCCAAGATGGTTTTCCGGTGAAATATTTATGGATATGAGCACCTCGTCGTGGGCGCGAACGGTCTTTCCGGGCCCAAGATAGAACTCTGAGACCGGCACCTTCCGCACGCCGGAGGGGCCCTTGAGCACGAGCACCGCGTCCATGGAAAGCAGCGTTGACGCCGTGTCCGCGCTTGTTGCTCCGTTACATATGTTGCCGCCCACGGTGCCCACGGCGCGTATCTGGGGGCCGCCGACCTGTCCGGCCGCCTCCGCCAGCTGTGGTGTGCGGGCGTTTATTATCTCGTCGTGCTCAAGGTCGGCAAAGGTGCAGGCGGAGCCTATGGAAACAGTGCCGTCGTCAAGCGTTTTTACGCCGCGAAGCTCGGTCAGGCCGTGGATGGAAACGAGGGAGCAGCCCGCCAGCTTGCCCTCCCGCGTCTTTATGAGCACGTCGGTGCCGCCGGAGATCAAAATGGCGCGCAGATCGGCGGAAAGCAGCGCAATGGCCTCGTCAACGGTGGCGGCTTCCGCAATTTTTTCAATGTCATACATGGCGTTCACCTCCTGTAAGTCCGGCGAGGGTAAAGGCTTCCACCAGCTTTTGCGGGGCAAGCGGCAGCGAATCCACCGCAACGCCCGTGGCATGGAGCAGCGCGTTCCTTATGGCCGGCGCGACTGGCACGGCCGGCGGTTCGCCCAGCGCCTTGTTGCCGTAGGGGCCGGTGGGGTCGGCTATCTCGACGAACAGGGCGTCAAGCTTTGGCGTATCCAGCGCGGTGGGCAGCTTGTAATCCAGCAGGCTGGCGTTGAGCACCCGCCCCGTCTTGTCAAATATTAGCCCCTCGCCCAGCGCGTAACCGAGGCCCATGCTCATGCCGCCGTGAACCTGCGCCTCGGCGAGCTTGGGATTTATCAGCGTGCCGCTGTCGTGTACGTTTACGATGCGCTCCACCTTTATTTTGCCCGTCGGCACATCCACCGTTATGTCCGCAAAGCAGGCCCCGTAGCAGAAGGCGTTTGTCTTGCACTGGAAGGTGCTTTCGGCGGTCAGGTGGACGGAGTGGGTCAGGCTGTAAAACGCCTCCGTCGCCACATCGGCGCAGGAGACAAGCGCGTCTCCGCTTCGCTTGTCGATTATTTTGCTCTCGTCTATATCAAGTCCGTCGGCGGGCCTGCCCAGCATTTCGGCGGCATAGTCCAAAATCTTGCCCTTGAGCATGGCGGCCGTCTGCTTTATCGCGGAACCGCTGACATAGGTCTGGCGGGAGGCGTAGGCCCCGGGATCGAAGGGAGTCACGTCGGTGTCCTGGGTGGAGACTATATGTATGTCCTCGTCCCGGAAACCCAGCTCCTCCGCCGCGATCTGGGTGAAAACGGTGTCCGCGCCCTGACCTATCTCCGTCGCGCCCATCATCACCTGCGCCGTGCCGTCCTGATTGAGCACCAAGCGGGCGGCGGCCGTCTCCAGCGAAATTGGGTACACGCCGGTGTTGTAGGCGAATATGGCCGCGCCGATACCACGCCGGAGGTCGCCCGTGTCGTGGCCGTACTCCCGGCGCTTTTCGTCCCAGCCGATAAATTTGCGGCCCTTTTCAATGCACTGTAAAAGTCCGTCGTTGGAGCAGGTCGTCTCTGAGAAGGGCCGGTCCACAAAGCCCTCGCGCACGCAGTTTTTAAGGCGGAACTCCAGCGGGTCCATGCCTATGGCGCGGGCCAGGTCGTCCATCTGTGCCTCCATGGCGAAATCCACCTGGGGTATGCCGTAACCGCGCATGGCGCCGCCCGTGGGTATGTTTGTAAATATGGTCCAGGCGTCGGCCTCCAGCGTCTTTTCGTCGTTGTAAAGCCAGCGGAACTCGCTGCTGGCCTTGCCGCAGATGGAGTGGCCGTGGGAAGCGTAGCCGCCCTGGTTGGATTTTAAATCGACCTTGCGCGCCACAAGACGGCCCTCTTTGTCCACGGCGGCGATAAGGTGGAAATCTATGGCGTGGCGCACCCGGGTGCAGTAAAACGTCTCCTCCCGGCTGATGGCGACCTTTACGGGCCGGCCGCCGAGCTTTAGACACAGCCACGCGGCCAGCGGCTCATAAAGCACCTCCTGCTTGTTGCCGAAGCCGCCGCCTATGTACGGCTTTATGACGCGGAATCTGCCGAAGGGCATACCAAGGGCCTGAGAGATGACGCGGCGGCAGATATGGGGTATCTGGGTGGAGGAGACGACGGTCACGCGCTCCTTTTCCATATAGGCGTAGGATATGGGCGGCTCTATATGGCAGTGCTGCACCGTCTGGGTGCGGTAGGTCTTGTCCAAAACGGTCAGTCCGTCGGCGGATACGGCCTCCTCAAAGGGCGTGTCGCCTATCTTATATTTGCTGTGGGCAAGTATGTTGTCCGGATGCTCCGGGAAATTGGGGTGGCCGGTATTTTTAAGCCCGTCCTCCACCGTAAGCGAGACCGGGTACTCCTCGTATTCCGCCTTGACCAGCCTTACGGCGCGGGCGGCGGAAACCTCATCCACGGCCACCACAACGGCTATCTCGTCGCCGTATATGCGCACCCGGCGATTGAGCAGCAGCCTGTCGCGCACGTCCTGATGCTTTGCCTCGGTGGACCAGGGATGGCCCGGGGTGGGAAAGGGTATCTGAGGCACGTCGAAGCAGGTGTATATTTTTACAACTCCGGGAACCTTCAACGCCTCTGCCGTGTCAATGGACAGAACGAGGCCGTTAGCTATCGTGCTCCGTACAAGCTTTGCGCACAGCATTCCGGCAACGGGAAAGTCGTCCGTATATTTCGCGCCTCCGCTCACTTTTTCTGTGGCGTCCACGCGCTCGGTGCAGCTTCCAACTCCCATGGCGGGGCCTCCTTTATAGGTTATATTTAATATATATTACTATAAAATTCGCCGCAAGGCAATAGAAAACGCCCATCCGAAAGCGGAAGGGCGATGTTTTTATGATAATATAACGCTCACTCTGTCAGCGAGTTTTTTATGCGCTCTATCAGCTCCACTATGGCGAAGCGTATCTCGGTCCCGCCGCTGGAGGTGACGAAAGCCGTGTTTTTTCCGTAGACCTTTGCGGCGTCGGCGCCGGCGTTTTCGCCGGGTATGCAAAGCGGAGGATACATGACGCACCACAAGTTGACGCCCTCGCCCTCGCCGATTATAACGCGCACCGCGTCGTAGTCGCCGGCGGGAAGGGTGAAGCCGTCATAGCTGCGCGTCTCGAACCACATTTCGGTCAGCTCCACCTTGATGGGATAGTCCACGCCGGCCTGGGCCAGTACGGCCTCCGCCTCCGCCTTGATGTCGTCCAGCGAGGTCTCGGCCAGCGCCACCGCCTCGCTCTTGCCGGAGACCTCGGCAAAAAGCCCGCCGGTGTCCTCCAGTATCTTGTCGCGCACCTGCAGCTTCAAACTCTGGTCGAACTCGCTGTCGGAGTTGGCGATTATATGGAGACGCAGAGTTTCGGAGCGTATCTGCTCGCTCTGCTTGTCGTACTTAAAAATGCCGGAACTGAACGCCGTAAACATAAGCCCAACGAGCAGCAGCAGCTCAAAGGTGTGCAGCGGCCCGCTGTTGTGCAAGGTTCTCATAAAAATACACCCGCCTTTTTCTGGATTCACCGGAGAGTATCGGCGGGTGCGCGCGGTTTTATTCAGGCGATATCTATAAAGCGGACGTTGTTTCCGTTTTGCTCCACCGCCCGCAGCAGGTCGGCAAAGGCGAGCCAGACCACGGCGGTGTTGTCGTTCGGGTGTACGCCGACGCAGGGAAGTCCGCGCAGCGAGCTGTCGAAAAAGACCTCCACCCGGGCCTCTCTGTCGTTGAGCACGCCCAGCGGCGACACCATGCCCTGTTCCACGCCAAGGTACTTTTCAAGCCGTTCCGGCGACGCGAAGGAGAGGCGCGTGCAGCCTATTTTTTCCTGCAGGCCGGCCATATCCACCTTTTTCTCGCCCGCCATGGTGACAAGGAAGTGGCGTCTGCCCTTGGCGTCGCGCAAAAACAGGTTTTTCGGCACAACGCCCTTTGTGAATATGCCGAGGGCGTCCATGTCCTCCATAGTGTATACGGCGGGGTGGCGCAGCAGCTCGTACTTTATGCCCAGCGCGTCCAGCCTTGCGGTGACTTTCTCAATGCTCCCGTCTATTCCTCTACCTCCACGCCCTGGGCGGCCGGTTCCACCAGCGAGACGCTCTCATACAGGTCGGAAAGCTCCCTTACGGCGCGGCGGGCGTCGCTTTTGCTGTCAAATATGCCGAAGGTGGCGGTGCCGCTTCCGGTCATACAGGCCCCCAGCGCGCCGCAATCCATCAGGACGTCCTTTATTTTCTGAACAGGCTCTTTCGGCGCTACCTCCTCCAGCACGTTGTACATGCAGGAAGCTATCTCGGCAAGGTCGCCGGTGACTATGGCGGCAAACATCTGCTCGTTGTCCGGGTGGTCCTCCGGCGGAAACTCCAGCTCGTCATACATGCGGAAGCTGTTGTAGGTGCGCATGCTGTCGTCGGGCTTGGCTATGACGATGTAGCACTCGGGCAGGGCGGGCAGAGGAGTGAATATCTCGCCAATGCCCTCCACCAGCATGGTGCCGCCGGTGAGGCAGAAGGGCACATCAGCCCCAACCTGCGCGCCGATCATGCACAGCTCGGAGTGCGGCAGCTTTGTTCCGAACATCATATCAAGCCCGGTCAGCACGGCGGCGGCGTCGGCGCTTCCGCCTGCAAGTCCCGCCATCATCGGTATGTGTTTCTCAATATGTATGTCCAGGCCCACCGGCTCCATATCCGCCGCGGCAAAGAAAGCCGCCGCCGCCCGGTAAGCCGTGTTGTCCCGCTCCGCGATAGGTTCGCCGGTGCAGTCGATGTGTATGCCGTCCGTTTTGGACAGGCTTATGGAGACCATGTCCGCAAGGTCCACCGACTGCATTATCATATACATGAAATGGTAGCCGTCCTCGCGTTTGCCCGTGATGTCGAGAGTCAGGTTCAGTTTCGCGTTGGCGCGCACTTTGATGCTGTGGCGCAAAGGAACGTCCAAAATTTTAACGCCTCCGTTTCAGAATAGAAAGATCATTTGGAATTAGCAAGCTCTTTTACAAACTCGGCTATGCGCTTTGTGGCCTCCACAAGGTAATCCAGCGAGTAGGAGTAGGACACGCGCACGTACCCCTCGCCCGAGTCGCCAAAGGCGTTGCCTGGTATGACAGCCACCTTTTTGGCCTTCAACAGTCCCTCGCAGAAATCGTTGGAGGAAAGGCCGGTGGACTTTATGCACGGGAACACGTAGAAAGCGCCCTGTGGCTCGTAGCAGTGCAGCCCCATGCTGTTGAAGGCGTCCACCACCAGCCGCCGGCGCATGTCGTACTGGGCCACCATGGAGGCGATCTCGTCGTCGCACTCCGTAAGGGCGGTTATGGCGGCGTACTGGCTCGTGGTGGGGGAGCACATGATGGCGTACTGGTGTATTTTGAGCATCTGTTTGATGACCGGCTCCGGCCCGGCGGCGTAGCCCAGCCTCCAGCCCGTCATGGCGTAGGCCTTGGAGAAGCCGTTGACCACTATGGTGCGCTCCCTCATGCCGTCTATCTCGGCTATGGAGACGTGTCTTTCGCCGCCGTAGGTCAGCTCCGAGTATATCTCGTCCGAGAGCACCATGATGTTCGTGCCACGCAGCACCTCCGCGATAGCCTCAAGGTCGGCCCGCCTCATCACGCCGCCCGTGGGGTTGCAGGGAAAGGGCAGCACCAGTAGCTTTGTCCTGTCGGTCATCTTGGCGCGCAGGGCCTCCGGGGTCAGGCGGAAGCCCTCCTCCTCCCGCGTCTCAATGGGGACCACAGTGCCGCCGCTGAGGGTGCAGATGGGCGCGTAGGCCACAAAGCTCGGCTCCGGCAGAAGCATCTCGTCCCCAGGCTCTATAATGGCGCGGATGCAAAGGTCTATGGCCTCGCTGCCGCCGACGGTGACGAATATCTCGTTTTTGGGGTCATAGCTTATATTAAAGCGGCGGGACAGGTAATCCGCAATGGCCTGCCGCAGTTCGAGCAGTCCGGCGTTGGCGGTGTACCAGGTCTTGCTTTTTACAAGCGAAGCAATGCCCGCCTCGCGTATCAGCCACGGGGTTTTAAAGTCAGGCTCTCCGACGCCGAGGGATATGACGTCGTCCATCTCGGCCGCCATGTCGAAAAATCGGCGGATGCCGGAGGGCTTGAGCTGCTGCACCTTGCGGGACAGCATATGTTCGTAGTCCATCAAAGCTGAGACATCCTCCTCTCGTCCTTCGGCGCGTCCACCATTATTGTGCCGCGCTCCTTGTACTTCTGAAGGACGAAATGGGTGGCCGTGCCCGTGACGGAATCCAGCGTGGCCAGCCTGTGCGCCACGAACATGGAAACGTCGCGGAAGCTCTTTCCGCGCACCATGACGGCGAGGTCGTAGCTGGGGCTGCTCATGAGCCACACCGTCTCCACCTCGTCAAAGCGCATGATCTCCGCGGCGATCTCCTCGTAGCCGTAGTCGCGCTTGGGCTGCACCTTTACCTCTATGTACGCCGTTATCTCATCGTTTCCGGTCTTGTCCCAGTTGACCAGCGCGTTGTAGCCCAGTATAACGCGGTCCCGTTCAAAGGCGGCCACTGCGGCGGCCACCTCCTCCTCGCTTTTACCCAAAATGGCTGCGAGCTGAGTGTTCGTGAGCTTTGCGTTCTGCTCAAGAAGTTTTAGCAGCTGATCCATGGCTCTGCCTCCTTATAATTAAAATATCAAAAAGGCGTTTCCCGAAAGGGATGGCCCTCCTGTACAACTTTTGCGGCTCAGATTATCGTAAGCAGCTTGGGCTGGCGCTGTTTGTAAAACGCAAACTGCTCAAACCCCGCCTCCGCCGCCGCCAGCATGCCGTCCGAAATGTCGGAGCCGACGGTCCCGACCCCGTGGGCGCCGGAGCCTATGGTCACGTACTGGCCGCCCAGCTCCCGAAACCGCCGGATATACCGGCTTTGCGGCAGGACGAGCCCGAGCTCGCCGCGCAGCTCCGCCGTGCTTATCTCCAGCGCCTTGCCGCCTTCGGCCAGGGCGCGGAGGACCTCCTCCACAAGGTCGTCCAGCAGATGGTAGGAAAAATCGGGCCTGCCGGATCTATATATGCAGCGCATGGGGTAGGTGAGGTACGCCAAAACGTCAAACTTGCCCCAGCGCACGGTGTCGAGCATGTAGCTGTAGTAACCGGCCAGCCGGTCCAGCAGCTCGCCCTCCGTAAACTTGCCGAAGTCCATGCCGCGCAAAGCGTCGCCGTCCGGGAACGCCTTGACTGAGCAAAGCACCACGTCGAACGGGTGGGCGGCGGCTATCTTTTCCGCGAACTCCGGGTTTGACATGGGCTGGGAAAGCTCGATGCCCGAGGCGATGATGAGCTTGTTTTCAAAGGCTGCCCTCGCCTTGTAAACGGAGTAGACAGACTCTTTTATCCGCTGGCCCACCTGCATCTCGCGGTACAGGTTCACGTCGCAGCAGTCTGTTATGGCTATGCCCGTAAGGTCGCGGCGAACGGCCTTTTCCGCAAGGCATATAACGGTGTCGTGCCCGCCGGGCGAGCAGTCGCTGTGTACATGGCTGTCGAAGCGGTTTTGATAATACATCGCGGCCCTCCTACTGCTTTCTTAATTAATAAGAATATCACATGCCCATAGGTTTTGTAAAGTATAAAATAAGCCCCGCGCGCGTTGAAACGGCCCAAAAAGTCAGGCAGTGTACAACCTGAGTATTGTTTAAACCGCCGGGGGGCAGGCTCTTTCCCGCCGTAAAAGCGCGGCGGCGCTTCCGCCGGCATAATACAAGCGCCCTATTTGCTCTCAGTATAACATACTGTCGGGCAAATGGGGCGCGGTTCAGCATCGGCGGGGCATATTTTTACTATGACAGGGCGAGAGCTTTCCGCTATGGAATTGGGGAGGCGTTTGCGGGAACGGCCGCCGCGCTGTTTTCGTCCTTTGGCGCGGGGCGCGCTCAGACCGGCAGCATGGGGCTGGTCTCGGCCTTTTCTATGGCGAGGGCGCCCTCGCCATCCAGCGAACAGACCACCCTGTCCCCGCCGTGTATCTCGCCGGAGAGTATTTTTTCGGAGAGCGGGTCCTCCACCAGCCGCTGTATGGCTCTTTTCAGCGGGCGTGCGCCCATGCCGCCGGCGGAGCCTGTCCGCGCCGCCTCGTCCAACAGGCCGTCGGAAAACTCCGCCGATATCTCCATGGATGAGAGCCTGGCGGAGAGCTGGGCGAACAGCTTTTTTGTCACGCCCAGCAGCTCCTCCTTTTTAAGATGTTTAAAGATCACCGTCTCGTCTATCCTGTTCAGAAATTCCGGGCGGAACACCCTTTTTAGCTCGCCGTTCACGGCGGCGGCGCAGACGTCGGCCAGCCCGCCCTCCGCCGAAAAGCCGAGCCGGAAGCCCTTTGAAAGCGCCTCGGCCCCAAGGTTGGAGGTCATGATTATCACGGTGTTGGAAAAGTTCACCCGCCGGCCGTGGGAATCGGTCAGCATCCCGTCGTCCAGCACCTGGAGCAGCAGGTCGTAGACGCCGGGGTCAGCCTTCTCTATTTCGTCGAAAAGCAGCACCGAGTATGGCCTTCGCCGCACCTTTTCGGTGAGCTGGCCGCCGTCGTCGTAGCCCACGTATCCGGGCGGCGCGCCGGTCATCTTCGCGGAGGACTGTCTTTCGCCGTACTCCGACATGTCCAGCCGGATCAGCGAATCCTCGCTGCCGAAAAGCGCCTGGGCCAGCGCCTTGGAAAGCTCGGTCTTTCCTACGCCCGTGGGCCCCAAAAACAGGAAGGAGCCTATGGGCCTTTTGGGGTCGCGGAGCCCGGCCCTGTTGCGGCGAACGGCCCGGGCGACGGCCCTGACCGCGTCGTCCTGACCTATGACACGGCGGTGAAGGTCCTCCTCAAGGCGCATCATGCGGGCGGCGTCGCTTTCGCTTATCGTGCCCGCGTCTATGCCGGTCATAGCTTCGAGCACCCGCGCTATGTCGTCGGAGGTGACCCTCGGCGCGCCGGAGATTTTCTGCGAACGGGCAAGGGCGAGCGGGCCCTCCTCCGACCCGCCCAGCGCCGCCTTTGAGCACGCCTCGTCGATGAGGTCTATGGCCTTGTCGGGAAGCCGTCTTTCGGGCAGATAGCGTATGGAGAGTCTGACCGCCGCGCCGATGGCCTCGTCCGATATGGCCACGCGGTGGAACCTTTCGTACCGCTCGCGCAGGCCGAAAAGTATGCGCATGGAGGCGTCCCTGTCCGGCTCGTCCACCATGACGCTTTGGAACCGCCGCTCCAGAGCCGGGTCCTTTTCAATATATCGGCGGTATTCGTCCACCGTGGTGGCGCCGATGACCTGAAATTCACCGCGGGCAAGCTGCGGCTTTAAAATGTTGGAGGCGTCGATAGCTCCCTCCGCCGCGCCGGTGCCCACAAGGGTGTGCAGCTCGTCGATAAAAAGTATGACGCCGCCGGAGCGGGCCACCTCGTCCAGCACATTTTTAATGCGCTCCTCAAAATCGCCGCGGTATTTTGCGCCCGCCACCATGCCGGAGAGGTCCAGCGAGACCACCCGCTTTAAACGCAGCATTTCGGGCGCGTCGCCGGAGACGAGCTTTTGGGCCAGCCCCTCCGCCACCGCCGTTTTGCCGACGCCCGCCTCTCCGATAAGGCAGGGGTTGTTCTTTGTGCGGCGGGCAAGTATCTGTATGACGCGGGAAAGCTCGCGCTCCCGCCCGATAACGGGGTCCAGCCTCCGCTCCCGGGCCAGTTGGGTCAGGTCACGGCCGTATTTGTCGAGGTTCGGCGTTTTGGTCGGGCGGGGCGGGCGGCGGGCGGCGGCAAATTCGCTGTCCACGTAAAGGCTGTCGGATATCTCGCGGCAGAGCGCCTCCGTGTCGCAGCCCGCCGCCTTTAAAAACCGCACCGCGTAGCACTCCGGCTCCTTGAGCATGGAGATGAGCATGTGCTCAACGCCGGTCTCCGCCGCGCCCAGCATGCGCGATTCCGCCATGGCCAGCTCCAAAATGCGCCGCCCTCTGGGGGTCAGGTCGCCCGGGGTGAGGTTGGAGCGGATGCCGCGGCCCACCGTCTCAAGCAGGCGCGCCGTCACAAATTCGCAGTTTATGGCCTTGCGGGGCAGGGAAGTATATATATAGCAGGAGCCCTCCTCCAGCATGCCGTAGAGAAGGTGCTCGCTGCCCACATATGAATGACCGAGGGACGACGCCTGGGTCATGGCGTTGTTTATGGCCGTGTTCGCCTTTTGGGAGAAACCGTTAAATTTGAACATATAGTACCTCCGTTGCGGATTACGTTACTAATATGTTCTCATGCTTTCCCGTTATGCGGCCTTTTTGGAACTTTATTTGCCGGAGCGCAGGGCCTCGTTTATCCGCCGGCCCAGTGCGCTGACTTTTTCGTAGTCCATGCTGGAGATATAATATTTTTCGATGTCGTCGTGGAGGGCCTTCGCCTGCGCCATGCATTTCGCGGCCTCGTTCAGCAGCTCCGTGGCGGCCCTTACGGTGAAGCGCACGCGCGGCTTTTTCCCGGCGATGCCTTCCATATCCATAAACCGGCGGGCGTGTATGGTGCGAAACCGCGCGCAGGAGAACGGGTGATGCCGGTTGGAGGTGACGAACCCCAGCCTGAGCGACGGGATGAGCAGGTGCTCAAGCTTTTCATAGGGCGCCATGGGGCAGTAGCAGCTTATTATGTCCAGCCCCGCGTCAAGTGCGAGTTTTCGCAGCGCGGAAAGCAGCATCCGCGAGGCCGCGCCATACTCGTCGTCTATGACGTAGAGCTTTTCGCAAAGCGCGTTAATCGTGCCGGTAAAGCAGTAAAGCCCGCGGTCGGTGACGGCGCTGAGGAAACGCACCCGCTCCGAGCCGGGAACGGCGGCCCGGCGGCCAAATTCGCGTCGGGCGATCATGCGGGCGTGGGCGGCCACCTTGTCGGAAAATACATATTCCTGCGCCATCCGGCCAACGTCGCCCAAAAGCGAACCGG
The DNA here is from genome assembly GCA_964405305.1 of uncultured Oscillospiraceae bacterium. Lineage (GTDB taxonomy): Bacteria > Bacillota > Clostridia > Oscillospirales > Ruminococcaceae > UMGS1668. The sequence continues at coordinate 21,913 of CAYONL010000002.1, read as the reverse complement.
CGGCGGCAAGGTATCGGCGGCACAGCTCGTGGCATTTGCGGTTCTCGTCACACAGGGCGAGTATCTCGCCGCGGTGCGTCTGTAAAAATTCCTCGTCCCAGCAGTCGCCCACGGGCACCAGCGTTTCAAACGCGCCGGGAAAACGCGGCTCAACGGCGTGGGGCGGCGTGCCATCGAGTATGACGTAGCCCAGGCCCTCCGTCGCCACCGCGTCAAGGGAGGCGAGGTCTGAGGAACAGTGAAAATACTCCGGGCGCAGGCCCAGCGCCTCGGCCTGTGCCGCAAAGTCCTTCATCAGAGTGGATTTGCCGGAACCGGGCCCGCCTTTTATTATGTAACAGTGACGTCCGGCGCGTTCGTCTATTATCTGATCGAACCGCGAAACAAAGCCCTGCGGAGTGTTTGCGCCAAGGAAAAAGTGCAGCTGTGCGTTGGTCTTGGACATATGTCAGCCTCCCGGTACGTGATGCTCTATAGTATTCCGGCGGCTTTTTATCTGTTACAGGGCAAAAAAAGATGAATTCGCCCACGGTTTATGATATTATTATTAAAACGATACCGCGTTCTCCTGCGTTTTTGTATATCGGAGGTACATATGTATAGGAAAGAAAATTTAAAGATATTGGCGGCCCTCGCGCTGTGCCTGGCGCTTGCCGCCTGCGGCGAGGAGGAGCCGGCTAAAAAGCCCGACAGAAAGCTGGAGACTTACTCGCAGGCCATGGCGTCCGAAAGCGCGGCAAGCGAAGCCTCCCGCGCGGAAAGCGAAAGCGCAGAGGCAGAGAGTTCTGCAATGGGTTCCGTACCGGTCGCTGACGACGGTATGCCGCTTCCGGGACAGACAGGGGAGACATCCTCGTCGTCCTCCTCGGCGCCGGAGTCGGAAGAACAGAGCGGGGCTTCGGAATCTGGCGCGCCGCTTGAGATAGTGCTTACGGACGAAAATGTGCCCGTACCCAGCGAGTACGCCGCCGTTGAGACGGAGAACACCGCCACCACAAGCTGGCAGGCGGTGGAGCCTACCGGTTACGCCAAGGATTTTGGTGACACGCTGACCAATCTGCGCGCGCAGTACGGCCTCGCGCCGCTGAATTATTACAGCGAGCTCAACAGCGTGGCCTTTGCGCGCCTGACGGAGGCCGCCACCGCCTTCAGCCACATAAGGCCGGACGGCAGGGAGTGCCGCACCGTGATGGATGACTTTGGGCTGGCCTACATCGGGTATGGCGAGCTGCTGGCGCGAAACACTGCGGACATGTACGGCGCGTACGACCTTTGGTTCCGGTCGCCGGTGGACCTTGCGAATATGATAAGGCCGAACTACACCGGCTACTGCATAGTCACGGGCCTTGTGGGCGGCGTGCAGTACTGGGCGGTGATATTTGTCATTTAGCGGCGCGAAAAAGCATAAAAAAATACGGACGCTGTTCATCACGGCGCCCGCGTTTTTTTAAGTATAATTCGTTATTTTGCGTAGACGGACCACCAGTACGACTCCTCCGTCTCGTCAAAGCGCTTCATCCCGCACTTTTGAAGGACGCGCTGGGAGGCGATGTTGTCCTTGTCCGTCTCGGCTATGACCTTGCGGACACCCGGCTGTACGAACGCCCACTGGCACATGGCCTTTACCGCCTCGGTGGTGTAGCCCCAGCCCTCAAACCCGCTGTTTATGCCGTAGCCGATCTCCACCGCGCCGTCCCGTGGGTCATCCTTAAAGCAGGCGCTGCCCATGACAACGCCGTCCTCTCTCCGCCTGAACAGCCAGAAGGTGTGCCAGTACCACGTATCGGGGTGGTTGATAACGGCGGTGAGCTGCCCGCGCAGTATCCAGCGGAAATGCTCGGCAATGGGTTCGCCGCGATACTGTATATCCAGCTTTTTCTCCAGCGCGCTCATGTCCTCCAGCAGCATACGAAGGCCATCCTGATCCAGCGGTATCAGCGTCATGCGTTCAGTCTCTATGTTACTGCAAGCGCCCATGAAATCCCTCCGATCGACACTTACTCTACTATTATAATACCACAACGGTCAAAGAATGACAATAAAAAATAAAATGAAAAAATAAGAAATATGGTGATGTAAAAATGTTGACAAACGGCTTTCCGCGTGCTATTATGTAAACCGTCGCTGATGTGCTGGTGTAGCTCAGTTGGTAGAGCAGCTGATTTGTAATCAGCAGGTCGGGGGTTCGAATCCGTCCACCAGCTCCACTGGTGAGACAGCAAAAAGTGAATATGGGAGAGTTCCCGAGTGGCCAAAGGGGGCAGACTGTAAATCTGTTGTCAGTGACTTCGATGGTTCGAATCCATCCTCTCCCACCAAAAACAAACCGCGTCATGATGCAATTCGTGACGCGGTTATTGTTTTGAAAAACCCACTTTTTAACCCACTTTAAGTGCCTTCCTTTCCATCTTCCCGGAGCAGCTGTGCAGGATTCACGCCTGTGGGCGCGCATAACACCCGGCCTCGTCCGGAGGAGCCGTTTACAGACAAGCCGTTCGGCATAAACAATAAAAAAGAAGTACAGAAGCGGAAATTTCATTGCATTTATATATTAACTCTGGTATTATTTGTATAAGACACAGAGGAGATTTTTTAGAAAAGATGTGACGAAACGGAGGTTAAGACATGGGATTATTGGACAGAGTTATAAGAAACGGCATCAACAACGCGGTTGAGAACGCAATGGGCAGGGCTGTTGAGCGGCGTGCGGAGGAGATAATCAGTCCATTGGCCAACAAGGCGGTAAACGCGGCAACGGAAGATCTGAACCAGGCGGCGAAAGCATACGGCGACGCGACGCCGGCCGCGTATGACCAGACGCAAACGAACGCAAACGCTTCCTCGCTCGGTTCAGCCTTTGCAAGCCTTCAAAATGCAGCCATGGGTTACGCCAACGCCGCCGCACAGAATGTGAAGATATGCCCCAGCTGTGGGGAAGCGGCGGCCGCGGATCAAAGGTTTTGTCCCAGTTGCGGCGCTAAGCTGCCTGAAATAACCATGGGACAGGGCGCTGTCTGTACCCAGTGTGGGCGACAAAACGATGTGGGCACGAAGTTTTGCGCGGGCTGTGGCGCTAAGCTGCCATATGCCATAGCCGAGGAGGAAAACGCCCGGCAAAAGGACGCCGCGGAGCTTAAAAAATGGGGCGTGTTGCTGCCGGAGTTTCCGGTGTGGAACTGCGGCGGGTGCGATTACGAACTGGAGGAGTTCGATTATCAGAATGGGCAGCCATCAGTGCGTTTTTCGGTCAACAAGACAAGCCCGGCCGCGCTGAACCAGTACTGCGCAATACTAAAGCAAAACGGCTTTCGCACGGCGGGGCGGTATCCGTCGGAAAGCTCGCTATATAAAAAAGTGAACGGCGTGTGCTGGTGCTTTAATTGCAGTGATGCGTTCTGTTCCGGCGAGGGAGAGATGAGCGTGGGGTTTAATTCACAGGAGCCGGACGGAGGGTTCGACTATGTGAAGCCGGAGCCGAAAAAGCAGCTGGATTTGAAGGGCCTGTTCAAATTTTAAGCGGGCTTTCGGATAAGGCAGAAACAATAAGACGGAACCGGCCATATTGCCGCACGCCATTTTATATGTGTGAAATATCCATATAGAAAATAAAAACCCGTTATCAAGTCAAACAAATGGCTTGGTAATGGGTTTTGTGTAATCCGGTGGCAAAACAGATGCGGCAAACTTCGGCTTTTAGGAAGAAGAAACGCGTGAGTAAAAACCATTGCGGTTCTCATATTCGCATTGAGCGCGGCGGAGAACATGCGCCTGGGCGACGGCAAATAAAAAATAGATGCCGCAAACTTGCAATCTCGGCGGGAGGAGGCGTTTGTGGGGTAACCGTCAGGGTTCCTACCACATTTGAGCGCGGCGGAGAACCCTCCCGAAGGCGTGACCAAATAAAAAAGACACACCGAAGTGTGTCTTTTCTGTTTGGTGGGGACGTCCAGACTTGAACTGGAGACCTCCTGCGTGTGAAGCAGGCGCTCTAACCAGCTGAGCTACGCCCCCATGTGTCCGGAATCACCGAACGCTTGACTATTATAACATGGCGGGGCGGCCGTGTCAACTTAAAAAAGATGATTTGCGGCGGCTATTTTTCTTTGTGTTTTTTGTTCGCGCCGCTTAGGTGGCGGGCTTTAAGCTCCTCAAGAATGTCGCCGTGCAGACGGGAGCGCAGATCAGGAAACGCGCGCAAAAGCCTTTTTTCGCCGAGTGGCAGCTTTGAAAGCAGCTCCTCGTACCGGGCGTGCAGCTCCTCGCGCTTCTGCCTTAACTCATCGCCCTTCGCCTCACCGAGGGCTTTAAGCTCCGCGCCCTTTTCCTTCAAGTCTTCGGAGCGCTCGCGGTTCTTTTCGGCCACGACTATCGCGCCCTCGGCCATGTTTGCGCCTATGGTGTCGGAGAACTTGCGCAGCGCGGCGGAGGCCTCCTCAATTTGCGTCAGCCGCAGGTTCAGCTTTGTTACGGCGTTCACGGTGGCGATGGAATCCGTGACGAAGGCGCAGACGAACACCGCGAGCAGCACGGTGCTCAAAACCGAGGGTATCATCGACACAAACCCGGATATAATCGGATGCACTGCGTCAACTATGAGCACGCAGGCGAAGCCCCACACGAGAGAGTAGAGCGCGCAGACATACCCGCCTATATTCAGCGGCCTTTGGGAATAATCCCACCAGCGGTGGTGGAACAGCTTTTCCATAAGCCAGCCGGTGACAAGCTCCAGCGCCGTTGTCAGCAGGACGGAGCCGGCGTAAAGAACGATAAAGCTGCCCTTTAGGGGTTCCAGCGCGAACAGTACGACGACGAGGCCGAAACCGTATATAGGGCAGACCGGGCCGTTCAGAAATCCGCGGTTGGTAAAGCCGCCGTTGCTGACCGCGCTGAAGACCACCTCCGCGCACCAGCCCAAAAATGAGTAAATGAAAAAATACCATAGATAAGCAGTCATTTGTGTGACCTCTGTATAAATAATGTAGTTTTTGCAAACAGGTATATAATAGCAACGAGGCGGTGCTATTTCAAGCCCGATAACGCCCAAACCGGACAAAAAAATGTTTTTGTTACACTTGGCCGTATGTGAGTATACATTTAATCGCATTCGTGTGATATAATGAATTATAAAATTCCGGAGGCGGAAAATGGGATCCGTGTTTAAAAAGATTGTTTACACAGTCAAGCGTATGGCTGACGTTTTTGATGAGGACAGGGTGGCGGTTTATGCGGGCGAGGCGGCGTTTTTCGTGCTCATATCCACAGTGCCGTGCATCATGCTGTTCATTCTCGTGCTCGGGGCCGTATACCCGGTCGATGCGGATACGGTGATGCTCGCGGCGGGCGAGGTGCTGCCTCAAAAGGCTTTGGAGCTGGGCGGCCGGCTGATGGAGGAAGTGCTCAACGGCTCGTCGTCGGTGCCGCTGGTCTCGGTCACGACCATAATGCTGCTCTGGTCCGCGTCAAAGGGGATAAGGGCCATAGGCGACGGCCTGCAGAATATCTTCGATGAGGACAGGCGGCGCCGATATATCGGCAATGTGTTCATCTCATTCGGGTTTACGCTGCTTTTCATCGTGCTCATAGCCGTTGTGTTTTTTATTCTGGTGTTCGGAACGCCGCTGATGAATATGCTCACAGGGTGGCTGGGGCTGGCTGATGGGGCGCTGGCTTCCGTGTTCAGCGCTAAGAACCTGCTGTTTTTTCCCGCTCTGACGGTGCTTTTCGCGTTGGCCTACAGGCTTTTGGCCCGGTCGGACATACCCCTTCGCGGGCAGCTTTTCGGCGCGGCGGTGGCGGCGGCGGGGTGGCAGCTTTATTCGTTCTTCTTTTCGCTGTATATCGAATACTTCACCGATTACTCGTATCTGTACGGCTCCCTCGCCGCGCTGCTGATATTTATGCTGTGGCTTTACGCCTGCATGAACATACTGCTGTTTGGGGCCGTGCTCAATAAAATGCGCTGGGGCGCTAAAAATTTGGCAAAGCAAACTGACATAAAGGACGGAAGAACATGAAAGAGGTAAAACCGAGCAAAAGACCGCTAATCTACTACTGCATAATAGTCATGCTCATCATGCTGGTGCTCAACGCCGTGGTGTTTCCGATGGTGATGGAGGCCCAGGTGCGCGAGGTGGGCTACAGCGACTTCCTGACCATGCTGGACGACGGGAAGATCAAGGAGGTCGCCAAAGACGACAACCAGATCACCTTTTCGGCGGAGGGCGACGACGGAGACCTGAGCTATTACAAAACGGGCGTCTGGCCGGACGACGGCCTTACGCAAAAGCTGCGCGACGCGGGTGTGGAGTTCAGCTCCGAGATAACGGCGGAGAGCTCGCCTCTGCTCAGTTTCCTGCTCACCTGGATAGTGCCCATACTGCTGTTCAGCTTTCTGGGCAAGCTTTTGATGGCGAAGATGAGCGGCGGCATGGGCGGAGCGGCCAACGCGCTGCAGCTCGGCAAATCCAACGCCAAGATATATGTGGAGGCGCAGACCGGAAAGACCTTCGCGGATGTGGCCGGTCAGGACGAGGCGAAGGAGGCGCTGAGTGAGATAATAGACTTTCTGCACGACCCCGCGAAATACTCGGAGATAGGCGCAAAGCTGCCCAAGGGCGCGCTGCTGGTCGGGCCTCCCGGAACGGGCAAAACGCTGCTGGCAAAGGCGGTGGCGGGCGAGGCGAAGGTGCCGTTTTTCTCCATTTCAGGCTCGGAGTTCGTGGAGATGTTTGTGGGCATGGGCGCGGCGAAGGTGCGCGACCTGTTCACCCAGGCGAACGAAAAGGCCCCCTGCATAGAGTTTTCATAGACGAGATAGATACCATAGGCAAAAAGCGTGACAGCGGCATGGCCGGCGGCGGAAACGACGAGCGGGAACAGACGCTGAACCAGCTTTTGAGCGAGATGGACGGGTTTGACCCGACAAAGGGCGTCGTGATCCTTGCCGCCACAAACAGGCCCGAGACGCTGGATCCCGCTCTGTTAAGGCCCGGCAGGTTTGACAGGCGCATACCGGTGGAGCTGCCGGATCTGGCCGGACGTGAGGCCGTGCTGAAGGTGCACGCCAAAAACGTTAAGATAGGGCCGGATGTGGATATGCGCTCCGTGGCCCGGGCGACAGCGGGAGCTTCCGGCGCAGAGCTTGCCAACATGGTGAATGAGGCCGCACTGCGCGCCGTCAGGCTGGGCCGGAAAGCGGTCATACAGGAGGATCTGGACGAAGCGGTGGAGACCGTGCTGGCCGGGTATCAGCGGAAGAACGCCGTTATATCGCCGAGGGAGAAGAAGATAGTCGCCTACCATGAGATAGGCCACGCCCTCGTAGCGGCGAAACAGAGCGATTCTGCCCCAGTGCATAAGATAACCATAGTTCCCCGTACCTCCGGCGCGCTGGGCTACACGATGCAGGTGGACGAGGAGGAAAGCGTGCTGATGAGCCGGGAGGAGTGCTTTAACAAGATAGCCACCCTGACCGGCGGGCGAGCGGCGGAGGAGCTTATTTTCGGCTCCGTCACCACCGGCGCGTCTAACGACATAGAGCAGGCGACAAAGCTGGCCCGGTCGATGGTTACGCGCTGGGGCATGAGCAAGAACTTTGACATGACCGCGCTGGAGGCCGTGACAAACCAGTATCTGGGCGGCGATGCTTCTCTGGCCTGCGCGGAGGGTACGGCAGAAAAGATAGACGACGAGGTGTTCTCCATAATAAAAGAGGCCCACGAAAAGGCTGCCGGTATACTGGCGGAAAACAGAGCCGATCTGGACAAGCTGGCCGCCTACCTGTTGGAAAATGAGACGATAACCGGCGAGGAGTTCATGGCCTTGCTTGATGGAAAGCCGGCGCCGGAACAGATAGACAAGTGACAGGAGGCCCAGCATGAAGATAGTCCAGTGTTCAGACTCGTTCCTGCCGGTGGTGGATGGCGTAGGCCGGGTGGCGGTGCAGTACGCGGAAAGGCTGGCAAAGGCCGGGCACGAGGTATATGTGGTCACGCCGCTGTCCGATATGGGCTACAGGGGCGGCCTGCCATATGAAATGATAGATTTTCTCAGTGCAAAGACGCCGATGGCTCCGCAGTACAGGACGGGAGTCTCCGCGCTGGACCCGCATTATATTGAGCGGATACGCGACCTTGCGCCCGATGTGATACATGTCCATACGCCGGGCCTGACGGGAGCGGAGGCTCACAGGCTGGCGGAGAAAACGGGCGCGCCGCTGGTCGGAACTTTTCACTCAAAATATTATGACGACTTTCTGCGGGTGACGGGCAGCGACGTGCTGGCGGAGCTGGGCAGCAGGTTTGTGGCCGAGTTTTATGAGCGGTGCGACGAGGTGTGGACCGTCAGCAACGACGCGGCGGAGACGCTGCGCAGCTACGGCTACAGGGGCGACATAGTTGTCATGCCAAACGGCACGGAGATGCGCGTTCCAGATATAAAGAATGAGGAAAAAGCCAGGGCTGAGTTTTCTCTTTCGCCCGGGGAACCCTCGCTGCTTTATGTGGGACAGATCGATTTTAAGAAAAATCTTAAAAACATCGTGGATGCGGCGGGCCTGCTGGTGGAGCGCGGCCGTAAATTCAGACTTATTTTCGCGGGGCAGGGCCAGGACAGGGACGCCTTGGAGGAGAGGGCGAGGGAGCTGTCGGTGCCGCTCCTGTTTACGGGCCACGTAAGCGACAGGGCGCTGTTGGACGGGCTTTATATGGCGGCGGAGCTGTTCCTGTTTCCGTCAGTGTACGATACGGCGGGCCTTGTCGTAAGGGAGGCGGCCGTCATGGGAACTCCCTCCGTGGTGACAAGGGGTACGGCTCCGGCCGAAGCGGTGGACGACGGAGTAAACGGCTTCTGCTGTGACGATTCGCCGGAGGCGCTTGCCCGCGCCATAGAAAGCTATGTCTGGGGTCTTTGGGACGAGGAAAAGTCCGGTTTCCGCCGGCGCGCCATGGAGCAGATACCTCTGCCCTGGGAGCGCGTAATGGTGGACGTGCAGGCGCGGTACGAGGCTCTTTGCGGGCGGACTCACGAAAAGCGCGGCGCCAGGGAGATGGTGCGCGACGTGATAAACGAAAAGCTTGAGGAGCATCTTGAGGGCACACGCTTGGGCGAAAAACTGGAAAAAATCAAGAGGAAACAGTAAAAACAACGGCGCGGTTCGCACAAAAAGCGGGCCGGGCTGTTTTTTATGCGGCGGGCAAAACAGGCTGTTTTGGCTTTATAAAGAAATCTTAATTTTCGAAAGTTAAAAAGCGGCTTGCCAAAAATACTGCCGCAGGTATAATTATGGGATAACACAATACTGAACGGAGGACGTTTAATGGCGCGGAAAATACTTATTGCTGAGGATGACGCGGATATTGTTGAACTGCTGCGTCTTTACCTGACGAACGAGGGCTTTGAGGTGCTGTCTGCGCCAAATGGCGAGGAAGCTCTCCGCATTTTGGATGAAACGAAGATAGACCTGGCCGTATTGGATATCATGATGCCGAAAATGGACGGCTACGAGCTGACAAAGCGTATACGCGCCGCGGGCAACCTGCCGGTGCTCATACTGTCGGCCCGGAATATGGACAGCGACAAGATATTGGGCCTTGACCTTGGGGCCGACGATTATATGACAAAGCCGTTCAATCCGCTGGAGGTGGTGGCCCGCATAAATTCAAATCTGCGCCGGGCCTACGACCTCAACGATAACGTCCAGCGGCAGCAGGATACGGGCGGCAAAATGCTGGAGGTCGGCGGGCTGCGCCTGCATACGGACACCTTTGTTTTGACAAAGGACGGCGCGGAGGTGATGCTTACACCCACCGAGTACAAGATACTGGCGCTGCTGATGCGCAGTCCGGGCCGCGTATTTACAAAGGCGCAGATATATGAGAACATCAGCGGAGACCCGTACTTTGAAAGCGACGACAACACCATGATGGTGCACATATCCAATCTGCGCGACAAAATAGAGGATGACCCGAAAAAGCCGCGCTACATAAAGACCATACGCGGTCTGGGGTACAAAGTTGAAGCAAAATAAAAACCTCTCGCCCTCGTTCACAACGCTGCTGACCGGGAACTATATAATTTTTACGGCCGTTATCGCGCTGGCGGCGGCGCTGCTTTTTTATCTTTCGGCGTTTCTGTCCAGCGATGAGTTCAAGATGTCGCAGGAGATAAGCGAATACTCGGAGCTGCTGTCGGCCGGTAAGTACGACCGGGTGCCGTTCAGTACCACCTTTCCCGAGGACACGAACGTTGAGATATATGACAGCCGGCTGGCGCTTGTCTGGAGCAACATGGAGGAGATGTCGCAGGGCTACACCAGCGCGGAGCTGGCCTGTATGCCGGAATACCATTACTTCATCTTTGTCAGCGAGGAGGAATACGAGACTCCGGGAAACGTACGGTGCTCGCTGGTCACACGGTACTACAACAACGCCGCGTATTCTGATCCGGAGGATGAGTTTTTTCTTTTGGATGTGACCGACGGGGCGGATGTGTGGATGCTGTACGGCAGCGCGGATATAGGGCGCTACGTGCTGACGCAGTCGGAGCTTTCGTATCTTGTTCAAAGTGAGCGGGACGGCCGGTTTTACAGCAAGCTGGAATTTGCGTCGGCCAACGGCGAGCGGATGGTGATGGTAGTCGGAGAAAACGCCGACACCATGTATGTAAGCAGCTACGACATATACACGAACATAGGGATAGGTATTTTTGTCGCGCTGTATATACTGGCCGCCGCCGTATCAATAGCGCGCATAGACCACAAGGTCAAAAAGCCGCTGGGCATACTTGAGGGCGCGCTTCAGGAGTTTGCGGACGGAGCGCGCGGCGAGGCCATAGAATACAGCGGACCCCGGGAGTTTGAGAACATATGCGAAAGCTTTAACCGGATGTCGAAGCGCATAGAGACGGGCGAGGAACAGCGCCGCAGGATGGAGGAGGACAAGCGCCGGATGCTTGCGGATATCTCCCACGACCTTCGCACGCCGATAACCGTGATACAGGGCTACGCCGGCGCGCTGAGGGACGGCATGGTGCCAAAGGAGCGGGAGCAGGAGTATTTGCAGGCCATCTGCCGCAAATCCTGGATCATGACGGAGCTGGTAAACACGTTTTATGAGTACAGCAAGACCGACAGCCCGGATTTCCGTCTGTCCACGGAGAAAACGGATATGTGCGAGTACATGCGCGAGTACCTGGCGGACAAATACACGGAGCTGGATATGGCGGGCTTCACGCTGGATGTGGATATACCGGATATTCCGGTGTGCTGCATGATAGACCGGGTGCAGTTCCGCAGAGCCGTAGAAAATCTTATAACGAACGCGGTGCGTCACAATCAGGAGGGCGCGGCGCTGTTCCTGTCCGTAAGGGACGGAGGCGACGCGGCAACCGTAACCGTTGCGGACAATGGGGAGGGCGTTCCCGATGACATAGCCGCCACGCTGTTTGATCCGTTCGTTATGGGGGATGACTCCAGAAGCAGCCGTGGAGGGAGCGGGCTGGGGCTTGCCATCTGCCGGAAGATCGTGGAGGCCCACGGCGGAAGCATAAGGCTTGTGGAGCCGCCTGCGCTGGGCTGCGGAGCCGAGTTTGAGATAACTGTTCCGAAAGTAAAATAACATGTGAGCTTTGGCGGCCCGTTTTTTAGCGGGCCGCCTTTTTATATTCTTTTTTGGAATTTGTTTGTTAAGAAATACCTTAATGTACCTTAATCCGGCGTAAAGGCGGCCTTAAGTTAGCTGAATTAAGATTTCCTGGTAAAGGAGTGAGGCGGTTGTCAGTGACTGTGGAAAAGCGCCCGGGCCCGCTTATAGAGGTTCGCGGGCTGCGCAAAGAATATAAAATAGGCGACGAAACGGTGGTCGCGCTGGATGGGATAGACCTTGCCGTGGAAAGAGGCGAGATCTGCTGCATATTCGGAACGTCGGGCTCGGGCAAGAGCACGCTGCTCAACATGCTGGCGGGCATGGAAAAGCCGACGGCAGGCATGGTTCGAATAGGCGGAGTGATGGTTTCAAAGCTCAGCGAGGATGGGCTTGCCGCGTTCCGGCAAAAGCATCTGGGCTTCGTGTTCCAGTCGTACAACCTGCTTCCGGCCCTGACCGCGGCGGAAAACGTGGCGATGCCTCTTTCATTTCGCGGGGTTCCGGAAAAGGAGAGGATGGCCGAGGCAAAAAAGATGCTGATCAAGGTGGGCCTTGGCAAGAGGCTGGATCATTTTCCGAGCCAGATGTCCGGAGGCCAGCAGCAGCGCGCCGGTATCGCCCGCGCGTTTATGACGAGGCCGGACGTGGTGTTTGCCGACGAACCTACCGGCAACCTTGACTCCAAAACGACGGTGGAGGTCATGGACATGATACGTGATTTCGCCCGGCGAAACATGGAGACGATAATCCTTGTCTCCCACGACCCCGAAATGGCCGCCTACGCCGACAGAATAGTGACATTGATGGATGGAAAGATAATAGATATAAAAAAAGGAGCTGGAAAAAGATGAAAGGAATAATAAAACGCGCGGCCGTGATATTTATGGCGGCGGTTCTGTTTCTTACCGCCGGTGCGCAGGCGTTTGCGGATACGACGGTTGCGATAGGAGGAGAGACCGGAGGAGGCTCCGCCACAAGCGGAATGGTGATCACAGGCTACCGCATACTTGATGGCGGGCGCGGACAGATAAGCCGCGGAAACACTGTAAGCATAGAAGTGACCCTGAAATGTACGGCTATAGATGCCGTAGACGTGGACAGGGTGGACGCGGTGAAGCTGGTTGACAGCTTTAACGGCTCGGGCGGCGTTTCTTCGGAAGTGCTGACCCAGGGAAACGTACCGCTGGAGTTTGCGCTGACTTTCAATAATATAACGTATAGCGGCGTCGGCAACACCTTAAAGTTCAACATCGGCTTTAAAGGCGAGAAAATAAACCTGCCCTATGAAAGCAGCGAGGTGGTGATCACCCAGTGCAAGCCCTATGAGGAAAAGCCGGAAACGGAGAAGCCGAACGCTGAAAATCCCGCTCCATTTATAATTCTGAGCCGCGGCGATATGGAGCCTGTTGCGGCCAAAAAGGACGCCACGGTAACAATAAACATAAAAAACGTCGGTACCACGACGATAAAAAACCCGGTCGCCACATTTTCCACCAGTGAGGGCCTGATGATGACCGGCTCCAGCGCCTCCGTACAGCTTTCGGATATACCGGCGGGCTCGGTGCAGGCGGTTAACGTCCCCATACGCGGCGCTAATGAAATAAGCTCGGCCAGCCAGACCATCAGCGTGGATATGAAATTCCTGTATGACAACGGAAACGCCACGGCACAGGGCACAGCCTCCGACAAGGTCGCCATACCTGTGACTACAACAGGGGGCGCGGGTGCTGATAACCCGTCCCCAAACATCATAATCACCAAGTTTGCGTATGGCGGAAGCTCGGTGGAGGCGGGCGGAAAATTCGAGCTTGAACTGGAGTTCACAAATACAAGCCTGATGAACGCGGTGGAGAACATAGTAATGACAGTCGAAACCGGCGAAAGCTTTGCCATAGACTCCGCGACAAATACATACTTTTACCGCAGGATACCGGCCGGTGGCAGCCTGACCGAAAAGGTCGCCATGCAGGCCCTTCCTGGAGCCAAAACCGGTGCGCAGGCCATGGAAATATCGTTCAAGTACGAATTTATAGATGGGACAAAGCGCTCCTCCGCGACAATGTCTGAAAAAATATCCGTGCCGCTGTTCCAAAAGGACAGGTTTGAGGTGAGCGCCCAGACTCTGCCCACATCGGCGACGGCGGGCGAGGAGCTGACGCTTTCCCTGTCATACGTAAACAAGGGGAAAAGCGAGGTTTCAAACGTGGAGGCCAGAATAGTTGGCGATGTTCAGACGACGGCCAAGGTGCAGAATCTGGGGAACTTTGAGTCCGGCAAAAGCGGCGTCATCGGCTTTGTGATAACTCCTACCGAAACAGGAAGGATGTCGTTCAAGCTGCGGGTGGCCTATGAGGACGCGAACCAGCAGCTCAAGGAAAAAGTGTTCGACGTCAATTTGGATGTGACGGAGCCGGTAATGACGCCGGAAACGGATATACCCATGGAGGAAAGCGAGCAGAGCGGCGGCGGCGTGATATGGTGGGTGCTCGGGGCGGTGCTCATAGCCGGAGCGGGCGTGCTCATAATACTCAAACGCCGCAAAAAGGCCGCCGCCGACGAAATTTCCGATTTCCAATGGGATGACGGCGCGGCTGCGCTGAACGGCGGAGAACAGGACGCGGCCCTGAGCGCGCAAAACGACCATGGAAAGGATGAGTCGTAATGACGCCGAAGGACATATTCAGAACCTGCGTCCGGAACCTGCTACGCAGAAAGGCGAGAACCATGCTCACCGTGCTTGGGGTGGTGATCGGCTGCTGCTCAATAGTAATTATGGTGTCAATAGGTATAGGGATGAAGGAGTCGCAGGAGCGCATGCTCGCGCAGATGGGCGACCTTACGATCATCAACGTGACGCCGCAGCAAAGCGGGAGCAAACGCGCGAAGCTGGACAGCTCCGCGATAACCAAGTTTCAGAAGATAGAGGGCGTGGTGGCCGCGTCGCCAAAGCTGTCCTCGGACAACCTCACTATGGTGCTGTATGCCGGGCCGAACAAACGCTATGTTGCCAACTGGGTGACCGCGGCGGGTATTAACAGCGGGCAGATGGATAAGCTGGGTTACGAGCTGCTGGAGGGCAGCTATACCGGCCAGGGCCAGAGTGGAGGAAAAACAGTGGTAGTCGGTCAGTACGCCGCCTATAGCTTTTCCGACACTATGCGGCCGGCGGGACAAAACACAGTTGACAGGTATTCTTATATGTATAACGAAAACGGCGAGGCGGCGGACCCTTCCAAAATGCCAGAGCCATATTTCGACCCGCTGAAAAACGGGATGACGCTGGAGGTCACCGCGTCCGACGGCTCAAAGTTCACCGTGCCGCTGACCGTTACAGGCCGGGTTAAAGAGGATTACAACAAGGGCTGGGAAACTTCGGAGGGCATAATGCTGGACATAAAGGATATGGAAGAAATAATAAAACGCGCCGCGCCGAACCAGCCCGCTAAAAACAGCCAGTATCAAAGCGCCGTCATAAAGGTCACGAATATTGGCAGCGTCGCACAGGTGGAAAAAGAGATAAAGATGATGGGTTTCAATACAAGCTCCATGGAGAGCATCCGCAAACCCATAGAGAAAGAGGCCGAGCAAAAACAGCTCATGCTGGGCGGGCTGGGAGCCATATCCCTGTTTGTGGCGGCGCTCGGCATAACGAACACAATGATCATGTCCATATCGGAGCGGACCCGCGAGATAGGCATAATGAAGGCGCTGGGCTGCTATGTGCGTGATATCCGGGCCATGTTTTTGGGCGAGGCGGCGGCCATCGGGCTGATCGGCGGAGTTTGCGGCTGTGTAATAAGCGTATTGATCTCGTGCATAATGAATATTGTTTCGGCGGGCGAGTCGATCAGCTCCGCGGAAACGCTGCTGGCGGCGCTTATGCCCGGAGCGGCCCGCATGTCCGTCATACCGCCCTGGCTGCTGGCCTTTGCCATTGTGTTCTCCATCGGCATAGGTCTGGCCTCAGGATACTATCCGTCGGACAGAGCGGTAAAGATACCGGCGCTGGAGGCCATAAAGAACGATTAGCCCGGAACGGAATATATTCAATACATTGTTAACATTTTCCTTAACATAGCTTTATGAGCCGTGAATAATGCATTAAGATAGCGCGCATATGATAAGTATGAAATCACGAGAGGAGAGAACGAAAATGAAAAAGAAATTTATTACCCTGCTTCTGGCCGCACTCATGGTGCTTACCATGGTACCGGTCACGGCGTACGCGGATACCTATACAGCAGTAACCGGCATAACCAATGGGCCAACGGCGGCGGCTGTTGGAGTGGATCTGGAGCTTACGGCGACAGTTGCGCCCGAGACCGCCACTAACAAAACTATCACCTGGGGCGTAAAGGACGCCGGAACAACCGGAGCGTCCATCACCGGAGGAAAGCTCGTCACCACCGCGGTTGGTACAGCGGTCATAACCGCTACCATAGCCAACGGTAAGACCGAATCCACCGATTTTGCCGCAGATTTTACCGTGACTGTGGGTGAATTTGTGCCGGCAACAAATATAACCGGCGTGCCGACAACAGCATACGCCACTGTCCCGACCGAGCTGCCTTATACGGTTTCTCCTGATGGCGCCTCTGTCAAAAAGGTGACCTGGAGCGTGAAAACGCCGGGCGAAACAGGCGCGACCATAAACGGAGAGGGCAAGCTGCTTGCCACCGCCGCGGGCGCTGCCACCTTGACCGCCACCATAACCAGGGGCGGAGCCGCTCATGCGGACTACACCCAGGACTTCAATATCACCATCGCTGCGTTTACGCCCGTGACCAACATCACCGGAGTTCCGGCAGCGGCCACCGCAGGAACGGACCTTACGCTTACCGGCACCGTGGCGCCCGAGACGGCCACTGTGAAGACCATTGTGTGGTCTGTCTTTGATAAGGGCACTACTAACGCGACGATAAAGGACGGCAAGCTGTCCACCACCGCCGCCGGCACCGTAACCGTCATGGCCACTATCGCCAAGGGCGGCGCCGCTGGAGCGGATTACACGCAGAAATTCAATATCACTGTTTCGAAAGCCAATGCGCCCAAACTTGCGACTCCCACCGGTTTGGAGTGGAGCCGCAGCGTGGAAGGCCGCGCCCAGTGGGGCAGCGTGCAGAACGCCGTGGGCTACACTGTACAGCTTTACCGCGACGGAAAGGCATACGGCGACGCCCAGGAAGTGACGCGCACCCGCATCGACCTTGAAACACTCATCGCCAAAGGCGGCCGCGCAAGCTACAGCTTTACCGTAACCGCCAAGGGCGACGGCAAAAACTATGGCAACAGCGACGAGTCCAGAATGAGCGCCAGCGTGAAGTTCAATATTCAGGGAACAAACGCCTATGGCAAACTGAACGGGCTTGACAAAGAGTACGCTCAGAACGAAAAGATCAGCTTCTCCGTGGCCGGAACCGGAATGGACAACAGACGTCCGGACAGGAACGACACCCGCTGGCTGCCCATTAGCTGGGATGTAACACGCGGCATAAACGGCGACTTCAAAAAAGACGGCCCATATGAGGACAGCTTTAAAATTGAAAGCCGCGGAGATTATACACTTACCGTTTACCTGCGCGAGCAGAGCTACGACGGCCGCGGTTGGAACGATACCGGGGCAAGGGCGCAGATAGAAAAAGACTTCTCTGTCGTCCGCGGGAACTCGGACAGCAAGCCGGACAGCGGCTCCTCCTCGTCCTCCTCCTCGTCCTCGTCCGACATAAGCGTCGGCAAGCCTGTGGCGCCGCAGCCGTCCACCCCCCCTACGCAAAAGCCTGAGACGAACCCCAATACCGGCCTCGTGCTCATAAGCTTTATAGCGTCATTATTTAGAGTATAAGTTTTTTCATTCTCCTTATGAAATGTAAAAATGCCCGGCCGAAGCAAGACGGTCGGGCATTTTTGCTTTTTGGCAGAATCAGGCATGAAGTGCCTTGCGTTTTTCGGAAAAATAAAGTATAATACAATAAGATATAAGGGCACGGCGGGCGACCGCTTCGCAAAACTACAGGGTCCGCAGACCACGCGGACAGCCAGTTGCAAAAGTTCAGGACAGCCTGCCCGTGTATGGCTATGGGCGCGGCTGTTTTTGTGCATGAGAGCCTTGCAAAAGCGCAGAATATAATATGTATTTTTGAGCCTTAAGAAACAGCGCAGACTCTTGACAAAGACTGAATAAAGTGAGATACTAATATCATTAAAGATTCTTAATAAGGAGTTACTACTGTGAAACAGCGGAATACGATCCAGAAAATGCTGATAATGAACGCCGTAATGGGCTCAAAGGAGCATCCTACGGCGGAGGATATATACGTTTCCGTGGCGGAGAAGTGTCCGAATATAAGCCGCGGCACAGTGTACCGCAATCTGAATCAGCTGGCTGACGCTGGTGAGGTGCTCCGTGTTTCGGTTTTCGGAAGCGCGGACAGATTTGACAGTACGACGTATCCTCATTGCCACTGTCGGTGTCTTAAATGCGGCAGGGTATTTGATTATGATCTGCCGCACAGGGTGGATTTAGGCGAAGAAATGAACCGGGATTTTAAAGTTCGGGACTATGAGTTGATAATAAACGGTTGGTGCAAAGACTGCAAGGAGGAATGACATTGGATAACAGTGCAATGTTCAAAATCGGGTATGGGCTATATCTGCTGACGGCAAAAGAAGGTCAAAAAGACAACGGTTGTATAGTAAACACTGTCATGCAGGTTACGCAGACGCCGCTTACCATGGTGTTGGGTTTAAACAAGATGAATTATACCCACGACATGATAAAGAAAACAGGAGTTTTCAACGTTACGGCGCTTTGCCAGAACTGTCCGTTTGATCTGTTCAAACAGTTCGGGTTCCAGTCCGGGCGCGATACGGACAAGTTCGCGGGCGTGGACTACGCGGTAAGAGCTGACAACGGATTATTGTATTTGAACAAACACGCCACCGCGTATTTTTCCTGCCGTGTGCTTGAGGAGCAGGATTACGGCACGCACACGCTGTTTAAGGCCGAGGTGGTGGACGCGAGGACGCTTTCAAACGAGGAGAGCCTGACCTACAGCTATTACCAGACGCACACAAAGCCGAAGCCGCAGCCGGTGAAATTCACCAAAACGGTGTGGCGCTGCAAGATCTGCGGCTATATTTATGAGGGCGAGGAGCTGCCCGCCGACTTTATATGCCCGCTCTGCAAACACGGCGCGGCGGATTTTGAGAAAATCACGGTCGATATGGCCGAGGATGATAATAACAAAAATAACAATGATTAAGGAGAAACTACAATGAACTACAAAGGCACAAAAACTGAGAAAAACCTCGAGGTCGCTTTCGCCGGTGAGAGCCAGGCCCGCAACAAGTACACATACTTTGCTTCCGTCGCCCGCAAAGAGGGTTTTGAGCAGATAGCCGCCATCTTTGAGCAGACCGCGAACAATGAGAAAGAGCACGCGAAACTCTGGTTCAAAGAGCTGGGCCTTCTGGGCAACACCGCGGGCAACCTTGACGCCGCCGCCGCCGGCGAGAACTATGAGTGGACCGACATGTATGCCGGCTTTGCCAAGGACGCCGATGAGGAAGGCTTCACCGAGCTGGCCGCCCGTTTCCGCGCTGTCGCCGCCATTGAGAAGACCCATGAGGAGCGCTATCGCGCCCTGTTGCACAACGTTGAGACCAAGGCCGTGTTTGAGAAAAGCGGCGTCACCATCTGGGAGTGCCGCAACTGCGGGCACATCGTTGTGGGAACCAAGGCTCCTGAAGTCTGCCCGGTCTGCGCTCATCCGCAGAGCTATTTTGAGGTTCACAAAGAGAACTACTAAGAGTAAACAGCAAAAGCTGAAAATTGCCGGGGCCTTCGGGCTCCGGCAATTTTTATTAGACCGTCAAAATTTAATAACTGGTTAATGAAACGGTGGAGAGATTGGTGTAAAATAGCTTCATAATGCTTGAAGGGCGGAATGAGTGTGTTCGGTTGGTTTCAGAGGTTTATGATGGGCAGGTACGGAACGGATCAGCTTTCGTTCACCATGATGATAGCGGGGCTGGCGATATCGCTTTTGTCGCGCTTCCTTTGGTACTGGCCGCTGTATATCCTTTCAATGGTGCTGTTCGGCGTGGCGCTGTTCCGTATGCTGTCGCGCAACTGCTCCCGCAGATATGAGGAGAACCGCAGGTTTATGAACATGGTCTGGGCGGTGAGGGACTGGTGGCGCGGGCTTAAGGCGGACTTTCAGGAGCGCAGGACGTACAGACATTTTAAATGCCCGAAGTGCTCGCAAAAGATACGTATTCCAAAGGGCAGGGGCAAGATAGAGATACGCTGTCCCAAGTGCGGCGAGGCTTTCGTAAAAAAGACCTGATGCTCGCTTTCTAACGGCGGCAGGGAAAACATATAAGTAAAATAAAAACCGTTCGGCGGGGCCTTTTGCGGCTCGTCTGAACGGTTTTTGTTCATTGTGAGGGTGGGGGCCGCCGACAGAGAAGCTGTGGTTTCAGCCCGGCCACGCCTATGTAAAACGCTAATCCCAGTTAAGCGTTATCCTGCCGTCGTTGGCGGGCGCTATAGTTCCGGCTTTAGCGATAGCCGAGGTCATCATATCCTCGTTGCGGCCTGCATCCTCAAAGGTGCGGACCACCCTGGAAATGTAGCGTTCGTCAATGCAGGTGGCCCAGGCCGCCACGGTATAGACAGCGTCATCGTCTATCCCGGCGCCGTTGGCCAGAGTTAGGGAGAGGACGTTTTCATTCATATCCCGCGGGGGCGCGTACTCCATTTTAAGGCCGGAACAGGCGTACATGCAGTTGATCTCCTGGCCGTTGATGATGGGGTGCTCCATTAGCGCCTTCAAATTCGCGCCGGTGATCTCATAGGTGGTAAGGTGATCCGCATCCGCGACGCCCTTTAAGTAAAAACGTTCGGGCAGCACGATGTCGCCCTCAAAGATCTGCGCGAGATTGGCTTTATAATAATTATTGTTGAGCATCAGCGCCACGTCCGCTCCGGTGATGTCGCGCATAACGTCGGCTTCGTAAATGCTGGTCTCAAGAACCGTAAAATCCTCACTTGCCTTGCCGATGGGTTCAAGCTCAAGCTTTCCCGTGGAGCTTTTCTGCGGCATGGCGTCCAGAGCCGCTAATGTGGCTTCCATATCCGCGCTGCCGAGCAGCCAGTCCGTTAATATAACCTTTACGTTCTCGTTTGATCCAAAATCCTCGGCAAAAAAGATGCGTCCGCTGTCCACACAGTTTCTGATTGCGTCACATTCGGTAAGCAGCTCACTTTTGCATTCGGAAAGGCAGCTCAGGCCCGAGAAGGTGAGCGCGAGCATCTCCTGTCCCTCGACGGTGCTGATGTAATCCATGATGTCCAGCAGCGTCTGCCGCTTGGTTTGATCTTCCATGGAGCGCGCGGAAAGCGAGATGGTGCCTCCGGTAATGATCTTCATGTAGTGTTCGCCGGGCACATCGGTGGGGTAGCCGAACATGTCTATTTCACAATCCGGCTGCTCCTCGCCGTACATGGATAACATGCTGGAGTTGTAGGGGATCATGGCCACTTTCCCTTCGTACATAAGGTGGCGATGCTCCGTGGTACTGGAGGAAAAGTCGTCCTCAAATATTATCCCGCGCTTAAAAAGCTCCCGCAGAGTTTCGAGCATAGGCTCCAGCAGCCCTTTGCAGGAGGCTTTGCCGTCTAAGTAGTTATTGTACTGAACTATCTTACCGGCGCCGTCAAAGGTCTCCTGATAAGATAATCCCAGCCCAACGGTCTCCGATGTGATGGCATATTTAAGACATGCGGCAAAGGGCCTGATACCGGCCTCGGAGATAGTGTCGCAGAGCTCGTAGAACTCATCGCGGGTTTCCGGTCAAGCGAGCGTATAGTCCTTGTGGCCTCAAGGCCATCCATAACGGGCATCTTGATGTCCATGAAAATCATGTCGAAGCTTTCCAAGGGCGACGCTGAAAACTTTTCCACGGCATCGTTTCCGTTTTCGGCTTCCGTGACCCTGAGCCCCATGTTTCTAAAGAGGGCACATTCCACGCGCCGGTTCAGCGGATGATCCTCCACCAGCAGCACGTGTCTGCCCGCGAATTGTCCTGTATCCAACGCCGCCGCAGGAGGGGCCGGCTGCTTTTCAACGGCGTCAAGGGGAAGGGCGATGGTGAAGGTGGAGCCTTCGCCCTGCCTGCTTTGTACCCTTAGCGTCAAGAGCAAGACAGCTCATTGATTAATGAAATATATCCTAATCCGCCTCGCGCCAATTTGAATATCAAGGATA
>CAYONL010000001.1:6166-51757 GCA_964405305.1 uncultured Oscillospiraceae bacterium | reverse complement strand
ACCTTAAAATCCGGGCGCAGGCCGACGGGTACGGCAAGGCGCTGGACAAGCTGGAACAGATAAAAAAAATTTTGGGGTAAAGGAAAGCCGGAGGGTCAAACCTCCGACTTATTTTTGACACGAATTTGACACTGTAATTTGTGTTAAAACGAGGTGTTTTGGGGCATTTTTAAACGAGATGAAAGCATGAAAAAACCGTGCAACCATGCCGTTTAAGGCTTAGTTGCGCGGTTTTCTTTTTGGCGGAGATGAAGAGATTCGAACTCTTGAGGAGCTTTTGACCCCTACGCGATTTCCAGTCGCGCGCCCTCGACCAACTAGGCGACATCTCCGTGCCTGTCCGCTCAAGATAGCGCTATTTCACAAGCGCTTTATTAGTATACACAACGGGAATATAAAAATCAAGTATTTTTGCAAAAAAAGAAAAATTTAAAGGATGTGGTATTTTGTTATAAATTAATAAGCAAAAATTGTTTGCAGAGCAGAAAAAAAGGTTTATAATCGTATTATATATGTAGTATATCAATCGGACATGGGCAGAGCGCGTGGAAGGATCGCGCTGTTTATCGCACTGAGGTATGCGGTTTACGCAAGTGAGCATGGAGGGCGAAAATGCTTGACGGTGACATTATAAGGCGGGCAAAGGCTGCCGTTGGCGAGGAAAGATTCAGCGAGGCCGTAAATCTGCTGGACAGCGTGCAGGTGGAGCGGCTGACGAGGGATGAAGTAAGTGAAATACGCAGGCTGTTTGACAGTCTGCCGGAGGAGCAGCGTGCGGCGTCTCCGCTCCACTGTGTGCAGGAGATACAGCTTTGTCAGCTGACGGGTAGGACGGGCGAGATACAGAAGTGGTACAACTGCGTGGTCGCCATGCGCGACAGCGGCAGAGACGGCGATCAGGGGCGGTCGCTGCTGGAGCTATGTATAAGCTACGCCGGCATGCTGCGGCCCATGACGAGCAACGCGACGATGATGCTGCTGATGGCCGTGATTTTCAACGAGCGCGGGGAGGGCGAACGTTCCGAAACGTTTTTAAGCGTAACGGGAAAGCGGCCCAGCATAATACACGGGCGCAAGGACCTTTCGGATTGGTGCGCGCATTACGGCGCGGTCACGAGCATTGTCGGGCCCATGCTTGCCGGGAACCGCGGCGACGGAGCGAAGGGCATAGTGGGCTGCGCAAGGGGAGAGATTTTTTACGAGCGCAACGACCTGAACGCGGCGACGATGGAAAACGCCGCCGCGCTTTCGGCGGAGGACCCGGAGGTGCTGTTTGCCGGGTACACGCTGCTGGCGAAGCTGTACAGCCTGGACCCGTACGCGCAAAGCTACGTCAGGGTGCTGGAGCACATAGGCAAGGTGCTGGAGGACAGAGGGGCGGACTGGCTTTTGCCCAATTACAAAGCCCTGCGCGTACGCTTTTCGCTGCTGGAGGGCGGCACGGAGCAGGCCGAGGAGTGGCTGGCCGGCGCGGTGAGCGAGTGGGACGGGGTCACCTCCGAAACATATTATGAAATGGCCACTAAGGCGAGGGTATACATAGCTTTGGGCAGATACAGGGAGGCGATGTCTCTGCTCGAACAGCTTTTGCGTTTTTTGGAGTGCGACATAAGGCCCTTCGACCAGGCCGAGTGCCTTGTGCACGTCGCGGTGGCCTGCGACAGGCTGGGCAGCGGGAAGCAGGCGATGGAGAAGCTGGACCAGGCGCTCAGGATGATGGAGCCGTTTGGGTTCATACGTGTGTTTGCCGACTGCGGCACGCCGATGCTTCATCTGCTGCTGCGGTACGCAAAGGAGACGCCGCTTCAGGGCATGTTTGGAAAATACGTGGCCCGGATCACGGAGGCGGCGAAGGGCTTTTCTCTGCGCTGGCCCGCGTATTTTTCGGAGGGGGTGCAGGAGGGGCAGGCTGGCGCGCCGCCGGACTTTACCGCCACGGAGACGCAGATACTGCACCTGCTGGGCGAGGGAAAATCCAACAGCGAAATAGCCGACGAGCTGGCCGTAAAGCTACCCACCGTGAAATTCCATCTGAAAAATATTTATGAGAAGATGGGCGTCTCCAGCCGGACGGCGGCGCTTTCCGCCGCGAAAAAGAGAAACATACTGTAGAGACGGGCGGACGCCGTAAAAAAACGGCGTTGGAACTGGATATTGCGGCGCGGCGCCGGGTAAAGCGCCGCGCCGCTTTGTGTTTTTGGAAAACCTATACTTTAGGATAGTTGGAAAATAAATTGATAAACATTATATTGGTAACGTAGAGTAATGAAAACATGTGGGAGGGGGATGAAAGCCTTGGCCGCAAAACAGGATCGCCTCCGCGAGGAAGAAAACGAGAACAGCGAGCTTGCCGCCAGACTTACAGCCCCGCAGCACATAGTATATACAAGGTTTGAGGAGCACGCCCCGGTGGAGGGCTACGAGCAGGACAGGGACGTGGCCGACTACTACGGCTGCGACCGCCTGATGAAGGTGGACACGATGTACGGGCGCATACAGCTGGCGTATGACCCGCGCAAGGGCCAGAGCTTTCTGTTCGCAAACATAAAAACGTCCATTTATGACAACGCCGCCAGCGGTTACCAGCGCAGCATGAAGGAAAACATGATGATGAAGCAGCTGAAGACCGGGAACCAGAACGTGGCCTTTTCATCCAGGCGTATGCAGAACAGCTCCGTGCTTCTTTATAAGATGGAGAACAAGCCGTGGACGGAGGGCTCCGTCAAGCCGTATTTGTTAAGAGTGGATCTGCAGGCGTTGCAGAAGGCGATGCCGTTCCTTCAAAAAGAAGTGGAGATGGAGCAGCGGCAGACGGATATGCGGCGGAGAAAAAGCTATGAGCGGAATATCCGCGACGCTGTTTTACGAAACGATGCAGAGAGCGTGCGTATGCTCCGGGCCATGGATACGCGGACGCTGCACAATATGGAGCACATTGACGCGCTCATATACCGCAAGGCGGCCCAGTCACAGAATTTCTTCCACAGAATCAACATGGCCTTCGACCTGCAAAAGGCGAAGATGTTTGAGTATTATCGCAATGAGCGGGAGCGCCGCAAGCTGGAAGCTATGAACGAAGAACTGCCGGGTGGCGGCAACAAGGGAGACGAGGACGAGGATGAGTAATGCTCCGACCGCAACTGAATATTTTGAGGCGGTAGGGGCTGTGGACGCCGCTTTTAGTGACGGGAAGGAGCTTTCGCGTCTTTTTGAGCTGCACGGAGAGCTGCTGCGGCGCGAGGAAAACGGCGAATTTTATCCCATGGCGAGGGTGAGGGCGGCTTTTTCACTCAGTGAGGCGGAAAGTCTGGCGCTCGATATTTCGGCGGCAAGGCTGTTTTCGTTTCGCCCGCTGCCCTCCGGCAAGGAGCTGAGGGAGATGCTCTCGGCGTTCGGAGCGCAGGCCGGAGAGCTTTCATCCGTATTTGGCGGGGAGGGCGGAAGCCTGGCCCCTATGGTATGCGACTTTCTGTTGGAGCGCGCGCCCAGGCTGCCGGAGGGCGTTTCACTGGAGCGGTGCGACGAGATGGCGCCGGCGTTCCACGGTGAGGATATGGCGGCGGAGGCGGCGAGTTTTCTCGCTGCTTCGCTGGAGTCCGCGGTGTATCCCGTTTGCGTGCTCATTACGGGCGGCCGCGGGTACGGCAAGCGCGACGTGCTCAAACGTGCGGCGGGCCTGCTTGGAAATTCCGTGCTGACAGTCTCGGAAAAGAACGCGGACGACGAGGCCGTGCTCATGGCGTCGGCGCTGTATGACGCGCTGGTGCTCATAGCGGAGGCAAAGAAGTTTTCTCAGGAAAAGCTGAGGCGGCTGGCGGACGGCTGCGGCGTGCTTTTGATGACGGAGGAGGACCCGGCGTTCTCTCCGGAAACAGGCGGAGCAAGCCTTGTAAGGCGTGTGCCGGAGCTGACTTCGGAGCAGCGGCTTGCGGCCATGAAGCTTTGGCTGGGCGCGGACGACGGAAAGAAATGGCGTCAGGCAGCGCGGTTTTACCGTATGACTCCGGGCCAACTGCGTACGGCCGCCGAAAGGTGCGCCGCCGAAAATCTGCTGGGCAGGATGGATGACGCCGACGAACGGCTCGCGGTGCTCAAAGAGGTGAACAGTCTTTCCTTCGCCGGCAGTGCGGAGCTTTTGGAAACGAACAAGACGATGGAGGACCTGGTGCTGCCGGCGGCGCAGAAAAGGCAGATAGAGGATATATGTGCCTTTGCAAGGGCGCGGTACAGGGTGTTTGAGGACTGGGGCTTTGGTGAAAAGGTGCCCTATGGCGTCGGGATATCGGCGCTGTTTTACGGTGCGTCGGGCACGGGCAAGACTTTGGCGGCATCGGTCATAGCGAACGAGCTGGGTCTGCGCCTTTACCGGGCGGACATATCGCAGCTTATAAGCAAATACGTGGGCGAGACGCAAAAAAATATCGGGAAAATATTCGACTCGGCGCAAAACTCGGGCTGCATACTCTTTTTCGATGAGGCGGACGCCCTGTTCGCAAGAAGGAGCGACGCGGCGGACTCGCAGGATAAGTACTCCAACGCGGAGATAGCGTACCTGCTTCAGCGGACAGAGCAGTACAACGGCATTATCCTGATGGCGACAAACCTGCTCCAAAATTTCGACGAGGCATTCAGAAGAAGGATAGGCTACATAATATATTTTCCTCTGCCGGACGCGGCGCAAAGGCTGCGTATGTGGCAGGGAATATTTCCGGAGGCGGCCCCAAAAAAGGCGCTGGATCTTCCACTTTTGGCGGAGAGCCTGGAGCTTACGGGTGCGGGAATAAGAAACACGGCGGTCAATGCGGCGTATATGGCCGCGGCGGCGGATGAACCGATAGCTATGGCGCATATAGCGGAAGCGGCGCGCCTTGAATATGGCAAGCAGGGGAAGGCTTTCCCCCAAAAATTTGGAATGATGTTTCCTTCGGAAAGGAGCGGCTTGATATGAAAAAACGTACTGTGCTGACTGTCCTTGCTTTTGTGCTGCTCATAGCGGCTGTAGTGGTGCCAACGGTTTTGCTGACGCAGCCGGCGGGAGCGGAGGAAATGAGAGGGCTCGTCGTTACGCTTGATGGGGGCAACCGTATTTCCGGCGGCACGATATATGATAGCGTGGGCTGGAGAGCTTTCGTGGATTATGTAAACAATAATAGAGAAGCGGTCACGAAAAACAGTATTTATGTGAACAATGATGGGGTTCTGACAAACCCAGCCACGTTAAATTACCGCGACGATGGCTGCAGAGGCGTTACCTTTACCCTCGCGGCGGATGTTATCGCCGAGTGG
Organism: uncultured Oscillospiraceae bacterium; assembly: GCA_964405305.1. Lineage (GTDB taxonomy): Bacteria > Bacillota > Clostridia > Oscillospirales > Ruminococcaceae > UMGS1668. The sequence goes on along the minus strand of CAYONL010000001.1, from coordinate 46,471 downwards.
GGCAGCGGAGCCATATCTTATTTCTGCGGCACGCTGGACGGCGGGCGCTACACGGTAACTTTAAATACGCGGTCGAGCGACGATTACAGCAATCTGGTAAGCATGACTCATGGAATGAAAAACCCGGATAACAAGTATTCGTACGGCGGCCTTTTCGCGGTGCTGGATTCAGGCGTTGTCACCAATCTGCGTGTTTCGCTGAAGGGCACAAACAAGGTGTCCATAAAAGACATAAGCAGTGATAAAATACCTTACTCCATAGATATTGGCGCGCTGGTGGGCTCCATGTGGAACGGCGCAAAGCTTGAAAAGGTGCAGGTCTCCGGCCTGACGTCGCCGGGTCTCTATGTATCCTATTTTGGAAAATATAACAGAGGGGTCGCCCACCCGTATTTTAACATCGGTCTTGTCGGGTATTCGGGCAGCGCGACAATATCCGAGGTGTACACAAACGTTGCAATAGACACCAGCATGGATTTTATAAATATAAATACGGAGCTTACTCCGGGTGCTTCCTTTGAAATGGGCGGAAGCATAAATCAGGGCGGCATACTGGGCTTTGCCGCGTCGTCAACAACTATAAAAGACTGCTACTCCATGGGCTCCATGAGCATGAGTCCCATCCAAAGCGGCTGGAACCAATTTACAATGTCCGTGCCAACGGCTTTTAAAGGGACCTTCCGGTTGGGTGGCATAATAGGAAACGGCAATGCGGCGGCGTCCAACACGGTCTCCAACTGTATGGTGGCCGGAAGAACGTACAGGGTATACCTTTTTAACAGCGGCGGCTGGGATCAGGACGGAAGCAGCGTCGGAGGATCTAATTCTGTGGCGAGCAAGAGCGTGGCGCAGGCCTCCGCCATAGGGAATCTGCTGGAGGATTACGATAATAGTAACTACTGCACGACAGCGGCACTTGACTCGGTGCTGATGCAGACGCTGGAGCATGATGGCTTCTCCATTTCATTGGCAGGGTCAAATTCTAACATTTTTGCGGTTACTAGCGCGGGCACTGTCGTGTCGGCAAGCTATGTTCCGGACAAAGTGGTGGCCAGCACAGGCAGCGCGTATAGCGGCATAAATGATAACGGCGTGTGGGCGCTGGACGATTCGGGTGCGCTTACGCTTAAATGGCTTAAAACACCGCCGCCGGAGGTGGCTGTAAAATATACCGACAGCGACACGACGGTTTCCATAACCCGTGATAAAGCCTTTATAAATGAGAGGCTGTATTATTTCGTTAAATATATAACACAGGGCCAGTTTGCCTCCGCGAAGGGCGTGCTCAAGGGAGAGGGAATTCCCGAGGTCGAGAGCATTGACCTGTATTTATACGAAATAAAGGTCGACGGCAACGGGAACGTTACATATCTTGACAACGGCGTCGGGCTGAACAACGTTACGGAAATAACGCTCAAGGCGGGAAGCACTTACCAGGCATTGGCGATGGTAAACGGCAAAAATATACATTTGCTGAACAACGTAACGATAAATTGGGAAGTCGGAACGAGAAACAATACCACAGCAAGCTCTGTTTTTTCCAGCACCAATAGCGGCAGACTGACCGTGAGCGCCGGCGACGTTGGAAAGCCGGTCACAATAACCGGCACCTACGGCAGCAGCACTATAAAAAGCATCGGTCTGGTGGAGGTCGCGCCGAGCGTTTCCTCCATAACCGTTGCCGCGCCGACAGCGGTAAAATATTTTATGGCCGGCACGACCGGAACCTTTACGGCCACGGTCACAGGCGTCGGCACTCCGAAGCTTTTATGGGGCGTGGAGGGCAATACCGATAGCGGCACCACGGTGGACAGCAGCGGAAAACTGACGGTGGGCGCCAATGAAGAAGGCCGTGCCGCTGCGGTGACCGGGCATGAGGCGGGAACCGTTACGGTCTATGCCTATTACGACGGCAATGGGAATAGCGGCAAAGACGACGGAGATGTGGTCGGACAGTGCGACGTTAGAATCTATAAAACGCCAACAGGGTTTACCATAGAAAACAATATGGATGAGACGGACGACAAGGTGGTCGTTCCCGTTGGCGACGTGACCAAGTTTGCGAATAAGGCTATAACGGCCAAGGTGTCATACAGCGAAAATTCAGGCCATTACACCGAGGAGACGTTTTTGTGGTCCGTGGCCCGCAATGGCGTGGAGCTGTCGTCAAGCGATCCGCCGACTACAGCCGCGATAAATTTCAGCGTTGACGTATCGTCTGGGTCGCTTACCACCTTTGTTTCTACGGCGGGTGTGCTGACGTTTTCCACGGGCGCCACGGTAAACGGAGTTACGCTGCCAAAAACGTCGTCAAATATATACGTTCTGCCCAACCAGACACTGACTCCGGGCGGCAGTGGCTACAGCAATTACACAATGGTGAGCGGCGCGGAGTATGACGCAAGCTGCGACATGACGGCGCCGGCCAGCGGATCGACCAGCATGACCCTTACCGCGTCGTTGGACGGCGGCGCGTCGGCGTCCACATGGAATTGGAACGTGAAAGATAAGGATGGCAAAGAGGTCAGCGACGACACTAAAATAACGTTGAGCAGGAATAGGGGAACGCTGACCCTTACGCTTTCAAGCTCACAGACGGCGGCGGACGGAGACTATTACACCGTTACCGCCACGCCTTCCGGTTTTTCGCCGGTGCAGGTGACCGGAGCCTACAATGTGTACACCTTCAGGGTGAATATTAAGAGAACAAGCGTGACGAGTACGCTGTCCTGTACAAAATACAACGGCAGCGCCTCCAACTTGCTCGACAGTGGGGAACAGATATATCCTGGTGACACTTTCACACTGAAAGCTTCGCTGTCGCAGGGCACGGCGGTCTGGAACTGGACGATAAAGAACCCGAATAATGTTGCCAGCGGAAATCTGGTAAACGGCGTGACAAGCGCGGTCGCCGCCCAAAGCAGCACGGTTTCTTTCACGATGGGCGACGTCATAACCGTACCGGGCACATATATAATAACAGTTCAGCCGGGCAATCAGGTGTCGCTGGCCCAGACATTTACAGTGATCGTGGGCACGGCGGCCAATGAGGTGATCTGCACCTCGTATACTCACAATGGAAGCAGCGGTACGCTTGCCTATAACGGAACGGTGTATGCGAGCGACACGTTTACGCTGAGTGCCGGAACGGTGGACAGCACCGCGTGGAACTGGACAGTGTCGCCGAGCGGCGGCTGGCTGACGGTCAGCCAAAGCTCACCCTCCTCCGGGACAAAGAGCACGACCTCGACCGCCAGTGTGACGGTGGCGCCCACCGTAACGGTGGGCAGCTACACAATAACCGCGACGCCGGTGAACTATCCGACGGCGGCCAAGATCTTTGTTGTGAACCTTTCTGTGACCACGGGGACGGCGGCGGATGATAATTATGTCATAAGCAATCTGGGGAACCCTGTGGACGATTACGGTCTGGATGGGTTCCAGGTGACGCCGCTGTCCCTTGCCGACAGCCGTGGGAGCGCGGTGAAAAAAGCGGCCCCGGACAAAGCGACCATGAAGGCCAGCGCGCATCCGTGGTGGAGCGAGGGCGACAACGTCACATTTATGAATGTGAAGGTGGATCTGCCGGAGAACCTGAACGGCTTCGATTCAAATGTGGTGGGCGGCGTCAACGAGCCGGCGTTCATTTACTATGTGTTCGGCAACGATTTGGCGCTGATGAACGGAAGCGCAGGCAGCTATACAGTTAAGCCGACGGAGGAACTGAGCGCGCTGTCCGGCAAAGCCGTGTATGATACCACAAACGGGATTTCGTGGGACGGCGTGGGAGCAAATGACGCGACGCGCTATCTGGCCGTTTGGGTGGACGCCGAGGACCCGAAAAACAGTGGGCTTTCGGCCAGCAACGTTTTGGTTTTTGACCTCAGAAAATTTGCCGAGGAGGGAAGCCTGGCCGGCGATACGATAACGGACTTCGTTGGCGAGAAGAACGACGCCACAGGCGGTAAAAATGTTACCACAGACACCTATTGGTCGATAAACAGCGGAGAAAACAACAATTACACCAAACCGGTCACGACCCCTGGCAACCCCAACACGCTGAATACTGGAGCGGGCACGGGCTGGGAGACATGGGACGCGGCGACAGAGGTTCTGTCCTTTAGCGTGAACACGCTGAAAGAGCGCATTGGAGACACGGGAGTTTTGGCGCCCGGCTCCTCGGTAGAGGTTTACGCCTGGATGATCACATCCGAGCCATCGACTGAAGGAATAGGTTCCGGCTCGGCCACGATAGGAACAAGGCTGGCAAAGCCCGTCATATCTCCTAACGCGGCGGGTGAAAAGATAGACAACGACGGCGGCGTAACGATAAGCTACCCGGAGGACAGTACGAATGTGGAGATATGGTACTCTGTCTCTTATTCGGATACCTCCTATGAACCGTTAAATTCCGACGGTTCGGTAAAGGCATCTACCGCCGAGGTGGTGATTGCGGAGTATGATGGCAAAGCCATCCCGTTCCCGTCGGATAAGAGCACCATGACCGTAACGGCTATGGCGCGGGATACAAAAGGCGCGCGGCCTGTAAGCTACTCCACCTATGTCACGTATAAAAACTCGGACAGGGCGACGCCCGCGGCCATAAAAGTTAAGCTGGACGGAGTGGATTTTGATGCCGGCCTGTATTACACGTTTGGAGACTCAAAGATTACCCTGTACCACGAGAGCATGGACGGGAAACAGCCGGAGGGCAAGATACTGTATACGCTCAACGGCAGCGATCCTAAGACCTCGGGTATAGAGTATGTAAAGGGAACCGAAATAGATTATGTGACGGGGCGCACATCGGGCTCGGCGGTGGAGCTGAGGGCGATTTTTGTGCCGACAAGCACGGCGTATAAAAACTCCGCGGTGACGTCGGCCGCCATCAAGTTCAAGACGGCTTACCAGACGCCGGAGGTGCATATCGCCTACTATGACGATAACGGAGATGTGCAGATCGGCGCGAAGCTTAAAGACGGCGACACCATTGAAGATGGACAGCTGATCGCGCTGGCCGTAAGCGAGGCAGACATACCAAGCAATATGAAGAGCGTTATCGGCTATGGAATAGCGGAGAGCGTGGCGGAAGACGGCAGTATAGTGATTAAGGCCGGGACTGAAAGCCAGACCGAAAAGCGCGTGATCTTCGAAGGCAATGATAAGTACCTGCTGCCTCAGATAAAGTATGCCCTGGGAAATATCACCTCCGTATCCGGCATAACCATGTCGTACGCGCAGGAAACGCCGAAGATAATAAACAAATCGTTAAAGACGGTGTATGAGCGTGTCGCTCCGCAGGTGATAACAGTCAGCGGCGCGGCGGGGAGCAGTGTGACCTACTCCATGTACATCACCGGCTCCGACACGGATAAGGTGAGCAGCGGCATACTGAACATCACGCTGAAAATACGCAATAACGCCAAGGTGCCGACGGCGCTTTACGGAGGTAAAGAGGTCTCGGGAGTGACGGCGGTGGATGTCGGTTCTCCTATCCAGCTCATTTCGTCAGATCTGGGAACGGATATTTATTACTCCACGGCGAACAACACGATGACTAAGGAAGATGTGGCGCTCAGGATGAACTGGGAGCTGGCGTTTGCAAAATGGCTGGAGAGCAACAAGGGCCTGCCATCGACCGAGGTTCGGAGCAAATATACTGAGGACACCGAGGAAGCCCGGGAGTATTACCAGCGCCTTGGAAACGAAGAGCCCGTGGTGCAAAAATACACTCAAACGCTGCAGGTACAGCAAAACAGCCAGAACTACCTCACCATAAGCGCCATGGCTGTAAGCAGCGCGGATGCCGACGGCGACCCCAACACCATAGGCAATCTGGGACCGAGCGCCATATCCACGTTCCAGTTCACCATAAACGAGGTGAAGCAGGTGGAGGCGGTTACCGCCGAGCCTGCAACCACCACCAACAACCCGACAGAGGTCAAGCGGGGAGAGCTGATATCTCTGGCCAGCGGTACGGGCAATACAACCATTTATTACACGCTGGACGGCTCCGACCCGCTGCCTGCGGAACGCATAAATTACGACAAGGCGCTCAGCAGCGTGCAGAAATTCGGCAAGGATATGCTGCTCAGCAGCGAAACGGCCTCGCTGAACAAGTATCTTGAGAGCGGAGATCTGGGGAAGCTTTCGAACAGCGAGCTGATAGCTAAATATGTCACTGGCGCCAACGCCGCGAATTACGGTCCTGCCACAAAGGAATATGTCTCCACGGAGCAGATATCCATGGCGCCGAAGGATGGGGAGTCGTCCCTGTCAATAAGGGCCATGGCCGTATCGACAAGCGGCATGATGAAGAACAGCGCTATAAGCCGTTTTGATTACGACCTTATGAAGGCCGAAAAGGTGACGCAGCAGAGCACCCCTGTGACGGCGACCGACGATATCATCACTCTTGCGCCGGAGTCATCCATACGTCTGCGCACCAAAACGCTGAACGCGGATATATACTACACCACAAACGGCACGGTGCCGGATCCGCTGGCGTACAACGCGGCCTCCGAGGCTGACCGCGAGAAGATGGAGACAAAGCTCTATGACTTCGATACGGGCCTCACGATGCCCGGCGACATAAAGACCTTCTATATCGTCTCGGCCGTGGCGTATGTGCCAAACGGCGAGTACGCGGCCAGCGAGCTTGCGACGTTTACGTATCAGCTTCCGGCGCCGGTTCAGGCGGTATACGCTACGCCGGTGGCCGGTTCGGTAGTCAAGGGTACGGAGGTAACGCTGAAAACGACCACGGAGGGCGCCACGATCTATTATGAGACGGGCAAGGCCTCGAACCTGAAGGCCAACAAGAGCCAGACGTTTGACGAGGGCACGCCAATAAAGATCGACGCCAACATGACCATATACACAATGGCGGTCAAGGACGGCGTAAAGAGCGAGGTCACCTCGTTTAAGTACACGGTGGCGGAGACGCTTCCGACGCCGACGCCCTCAATACCCACGGGCAGCGTGGTGGGCAAGGGCACCAGCATAAAGCTCACCTCAAAGGAAGGCGCTACAATAGTTTATACAACCGACGGCTCCGACCCCACAAAGGCGGACAACAAGGCCCTGATGTACGGAGACACGGTGCTGCTGAACGGCGACTACGGCGCGGCGGTCAGTGTGCAGGCTTACGCCACCAAGACCGGTTACACCCCCAGCGAGATAATGACCGCCACCTACACCATCGCCACCAATAACGGCTACCTGACCGTCAGTCCGGCCACGGGCTCCACTATTGCCAACGGCACGGTGGTCAACATGACGACTACGCTTACGGGCTCGACCATACACTATACTACGGATGGGACAGACCCGACGGCAAGTTCTCCCTCCGGCAACTCCGTCGCAATATCCGGAGCGCCGGGCGCCACGGTAAACCTCAAGGTCAGCGTGTTCGATTCCTCCGGCAAACCCGGAACCACCACGCTCGTGACCTACAAGATACAGGAAAAGGCGTCCGCGCCAAGCTCCTCTGTGGAATCCGGCGCGTACTTCATGGAGGGGGCCACCATCAAGCTGACCGCCGCGGAAGGGCTTATCTACTACACGACGGACGGCAGCGATCCCACCACCTCCAGCAGCCTGTACGGCGATATTGCAAAGCTCGGCAACGATGTTACGGCGTACCCGGACATCACGCTGCGCGACTCGTCCGTAATAAAGGCCATAGCGGTCGTGTCGGGCAAGGCCAACAGCGACATAGCGCAGTTCGTGTACACGAAGGCCGGCCAGGTCAGCGCGCCCACGTTCAGCGTGACCAGCGGAGAGATAGATCAAAACAGCGCTATATCGCTTGAAACGGCGACGGAGGGCGCCAGCATTTACTACAGCACAAAGGGCACCGACCCGTCGGCCGGCAATCTTGATTCGCTGACGCTTTACACCGGCCCGATAACGGTGACGCGCCCGGTGACGATAAAGGCCATCGCCATAAAGGATCAGTTTTTTAATGATATGGTGAACACCGCGACCTACACGGTAAAGGTGCCGGAGCCGGTCGATGAGGGCGAGGGCGCCGGCGATATTCCCGCCGGGACGAACTCCGACAGGCTCACCAGCCGCCGTACCTACAGCGATACCGACACCGGCCCGTCCTTTAAAGACGTCGTCATTTCCAACGCTGATTTCGGTATGCTGGTTTCGGCCAAAACGGGTGTCATACCCAAGGACTGCGAGCTTGTGATAACCGAGATAAATCCCGGAACGCAGGACGTGAGCGCCGCCTCCAGCGTGAACGGCGAGTACGGCATAGCGCAGCTTTACGAGATCAAGCTCATGCGAAACGGCGAGGAGATCCAGCCGGAGGGCGAGATCGAGATCGGTATGCCCATAGACAGCGATTATCAGAACGCCACGCTTGAGATAGTGCAGATAAATTCCAATGGTACGGCAAAGCTTCTGGATGCCAGGCGCGCGGGCGGTATGGCCTACGTAATGACCGACAGCCTGTACCGCTACGCCATAACGATGCCCAAGGATCAGATAAAGAAGGATAACACCTGGATCTGGGTGGCCGGAGTGGCGGGCGCTGGCGTTGTGGGCGGAGGGGTCGCCATGCTGGTGCTCGGCAAGAAAAAGAAGGACAAAAAAGGCCCGGGAAAACCCGCGGCGCAGGCAGGGCCGAAACCGGCCGCTCCGCAAAGCCAAAGTCCTTCCGCGCCGCCGCCGCAGGAAAAGTAAACGCTGAACATGGTGCAGAACAAAGCTGAATAATATACAAGAAAGCAGGATGAGCCGATGCTAAACCGCAAATATTTCCCATTTGAGCGCAACCGGTACTATTTCGGTAAACTCTTGACCGCGAAGGATTTTGAGTCCGAACAGCGCTACATAAATGACAAACGCCGTTTCGTGAACCGCGTGACGGGGGCGAATGGTGTAGTGGCCGGGCTTGGGGTGATCATGGCGGACGACGCCTCGATCATCCTGCAAGCAGGGTGCGCGTTCGATGCCTCCGGCCGCGAGGTGGTGGTGGGCCAGACCCAGGTCGTCAAGCTCTCCACCATAGAGGGGTACGGCCAGCTCTCGACCTCCACGGCGTATCTCGGCATAGCGTATGACGAGCAGCCGGTGGACGAGGTCTACAGCGTAATGAGCGAAGAGAACGCCGGAGTTCAGCACAACAGAGTGCGCGAGACGTTCAAGCTGATGCTGCTGGACGAAAACGTGGTCGCAAAGATCGCTTCGCCCATGGATGAGTTCATTGAGCGCACTGTGCTTTATTCTGACCCGGATGTGGAGGTGGCGCAGCTTTCTCCCAAGGTCGTGGTCAGAGGCAGCGACATAGCCGTAAGAACGGTGATCAGCAGGTTGTCTCCGGGCACGGGGGAGTTTTCCTTTGCCTACAACCTGAACGCGCCCGGCTTTACCAGCAAGAGCGGAGGCCCGGGAATAGCCGTGGTGGCCAACAATCTGCGCCTTGCCTGCGGAGAGAGCCACGCCATTGAAAACTTCTTCACGCCGGAGGATTACATATGGGGCGCGGGCGGCTCCGTAACCATGACGGTTTCGGGCTTCGCCATTCAAAAGAACGACGAAAACTTCACCGTAAAGCAGAACATTGATGTGACGCTGCGTCCGGTGGAAAGCGGTCTCACCTCCTATTACATAAGCAGCTACTACAACAAGTCCATGGATAAGACGCTGGGCGACACGTATGACGAGCGGCTTTGGATAGCGAAGATAAACCTGATAAGGCAGAAAAACTCCGTCATAATCGACAGCATAGCGCCGTCGCCCTACGCCCAGTACTGCTACAACGCCCAGCAGCTAATGATGCTGCACCAGCTGGCGGGCTACTATCCGGCGGCCGGGCGCGCGCTTCCGGTACAGGCCGCGGCGATGACAGAGGCGGTTGCAAAGGTGCCCGCGGCGGCCGAGATCGGCGATAACGCGAAGCTTACGGCCTGCGGTGTGTTCGATTTTCCGCTGGGGCTCGGTTACGCGCCTCACCAGCCGCTGTTTTCAGAGGAGATCATGCATGGGCTCGGCAAAGGCCCGGTGTATGTGGATATCGGCATAGAGTATCTGCGGGCGGACGAGCGCTCCACCACGTCGGAGATAGTTTTGGGTGACGCGACCATATTCGCGGACGACAGGCTGGACGACGAGGAGCGGCTTTATAATCTGGATGTGGCGGTAAAGGTGCTGCCGGAGCGCGGAACCTTTGTTGTCGGCGTCAGGCCGAACGAAGCCACGGATCTCATCAGCCTGCGCATACGCTGGTACGCCTTCCGTCTGGGCGAGGTGAACCAGAAGCTGAAGCCGAAGCACGAGGGCGAGAAGATGATAATGATAAATCCCGATACCTTTGTGCTGCAGCCCAAGGCCACCGCGCACATCAAGCCCGTGTTCATCAACATGCCGACGGAGGCGTGCAGCTACAAGCTGCTGGATGCCGAGGGCGGACGAGTGGACAACAACGGTGTGTATACGGCGCCGGCCAAAGAGGGCGTATATGAGATCAGGGTGGAGGCGCTGTCCGATCCCACGATCTATACTCACGCCTTTGCCATAGTTACGCAGAAGAAGAAAAAAGAAAAAGAGACCGAGTGATGTAAAATAACCGCGCGGTAAACGGAACGCGGTCGGATGGGTGGTAGAACTGCTTGATTGAAGCGCTGAACATGAAGCTCGAGGCTGTGCGTACAGTTATGCGCAATGAAGTTAACGAGATAATTGTTTGTGTGGATAAAAACCGCACGACGGATGTTTTCTATACGCTTATTTCGATCACGTCTCCGCCGGTCCGCCGCCAGTTGGCGCAGCTTATAGGGGCCGAGGGGCTGTTTACAAGCAACAGCGACTTCATAGGCTCGTTCACAAGAGGAGAGGAATTTTGTCTGGTGTTCCTTTACAGGCCGGAAAACCGCCTCTCCACCCACGAGCAGATGTACGCCGCCAATTTTGCCCAGCGCAAGGAGATGGCCGAAAACCTGCTCATAGCGTGCGCGGAAACGCAGATCACCGGCTCCGTAGGCATACTGCTGATGGATGACCGGAACATAAACGTGAACAGCGACCGCTCGGTGTATTTCAACTACTTTCTTGATTTTAAAAATTGGAACCCGGAGCTGGATAACTCCCAGTTTTACCACGACGTGGGGCAGACGGTGTTTGAACTGCTCTCGCGCGTATTTGAGGCAAAGTACGCCGGGGATCTCGACAGCTACCCCAGCGAGCTGCAAATACTTTATAAAAAGACCCAAAACCGCGACTTTCGCTCGTTTTCCGGCATCCTTACCTTTGTAAAGGCTCTGCCGGACGAGCCGAGGGAGCTTTTTACGGGCTGGCGGGCCTTCTGGGAAAAGTGCAAGGACCTCTGGCAGTGGATAAAGGATCACTCCATGACGCTTTTCGTGGTGGCGATAATCACCGTAACGCTGGGTTTCCTGATCTACCAGCTGGCGGCGCGGCTGAACGCGAGCCGGGCCATAGAGAAGAACGTCATGTACGCGGGCATGGAGAACATCGGCGAGGTATATCTCGGCGATGAAGATATTTAGGGCGGGAGGGCTGACAGATGAAAAATACCACAAAAATGCTTCTGGTTCTGGCGGTCACCGCGGCCCTGTGCGTCTCGATACTTATGAACTTCGTCCTTGTGTCGAACGACGTTACAAACATTGCGGATATCGCAATAGGCAAAAACGGCGGCGCCGCGGTGGCGGAGTACGACGGCGGGAAGATAAAGCTGACCATGATCGACGAAAACGGAGTCATACGGAACAGCACCAGCTTCTCCCGGTATGAGGGCGGAAATATTATCTCCGTGCTCGACATGGCGGTGGACAGCGACAATAATATCTACGTGCTCAAAAACGTCTGCGACCGCTACAGCGGCGACGAGCAGTATCAGATGCTGGACGTTTACAACCTGTCAAGGCTGATGTTCAAGCGGGTGCAGAGCCACTCGCTGGAAAACGAGGACGGGGTATCCTACCGCTGGATGTCGCTTTCGGGCTCGCTCACGCTGACCGGGTACTCCGGCCGCGGAACAAAGCTCAACCGCCAGTCCTTCGACATAGACAGCGTGCTCAGCAAAAAAAGCATAACCCAGAAGAACCAGTGGGTCTACGACATAGACAGCGCGGAGGGCGTGGCTTACGCCGTTCCCGCGGGTCAGGGGGAGGCCTGCATAAGCGGTTCGGGCAAGGTGTTTTACGCGGCGGAGGATGAAAAGGCCCGTGAGGTCTATCCCAACCGCACGCTGGAGACATTGATGTACGCCATGTACATAGCGCCGATAGACGGCGACACTGTCTATATAGGCGAGCAGGAGAGCGGCAACATGTCCATCCTGAAGCTCGCCGACGGTTCAACCGCCATAGTTAAAAACGGCACGGAACCCTTTGTGGGCCTGTCCCAATATTCGCCGCAGGACATAGTGGCCATGTCGATGACGGACCCGGAGAACTTTATCGCCGCCGCCGTATCGACCGAGGGCGACCGGTTCGAGCTTATAATGAGCTCGGCCGGAAGGGCCGCCGTAATAACGGGCATACGCGAATCCGCCATAGCGAGGATAGGCTCCTTCGCGCTCTGGTTCATAGGCGGGGCGCTGGCGATATTCGGCGTGCTCATGCTCATAAGGGGCATAGCGGTCCTCATAGCCAACAGCCGCACGCTGCTCATCAAGCTGGTGTTCAGCGCGGTGCCGCTTTTGATAGTCGCGCTGGTGGCGTTCGGCTTCTTCTCATACTCAAGCTACAGCCAGTCCATAGACCAGAGTTTTTCCAAGCAGGTGGAGGACGAGGGCAACATGCTCACGGCCCTGTTCGGAACGGAGAGTTTTGAAGAGATAGAGTATCCCTATGACCATTCGGGCGAGGCGTATCAGTATCTTATCAAGCAGATGAACACCCGCCAGATATACACCCGCAGCGGGTATTACGAGAAGGGCGTGCTTTATACCGGCGTGGACAACGATCTGCCCTGTTATTATCCGTTCGGCGTGGCGCTGAACATAGACGCCATAAACCTTTATATGAAGGCGGCCTACACCGGCGCGACGCAAAAGGGCGTGATAAGCGACCTGAACGGAGAGCGTCTGGCCTGCGTAACTCCTATAGGAGGCTCCAGCGCGGACACGGTGTACCTGTTTGAAACGGGCATACTGACCTCCAACGTCAGCCGCTACACCGGCGTGTATCTCAGAAACTACTGCATCATCTCCGCCGTATTCGTCATAGCGATCGGCCTGGTGCTCACGCTGATATTCATGCGCGTGCTCAGCCCGCTGTCAAAGATAAAGGAGGGGCTGGAGGAGTTTGCAAAGGGCAACCGCTCCATCCGGCTGCAAAACACCTCCACAGACGAGCTGGCCGACATAATCCGCGTGTTCAACATGATGGCCAACGACATAGACGCCCAGATATACAACCTGCAGCGCATAAGCGAGACATATTTCCGCTTCATACCGCAAAAGGTGTTCCGCCTGCTGGGGAAAGACAACCTTTCGGAGCTGGAACTCGGAAGCTCGGTGGAGACGGGGTATACCGTCCTCTGCGTCAGTCTTAAATTGGGCAGCGACCACCTGGGTTCGGAGCAGACACAGCAGCTTACCAACCGCTTCTTCAACATCGTAAACTCCGTTTCGGATGAAAACGGCGCGGTGATATTCAGCGACAGCGCGAATTTGCGGAGGCTGAAAATAATCTGCCCGGCAGGAGCGGACAACGCCGTGACCATAGCGCTTTCGGCCCTGTCCCGCATAGACGCGCACAACGCCAGAAGCATGATGCAGAACCGCCTTGACGTGCTGTTCGTGCTCCATAAGGCGGAGGTGTTTTACGGCATCTGCGGCGACGAGCACCGCTATGTGCCCACCATGGTGTCGGAGGATTTTGACTACATAACCGAGCACGAGGAGCTGTTCCGACAGCTCTCAAGCCGCCTGATAGTTACCGCCGCCGCGTATGGCGAGGTGGATTCGGGCCACTACTTCAACCGCTTCATAGGCTATCCCGGCGATATATTCAGCGAAAAGTACGGCCTTTACGATTTCTATGACAGCAGCTCGCCGGAGGTCACGCGCCTCACCAACGAGACGAAGGACACCTTTGACCGGGCGTTGGAGCTTTATCATCAGCACCGCTATTACGACGCAAAGAACCTGTTCGCGGTGGTGCTGCGCGAGAACCAATATGACAACGTGGCAAGGTACTACGTGTTCGCCTGCGAGCGAAATATTCCGTCGGAGGACTGACTTCGGCGCAAACGCTAAATGATCGGAGGTGGTGAGCCAGGTGTTCAAACTGCTGGGTTCGGCGTTCAAACGGCTTATAACGGCAATCACGTCGCCGTTCAGGCTGCTTATCGTAAAGATAGGCCGTGCGCTGAACTTCAACGTGATAACGGCGAAGCTCATAAGCCCGGTTACCAAAAAGGTAAAGTCCTTAATCACGCTGAAACCCCAATCCTGGAAGGACTATTACAAGATCGGGAAACGCTACGTATACAAAAAGCTGTTCCTGACCGTTGTGCTGATCATCTGCGCCGGAATCTTCATCCTGTTTACAATGTATATGCCGGCCATACCAAAGGTGCCGGAGACGACGGAGCAGGTGGTCACAAATGTGGAATACATGTATAACGACATGGCTCTCAAGGATTTCGAGGGCGTGGCGAATATAAAATCGGCCGACAAAAAGGTGGTTTACACCGGCGACGTGGTAAAGGGCGTGGCCACCGGCACCGGCACTCTGTACGACAGACAGGGGCGCATGGTATACATCGGCGGGTTCCTGAACAATGAGTACAGCGGCTCCGGGATACAGTATTACCCGGCGTCGGGCAAGATCAAGTACGAGGGCGGCTTCTTAAAAGGGCTTTATGACGGCGAGGGCAGGCTCTACAACGAGGACGGAAAGCTGGTCTACACCGGCGGGTTCCTGAACGGACTTTACGAGGGCGCGGGCCAGACCTACGACACGGACGGCCTGCTGACCTACGAGGGCGCGTTCATGAAGGGCCGCTACCACGGCGCCGGGACCTGTTACTACAAAAACGGCGTGGCCAAATATATCGGAGAGTTTTTCGAGGGCGCGGCCCAGGGCACCGGCTCGCTTTACAGCGAATCTGGCAAGCTGCTTTATACCGGCGCCATGTACGGCGGAACGATAAACTACCGCTCGCTGATGCATGCGACGCTGGAGGACATAGGCGCGGCGTTTACGGAGACGCCGATAATCTATTACACCGCCTCCGACTGCGTGTTCGTGTATGAGCAGGCCGGGTGCGCGCTTACGGTAAACTGCGCGGTCAAGCTCTATGAGCAGCAGAACACCACTACGGCACAGACGGGCGGCGGGAACAGCTTCTTCTTCTTCCCGGATGGCTCTGTGACAACGGGCGATGGCACGGTGGTGTCTCCTCCGTCCTCGCAAAGCGGCGCGGTTTTGGGCGACGGTTCATCAAGCTCGTCCTCACAGTCGCAAAGTTCCTCCCAGTCGCAAAGTTCGTCCCAGCAGAGTAGCGCGTCGTCCGGCTCCTCGCCCATAATTATCGGCGGAACCGGCATACCGGATTTCGCGGCGGCGGCGGGAAGCGAGACGATACATCAGCTGGGCGCAAGGCTGCCGGAGCTGTTCGCGGAAAACTGTGCGTGGGAGGTGACGGACGCGGGCTCCAACGCTCCGAGTTCATCCTCGTCCGCATCGTCAGCGCCGGCATCCGGAGCCACATCGTCGCAATCCGGCCAGTCGTCGTCCTCCTCGGTGGGGCAGGCTTCGTCAGGGTCTGCGGTGGCGGAGGGATCGTCCTCCTCCTCCTCGGCCGACACAGCGCCCAGCACCACGCCGAGCTTTATCGAGACGACCTATACTCTGTATTATGAGGTGGACACGGGCGTCTGGCAGGCGGAGAAGGATCTGGATAAAACCAAGGTGCAGGTCAGCTCCGTTATCGTATTCAACGGCGACGCGCCTGTTCCGCTGGAGAACGCCAACGAGTACGAGAACAACGACCCGCCTTCTTTGGGCGACTGCGTGGCGATAGGTTTTATCCGCAACCGCAAGCCCACGGCGTTTTCCAACATAGTGTTTGAAACCAATTCCCAGATGCGCCTTATTGTGGAGGTCAGCGGCATAAACTACGCGGGACTCATAGTTCGCAAGGCGTATTCGGTGGACGATATGACTTATCTTTATTGCTACCAGTTCGGCGACGATGAAAAACAGCTTATGTACTACGTAATTGAAGGATAGGGGGAGGAGCTTTTGTCAGAGTTTTCGATAATTGCGGATATGAGCGAATGCCTGCTGAAAAAACTGCGCGACGCCCTTTGTCCGGAGGCAATGCAGTCGCCGGAATCCATACAGCTTGCGTCGCCCAGCGATAAAAACGGCGATTTCCAGCTGGGGCTTTTTCTTTACGACATCAGGGATCTGAACGAGTACAGGACTTCGCAGCAGACAAGGGGCACGGACAACGTCCGAACCTTCCCGCCCAAGCCGCTGACCCTGAATTATATGCTCTTTCTCAACAGCCGGGCGCAGATAGCAGCCGGTGCGGAGGCGGAGCAGCGCATACTCGGGCGCGCATTGCAGGCTCTTTCCGACGAGCCGATTATTGATGTGACCGCCGCACACTCTTACAAACCCGCGGATGAGGAGGATGCCGGCGTAACATTCCTCAATCTCAGCTTTGAGGACAAAACAAAGATCTGGTCAAGTCTTTCGGTGCCATATCAGGTGGGGGTGTATTTTTCGGTCTCACCAGTCTTGCTTTCCAGCAGGCGCGTGCTTCCTTTCTCGCGCGTGGTGGCGACGGAGACGTCCGTCGAGCAGCTTGATCAGAGATAAAAAAGTGAAAATAAAATCTGCGTGACAAGCGGGCGCGCCTGCTTGCTGGAAAGAGGGTGATGGATTGGTGATCAAGAAGACGGTGAACTTCGCGCTGCTGTTGCAGGATGACTTTAACGGCGCGATTCAGTCCGACCCGGGGCAGCGGTTCTCAGTAAACGGAAGAACGGTGTGCCCCATGAAAAAACCGGAGGGCTATTTGGTCTTTTTCGAGCTTCCGGGCACGGAGTTCGAGGTCAGCATATCAAGCGCAAAGTACCTTGACACGAGACTCCGGATAGACACGGAGAAGCTGGACCCAAAATATCCGGTGGTGACTGTAAGGCTTTTCCGCCGGTCGGGGCTCTGGTTCCATGACAGCGAATGGCTGGATGGGAAGAAGGGCAAACCCGGGCAATTGGCTATCCTGCCTTCGCCGGAAACGCTGACACTGTCCCTCAGGGGAACGGATGCGTCAGACGCCGGAACCAAAGTTGGGCTCATGGGGTTCAGCACGCGCGATCTGGTGGGTCTGCGTTTCTCCATAGGGCAAAAGGCCGACTGCGAAACGTTTATCATCACGAAAAAGCTCGACGAAGGCCAATACCTGATCGACAGGTCGCTTGTGAAAAAGCATAAGAACGGAGATCAGGTGGTAAGGACGTTTGCCGCCGTGTGCGGTGAAAACGGAGAGTTTTCTGTTCCGGTGGAACCCGGATTTAGCGGCAAAGACCCGGCTTTTCAGTTCTTGAAAGCGGAGGCGATGTGATGACATTGATCGCTCCCGCGGCAAACTTAATAA
Organism: uncultured Oscillospiraceae bacterium; assembly: GCA_964405305.1. GTDB lineage: Bacteria > Bacillota > Clostridia > Oscillospirales > Ruminococcaceae > UMGS1668. The sequence continues at coordinate 28,870 of CAYONL010000001.1, read as the reverse complement.
GAAACCCAAATCACTACTTACAGGAAAAGGAGGAGTGGCCCGAATGGTAAGGCATCGGGCCCAAAGAAGCAATGGCAGAATATTTATCTCCTGGCGTCTATGTTGAAGAATTTGAATCCGGAATGAGGGGCATGGAGGGCGTTTCCACCTCCACCGCCGGCTTCGTCGGAATGGCTGAAAAAGGCGCGGTTATCGGGACGCCGGAGTTCGTTACCAGCTTTGCGGAATATCGCCGCAAATTTGGCGGATATCTTTCCGAGGCCGCTTATGGCAAAAACCGCTTTCTTCCCTACGCCGTGGAAGCGTTCTTTAACAATGGCGGTTCCCGCTGCTTCGTAATGCGTGTTGCGCCGGAGGACGCAAAGGCCGCCGTGGCCGTCATGAGCTCCATCGTGATGACCGCCAAGAACCCCGGAAAATGGGGCAACAACATCAAGGTTAAAGCCACCGCGGCCAGCAAGGCCAAGACCCAGCTTATGGAAAAGGCCGAGGACGCCGTCACCGCCACCACGATCTACACCGCAAAGAACGCTTCCGCCTTCTCCGTGGGCGACGTTGTGGCCTTCAGCGACGGAAACAAGGTCATCGGCTACAACCGCGTTTCCAAGGTGCAGGACAACACCATCTGCTTTGAGAGCGAGATAGAGGGCGACTTCATCGACAAAAACCTCGTGCCCAAAAAGACCGTTTCCACCTGCGACGTGACGTTGGAAATTGTCTGCGACGACATCTATGAAGCCTATGAGAACGTCTCGCTGAACATCTCCTCCACCGACTATATCGGGAACGCGCTGTCCAAATCCGTGCTTGTCGACGTCAAGGTGAACGAGATAGAGGACATCTGCCCGCCTATGCTGGCCATCGCCGGCGACGCGGCTGCCGAGTCCGCGGTGTTCGGTCTTGCCGGCGGTTCTGACGGCGACTGCAAGAAAGCCGACGACTCCATCTTCATCGGCGGCGGCGACGCCCCGGGCAAACGCACGGGTCTTGCCGCGTTTGAGGAGGTCACCAACGTCTCCATCATGGCCATCCCTGGAATCACCAGCCCTGCCGTACAGCTTGCGCTCGTCTCACACTGCTCGCTGCTGGCCTCCCGTTTCGCCGTGCTCGATATGCCGTTTGAGCTGAGCAAGGCCACCGACCTGCTGAAACACCGCGAAATAGTCGATTCCGACTACTGCGCCATGTATCATCCGTGGCTCCAGATCTACGACATGGGCGCCAAAAAAGCCGCGTACATTCCTCCGTCCGGCGCTGTTATGGGCATCTACGCCCGCAGCGATCAAACCCGCGGCGTGCACAAAGCTCCGGCCAACGAGGTCGTCAACAGCTGCCTCGGCCTCTCCTGCATGTACAACAAGGGCGAGCAGGATCTGCTGAACCCCGCCGGCGTCAACCTTATCCGTGCGCTGCCGGGACAGGGTATCCGCGTCTGGGGCGGCCGCACCTGCTCCTCCAACAGCCTGTGGAAATACGTCAACGTGCGCCGTCTGTTCATCTTCCTTGAGGAGACCATCAAATCCCAGACCAACTGGGCGGTCTTTGAGCCGAACGACGAGGTGCTGTGGCTCCGCGTTCAGCGCACCATCACCGCGTTCCTGCGCGATATGTACCGTTCCGGCGCTCTGGTCGGCTCCTCTGAGGACGAGGCGTTCTTTGTCAACATCGGCCACGACACCATGACCCAGTCCGACATACTTAACGGCCGTCTTATCTGCGTTATCGGCGTCGCGCCCAGCCGTCCGGCTGAGTTCGTCATCTTCCGCATCACCCAGTACATGAAGGAGTAACCCTTCTGACACGGTAAAATAAATAAAAAAGAGTAACGAAAGGAAGGGCAATCACAATGGCAGTTAACACCTATCCCTACAAAAAATATAACTACCGCCTTGAGATCGATGGGATCGATATGGCGGCGTTCTCCGAGGTTTCCGGCTTCGACGCGACGATAGACGTCATCGAGTACCGCGAAGGCACCGAGACGATCAACTCTCCGCGCAAAATGCCCGGTCTGACCAAGTACGGCAACGTAACGCTTAAGTGGGGCATGAGCGAGAACATGTCCTTCTACGAGTGGGTAACGGGCATCTCCGACGGAACGAAAGCCGCCGCCGAGGACCGTGTAGTGGATATGAACATCTATCTTCAGGATGACGCCCACAACGACATCGCCAGCTGGGAGCTGATAAACGCCTGGCCGAGCAAATACACCGCCCCGGACTTCAACGCCTCCTCCTCCGAGATAGCGTTTGAGAGCGTCGAGATCGTGTATGAAGAGATGCACCGCAACCAGTAAGTTTTTATCATTTCGGGGGGCCTCAGGGCTGGGGCTCCCCGACATCCCAAATCTTAAGCGTAAGCGTTAGGAGGACACAAAATGGACGACATGTTTGCCACGGAATTTGAATTTGATCTGCCTAAGGGATATATTGACAAGGACGGCACGCTGCACAGGCACGGCGTAATGCGCCTGGCCACCGCTGCGGATGAAATATTGCCGCTGCGGGACCCGAGGGTGGTGCAAAATCCGGGATACCTGAGCATCATCCTGCTTTCAAGGGTGATAACCCGGCTGGGCGACATCACAAGGATAGACCCGCGCCTTATCGAGCGGCTGTATTCCTCCGACCTTGCGTTCCTCCAAAGCATGTATCAGCGCATAAACGCCGTGGAGCCAATTGTGGAGGAGATAACCTGTCCTGAATGCGGACACACGTTCCGTCAGGAAATAAATTTTACTTCAGCGGAATAGCGGTCTACCCGGAGGAGGAGGTATATAAGGAAGTCTCCTTCATCGCGTACTACTATCACTGGGATTACGAGACCGTTATGACGCTTGATCACAGAACGCGCAGACGTTTTTGCGCCGAGATATCCTCTATACATAAACAGATTAGCGACGCTCCAAAGAACTTATTCGAGGTGTGATCTATGGGTATTTTATCAGCGCTGTATAATGGGCATCCGGAGCCGTACCCTGTCAGCAAGTTCAGGGTGTTCATACAGGGGTTCCCGTTAGGCTTTTCCAAGATCACAAATATTGAGAACGTGTATGAGACCGACGCGCTTCAGGAGGGCGGCACCAACGACATGGTGTACTCGCTGGCAAAGCCGCGCACCGGTGAGAAAACCATGGTGTTTGAGCGCGGTATCGCCGGCCGCGGGCTGGTGACGGCTCTGCTCGAGCTCAGGTTTAGCCCGGGACAAAGGCTTACAAATGATATTCTGATAATGGTCGGCGGCAGGAATGGCGCCATTTGCAGCCTCATAACGCTGCAGGGCTGCTACGTGAAATCCTGGAAGGCGGGCGACCTGGACGCTTCCAGCGGCGGGGTGTGGATAGAGAGCTTTGAGGTGGCCTATGAAAAGCTGGACACCAACCCGATAACTTCGGCGTTAGCCGGCGGAGTCATGGGCATGATGGGAATAAGCGCGTTCTAATTAGTAAAATCGTTTGAAGGGCGGTGTGGCAGATGATAGGTATGTACGTGGAAAAGGGCTTTTCCCGCGGCATAATTGACCGCTACACCGATTTTGGCGCGAACATCAGCGACGAGGCCCAGATGTTGTATCTGGAGAATCAGACCTACGCGCCGACGAAGGCCACAGAGTACGAGACGAATATAACGAATATAACCCATATAAACAGCGTAATAGAGCAAAACCCCATGATAAATTTGCAGCTTGAGCTGCGTTTCACCGATAAGATGATAACCGACGCGGTGACGAACATAACGAACACATACACCCGCCACGGCATGATGCTGTCGCGCCCGGCCGCCCTGCAAAAGGAGAGCGGGAAGGTGTATGTGGATAAAAATGAGACATATAAGCTCTATCAGAGCATAAATGGCGCCACAGCAAAGGGCGGACCGACCACAGCCATGCAGGTGATACGGGAGACGAAAAACGTTTTGGCGTCCCCAATCCCGGCGGAGACCGAAAAGGTCTGGCTGAAACCGGAAAAAGCCCCGGACGCCGTGGAGCATAGACTTGAGACGGAAAAAGAGACACTTCTGCATGAGACGGAAATACTGAGAGAGACGCGCGAAACGCTTGAGCACGACGTGAGCACGCTTGAGCACAGGGTTACGGAGCTGCGCGAGCACACTGGTGAGATCGAGCACGATACGGTGCTGGCCGAGCCGGGGCAGGCCGCCGCGCAGGATGGCTCCCCGATGGCGGCGGAGCGCAGGCCGCCGGAACGCCCCACCGGGGCGGAGCTGGTGTTTGGCGAGAAAGAAAGCGCGGAGGGTTCCCCGGCGGCGCAGGACACGGCAAAAGCCGTGGAAAGATCCACCCGGGCCGCCGTGGAAAAACGGCAAAGTACTGAAAACGAGCAAAAGGCGGAGGGCGATAGCGGCAGGGAAGCCGCCGGGAACTCCGATAAATATAGCGCGCCGCGGGAAAAAACGGCGGGCGAAACAGCCGCGAGGCGTCCGGAAACGGCGGCTCCGGCGAGCATGGTATACCAGCAGGGCGCGCCACAGGAGAAGCGTGCCGGGAGGACGGACGAATCGTCCGGTTCACGGACAGCGGAAAAGCCGGAGGGCGAGCGCGAAACCCGGATTGAAATGAGCGACAAGGCGAGCAGGCCGGTGCGGAAAGCGGAAAGCGCGGATGCCGAACCGGCGCGACCGCTTGCATATGAGGAGAGAACTCCAAACCCGCAAAGCTCCGCAGCGCGGCATGGGCCGGTTGAGGAGAAGGCGGAGAGCTTGCGCGTTCCCGAAACGGCGCGGCCGGCGGAGCTGGTATATCCGGAGGAAGATACGGCGCGCGCGGATGAAAAAGAGAATGTCGTCGGGCGGCGTTTGACCGATACGGCGGCGCGGCCGGCGGTGCGCCAGGTGCGTGATGAGACAAAGGCGGGCAGCTTTAGGCCGGTGTCAAGGCGTATGGAGCAGGCCGCGCCCGCAGATATCATGTATGCGGAGCAGCGTGCCGAGCAGAGGGCGCCGACGGACAGCGGAAACCGCAAAGCCGTGGAGCAGCCGCGTTCGCAGCAAAGCGAGGCCGTGGCAAGGAAGCCTGAGACAGCTTTTGCCGCGGATATGACGCTGCCGCAGGCGGCAAAACAGAGGGCAGGGGACATTTCCAGGGATAATTTCGAGGATTTCATACAGAACGCCCGCCGTGGAGCAAAGCACGGCTCCGACAACAAAACGCCCGCGCAGGTTTCGGAGGAGGGCACGGCGAAGCGCCAGATGCAGCAGCCGAGACTGCCGCAGTTCCCGGCGATATCGCAGAAAAGGCTGTTAAAGTTGAGCCAGACGGACATGACGGGAAGAATGTTGGCGGCGGCGCTCAGGGGTTCCACAGAGACGGTGCGGCGTCCGGCCTCGGTAAAAGAACAAAAAAGCGTCGCGGGCAGGGCGGACGTAGAACAGGCGGCGCAGGCTAAGAACGCGTCAAGGCGTGAAAGCTACAGGCCCGGACCGGCGGTGCTGGAGTATCAAGCTCCGCAGACAGGGCGGGAAAGGGAGCCCTATGCGGAAAATCAGGGAAGAGCGGCGTCGGTGGAGTACGGACACAGCACCGTGAGACGTGAGGCCGCGCCGGTTTACGCCACAGACATGGTGCACCGGATGAGCGGCAGCCCGGCGCAGATAGAGCAGGCTCTTTCCGCCGCCGGCATTGAAACGGTGCGCAAGACGGAGAACAGAAAGACCGCCGCGACCGTAAATGAAAAAAAGGTTGAGACCCACGAGGCCATAAACGCGCCGGGCAAAAACCCGCCGCCGCCGGTTTTGACGCCGGCCATGGTGGAGGAAGCGGTGGATATCAACAAGATAACCGATAAAGTCTACAGGGCCTTAGAGGCCCGCATCCGTACCGAAAAGATGAGGAGGGGACTTTAAAAGATGGGCGTAAAAGAGGTTTTCGCCAAGGCTAAAAATGAGCGTCTGCTGGGCAAAAAAGACGAAAAATTCGAGAAGCTCAAAATATTCGTCTACGACGAGGAAAAGACGGATTCCACCGGTCTGCCCAAGCTCACCAAGTCCAATCCGATATATGTGCAGTTCAACCCGTCGGAGTACACGATATCGCGGGGGGTCAAGATGGCCGGAAAGCCGGGCGCCTCGCAGGACAGCAGCGGGCAGGAGAAAAAGGTCATACACGGCGAGCCGGCGACGCTGAGCATTTCGCTTTATTTCGACACGTGGTCGGATTTCGGAAGCGTGGGGCTGACCGACCTGCTAAACGTTTTCAGGGGCGACGTGCCCGGCGGAACAAAGAACAAGATGAAGAACCTGCTGGGCCTGCATCTTTTTCCAAACTCCCATAAGGACCCGCAGCTTGTGGCGGACATGTTGATGTCCCTGCTCAAATTTGAGCCGAAGTCGCATCAGCCCGCCACGGTGGAGCTGGTGTGGGGCAGCCTGGATTTTACGGGCAAGGTGGCCTCCTGCACGGCGCACTACACAATGTTTTCGCCCAAGGGCACGCCGGTGCGCATGAAGGTGGACCTCTCCGTAATAGGCGAGGAGACGGGCCTTGCCAAGCAGATGATGCAGTTTCCGCCCCAGTCGCCGGACCGCACGAAGGAGCGCACCATGCTCGTGGGCGACCAGCTTTGGATGATAGCGGACGGCGAGTACAACGACCCGGCCATGTGGCGCACCATAGCGGAGGCGAACGGCATAACGAACCCCCGGGCCATAGATAAGACGGTGAGCCTGAAGGTTCCCTCCATACAGTAGCATTTTATTTGAAAGGCGGTGGGGCCGCAGATGGATCTGATGAAGGGCAGCACTACGTACGCGCAGCTTGCTAAAAAATATTATGGTTTCCGCGCGCCCTCCGTAGAGGTGCTGGTGGACGGGACGCAGCTGGTAAAGCAGCTTTCCTGCACCGTGGACGACGTTTCGGTGGATCTGACTTGCGGATATGAGGCGTCGGGCGCCAGCTTCAACATAAAGAACCAGTACGTACAGAACCAGACAAAGTTTGACGCAAAGGGCTGCTACAGCAAGGTGCAATTGGGCGCCAAGGTGGAAATAAAGCTGGGGCACGTAAAGACGGAAAAGGTGTTCTCGGGCTATATCTCCACCGTAGAGTACGTGTTTGGGGACGAGGACGACAAGCCGTATATACACGTGGAGTGCGTGGACGTCAAGTGCCTGCTGATGAAGTTTCAGCGGGTGGAGGTCCGGGCGGAGAAGGACGTTTCAAAGCTGGTGACGGCGCTGTTGGGCGAAAGCCCGGTGGGCAGCTACCTTGACGGAAAAGAGATAAAATTTACCCAGAGCCAGAAGCAGCTGCGCCTGCAGATGGACATGAAAAGCGACTACGACTACATAGTCGAGCTGGCGCAATATATGGGCTGCGAGTTTTTCATCATCTGCGGTAAGGCGTATTTCAGAGAGAAACCGGCCAGCGCCAGCGCGGTCATGACTCTGTCGCCCAGGGCGGGCATACGCAGAGCGCAGATGTCGCTCAGGGGCGAGTCGCTGGTGAATAAAGTGAGCGTCGTCACCATAGACCCCGCCACCGACAAGCTGGTTTCCGGCTCCGCCACAATAAGCGGAAAGTTCGGCAAAGGCAGCGGCCCGAAAAAGATGATGGGCTCCTCGGAAAGAACATATATAGATCCGCTGTCCATATCGGCAAAGGAGGCGGCGGACAGAGCAAAGATCATAATGGGCGGCCTAAGGGAAAAATTCGGCTCCATTGAGATAGAGACGGTGGGCATACCGGAGCTGGTGCCTGGGCGCGACGTCAAGGTGAGCGGGCTTATGCCGGATGCGGAACAGACCTTTTACATCACGGCGGTACACCACAGCGTTGGGCCGGACGGCTATGTGACCACTACGGAAGCGAGGATAGACACGCTATGAGCGACATAACTGATCTGCTCCACGGACAATATGGAGACAACCAGAAATTCATCGCGCCGCCGCCCTTTGTTCAGGGCAAGGTGCTGGATATCGCCGACTCCAAAAATAAGGGGCTTGTAAAGGTGGAGTATACCGAGTGGGCCGCGAAAAAGAACGTGGTGGAGTGGATACCGGTGATGCGCCCATACGCGGGCAAAGGATACGGCCTTTACGTCATGCCGGAGATAGACGACATAGTGATAGTCTCGTTTATGGGGCAGGATATGCGCCGGCCATTTATCGTGGGTTCGCTGTTTCCGGCGGACAACACCTTTGTCGCGGAAAACTGGGTGGATAAAAACACAAAGCGCCGCCTGAAATTTAAAGGCGGGGTGGATGTGACCATAAGCGAGGAGAAGGACAAGGCCAGCGTGACGGCCGTGACCCCAAAGGGTTTGACCATCAAGCTTGAGGACGAGGCGGAGGTAATAACCGTCACCGATAAGGCAGGCAAAAACCTTTTGAAGATAGACAGCAAGAACGGCGAGATCAGTATAACGGCGGAGAAAAAGATAAATTTAAAGGCCGGAAAGTGCTCTGTGGCCATGAATGGAACGGGCGGCTCGGTCTCCGTTTCCGGCGACAAGGTGGAGATAAAGGGTACGCAGTCCGGCGCTTTCGACGGCGGGCAGAAGCTGGATCTTACCGGCGGCATGCTGACGGCGCAGGGAAAACAGATGGCCTCCTTCAAGGGCGGTACCACGGCCGAGCTAAAGGGCGGCATGATAAGCATAGGCTGACAGCAAAAAGCGGAAAGCGGGTGCAGATATGGCAGACACAAGGGATTTTCTGGGGTGCGGCTTTGCGTTCCCACCCAGGGTCGATAAGGCGACGGGCCGCTTCGTTATGTGCAGCGAGGAGGAGGACATCCGCCAGTCCATATATATCATCATAATGACCCGGCTGGGCGAGCGCGCCATGAACCCGGATTTCGGAAGCGATGTGAGCCGGTTCATCTTCGAGCTGCCGGACGACGCTTTCCTCCATCTTGTAAAGAACGAGATAGTGGACGCGCTGACCAGATGGGAGCCGAGGATAATAGATACGATAGTCAACGCGGACCTCAGCGACATATCGGAGGGCAAGGTCTATTTCAATATCACATATACGGTGAGGGACACCAACAACCCGAACAACCTTGTGTTCCCGTATTACATCTACGAGGGCGTAGGCGCAGAATAATTGAAAAGGAGCACGGATAATGCGCACAGAAGAAAAAAAGCATGAAAAACTGGCTGAGCTTGCCGGTTCATATCTTCCTGAGTGGCATTTTACCGAGAGGGAGCCGGAGCCCGGTTCTGTGCTCGCCATGCTTGTGGATGATATGCTTGAGGAGAGCAGGGAGAGGTACGGAGAGGTCCTGCACAAGCATAAGATACAGTATCTGAACCTGTTCGACAAGCTGAAGGAGGAGCCGGTGGAGTCCGCCAAAAGCTATGTGCGGTTCACGCCGGTGGCCGGGATGGAGGAGCCGGTGTACATAGCCCGTGGAACAAGGCTTTTGGCGTCCGACCCGGAGTCCGGCCAGGAGATGGCGTTTGAGACGACCCACGGCATCACCACGACCTCCGCGGCGCTGGAGCGCATATATTCCGCGGGCCGGGCCGAGGACAGGATAGTGAAGCTGTTCGACGCGGAAACCGACGGCGCGCCGGAAAACAGGGCGTTTTCAGCGTTTGACATTTCGGGCGACAACTGCTCGGAGCACGTGCTGCTGCTGGCGTTCGACCACGCCTTCGACATGATGGAGGATTTTGAGGTCGGCCTCCGTTTTTCCGTTGCGGAGCAGCAGGACATGGGCAAGCTGATCGGGATAATGACGAAGGAGAGCGTAAAATACAGCATACTTGAAAGGTCGAAGGATAAAGATAACTCCGGGGAGATAGTGCCGCGGCTGTTTGACTCGGTCGAGGCGCGGGATGGCGTGATCTGGCTCGGGATGAAGGAATATCAGCCCGAAAGGACGGACGCGCTGGGCCGGGAGCAATACGTTATCACAGTGCGGGCCCAAAGGCTGGCCGAGGCGGAGATAAACGGCGCGGAGCTGGTGTACTCCGACGACGCGCTTGCGGTGGACGACGTGCTTTGCGGCGGCATAGCCCAGGGCGTGGCCAGCTTCAAGCCCTTCGGAAGCCCGCTGGAGCTTTACTCCTCCTGCGAGCTGGAGTGCGCCGGCGCCCTGTCCAGAAAGGGCTCGCTGGTGCGGATGAGCTTCAACCTCGACTTTGAGACGCTGGAGCAGCGTCTGCCCGAGGTGGCGGAGGAGACAAACTATAAAATAGTCATGACTAAGGAGCGGCCCACGCCCAAGACCGCCGTTCCTGATATAAAGCCCGACTACGTGCTCATAGAGTACCTGAGCGATCAGAACGCCTGGAAACGCCTGCTCAAGGATGAGCACACGGCCCTTTTGTTCAACGGGTCGGAGCGCGGCGACATGAGCATAGAGTTCATCTGTCCCGAGGACATGGCCGACTGGGTGGAGGGCGCGTGTCGCCTGCGCATCAGGCTGATGCGGGCCGACAACCTTTTCGCCATGCCGTCGGATCAGCATGTTCCGGTAATATCCGACCTGAGTTTTTCCTATTCGTATATGGAAAACCCGCTGCCGCCGGACAGGGCCTGCACCGAAAACAACTTTGAGTTTGAGGATATAACCGACAAGCTGCGCCGCCGCGTGACCTCGCGCCTGTTCTACAACAGCGAGCTTGCGGAGAGGGCCATGTATTTCGGCTTCAGCGCGAACCCGAAGGGCAGCCCGCTTTCGCTTTATTTTGAGGTTGAGAACGATCAGGATTCGCCTTTGGACTACGCGGTGGAGTATCTGGGCCAAAACGGTTTTTCGCCGGTACAGACCTCCGACGGCACCAGCGGTATGCTCTATTCCGGCGCGGTGCTGGCGCTTGTTCCGTCGGACGCCGGGAGGAAGAAGCTGTTCGGCTACGACGGCTGGTGGCTGCGTTTCGCCTGCCGCAACAGGCCGGAGGAGCTGGTCAGTTTGCCGGGCGTCCACGGAGTGATCACGAACATGGCAAAGGTGGAGAACGTGCGCAAATTGACGCAGGTGTTTTACGTCGACAACCCGGAGGGCGTGATAGCGCTGCAACTGGGCGAAAAGAACCTGCTCTCCATGAGGGTGTTTGTGAACGAGGCCGCGGAGGGCGAGGGCGTTTCTGAAAACTGGGTGGAGTGGACAAAGCGCACCCATGCGGACGAGCGCGGCCGGGTCTGCGATATGGACCTGGCGGACGGCGCCGTCACCTTCCCGCGCAACGTGTTTTCCAGCTACCCGCTGATGGAGGGCAACGCCGCCGTCAGAGTGGAGTATCAGGCCTATCAGGGCGCCAAGGCCAACGTCGGCCCCGGCGCAATAAACACCTCAGCGGAGTCGCTGGCGTATATTTCGGAGGTATCGAACCCCATCGCGGCTTACGGCGGGTACGACGGCTACAACGAGGGCACGGCCTCGTCGTTTATCTCAAACCTGTTGCGCACCCGCGGAAGGGCCGTTTCTAACCGGGACTACTTCGATATTATAAAGCAGGTCTCCGGCGGCGTCTGCCAGATAAAGTGCGTGTCGGGGGTGGACCGGTTCGGCGAGCCTGCCGACGACGTGATAACCGTGGCCCTGCTGATAGACGAGTATGAAAAGGGAAGCCACATTTTCTCCTCGGTCAAGGACGCCATAAGGGAGAAGCTGATGGCCACAAGCAGCATCATCCCTCTGGGCAAGACGCTGGTGCTGTCCCAGCCGCATTTCATCAAGTGCTCGGTCAGGATATGGCTGCGCTGCTCGGATATGGAGAACGTTTACGAGCTGCAAAGTCAGACGAACGAGGACATAAGAAAGTTTATCGACCCGTTGTCCGGCGGTTTTGACGGCAAGGGCTGGACCATAGGCGTAATGCCCACCCCGCGCCAGCTTTTGGCCTACCTCAAGATGCAGCGCCCCGGCATTGTGATAGATCACATAGCCATGGCCGCCAGAGTGGGCGCGTCGGAGTTCGCGGTGGACGACGACATTTACTCCCGTATAAAAAGCCCGTTTGCCATGGCGGTGAACGGAGAGCACACCATATATGTCACGACGGAGTGACGGTTCGGCAAGACCTAATCCTAACCTGAAAGGCGGTGCAAAGCTGTGCTGCAAGTTCCAAAGCTGGACGACCTGAATTATCAGAAGCTGTTCGAGCGCGCCCGCGGCATGATACCGACCATGACGAGCGAGTGGACGGATTTTAACGACCACGACCCCGGAATAACGACGCTGCAGACCTTCGCCTGGCTTTACGATACCATGAATTACTATCTGGGAGCCACGGGAGAGGTGCACAAGCTCAAATATCTCAAGCTGCTGGGCATAACTCCAGAGCAAAGCCCGGCGCGGTGCTACCTTTCGCTGGCGGCGGGGGCGGGGACCGCGCTGGAGCTGCCGCGGGGCGCGAAGATAAAGGCCGGGGATCTGGTGTTTGAGACGCCGGAAACATATGTGGCGGAGGCGAACGAGCTGACCGCGGTGTATGGCGAGGCGGGCGGAAGAAAAATAGATCTCACCGTGCTGGCCGGAAGGGACGGCAGCTTTGCGCAGATCTTTACGCTGGACCCGGCGCAGGAGTCGGCGGTGTATTTTGGGTTCGCCGGCCCGTTTTACGGTTCGGCGAGGATGTATGTGGAGACTGCGCCCAGCGCCCGCAACGCTTTTGACCAGAGCTTTTCACTTTCCAAGGTGGAGTGGGATTTTTGGGACGGAAGCGACTGGCGGGCGGCGGAAACGGTCAGCGACGGCACCTGCGGTTTCCTGCGCAGCGGGTTTATAGAGCTGGAGCTGGGCGGAGAGACGGGGGAGCTGCGCCTGGAGGGGTTTGCGGCGGGGCACTACCTGCGCTGCCGCCTGGTGGAGAACCAGTACGACGCCAGACCGAGGATAGGCCGCGTTTTGCCCAACTGCACCATGGCCATCCAGCGCAACACCTACGCTGATATGGTGGAGCTTACGGCGAACGGTGAGAAAGTGCTGCCGGTCGACTGCTGGGTGGGGGAGGGCGTCTCCGTCTCCGTCGCGGAAAAACAGGGCGACGTGTACAGAATGGTCTACGACGAGTACGATCAGATAGAGGATGGCTGCCATGTGGAGGCCGGAAGCGAGCCGTGGCGGCGTGTGATAAGGTTTGACGAGGGCCGGACGCCGGAAAAGGGCGCGGAGCTTCTGGCGCTCATACTGGATGAGTCGGTGCGGGAGGCCGTGGACGTGGGCATGACCGACGGTACGGCCAACCAGAAGCTGCAGCTGGACGCGAAGCATGTGTCGGATATCAGCCTTGCGCTTTGCAGGACGGAGGACGGAGCGAGCACGATGGAGATCTGGCGCTCGGTGGAGTATATGGAGACCGCCGGCCCGGACGACAAGGTGTTCAGCTTTGACGACGGAACATCGGAGATAACCTTTGGAAGCGGCCTGCATGGGGTGGAGCCGGAGCCGGGATTTTTCGTGCGCGCCGTCGTGGTGCGCACCTCGGCCTACGGCGGCGGGAACGTGATGGCCGAAAGGGTGACGGATATGGTGGGCGGCGGGTTCCCGTTTGCGGTGTACAACCCGGCCCCGGCCTTTGGCGGCTGCCACAGAAAGACGGCGGCGGAGCTGGAGGGCCTGGTGGAGAACAAGCTCACCGCGGTGACAAGGGCCGTTACCGCCGAGGACTATAAAAAGCTCGTGATGAGCACGCCGGGGCTGATGATAGACAGCGTGGCGGTCGTCTCCATGCGGGAGTACTGCGACTATTACAACGTTCCTTTCGCGCCGAACACCGTGGTGGTGGCGGTGAAGCCCGGCTCATCGGAAAAGTACCCGGTGCTCAGCGACACATATAAGCGCATAATTGAGGATAACCTTGAGCGGTACCGCCTGATCTCCACAGATATACGGGTGGTGTCCGCGCAATATGACGGCATAGGGGTCTACTGCCGCATACGTCTGCGCGACAATACGCAGGTGGCCCGGGCGGAGATAGAGGAAGTCATCAGAAGGGCGGTAGATACCGTCTCCACCGGCGAGTTTGGAAAAAAAGTGGATTATGGCCGGCTGTTCTCCGCGCTGGAGATGCTGGACTGCGTCGGGAGCGTGTCGCAGCTTTCGCTGGAATACATAGGCGCGGGCGCAAAGAAAAACGACAACGGCGACATAGTGATATATCCGGACAGCCTGAGCTATCTAAAAGAGCTGGGCATAGAGTATGTGTGATGAAAGGAGGCGCTCCTGTTGAAACAGACGTTAAAGCATGTTAATTTCTACAAGCGCACCCTGGAGAGGGGCATATACGAGGGCTTTACGGAGAACAGCGCCATGGAGCTCGGCCTTGCGGACGAATATAAACCGGGCATGTACATCACCCGTGCCTTCGACACCTTTGACGAGGGCTCCACCTATAACCGGCTGGTGGTGAACGGGGATTTTTCAAACGTGAAGCTGGAGGTCATAGTGGCCGCCACGGATTCGCTGATCGCCACCATAGACGACAGGGATGTGGAGCTGGACAGGTGGTTCGCCGACCCCACGGTGCCCATGGCGAAGAAAAACGAAACGCTGCGGGGCCTTGCCCACGTGCGCATGGTGAACGAGAAGGATGTGCTGCTGCACCAGCTTGAGGGCAGGTATTTCTGGATATTTGTGGGCGCCTATCCCAGCGGGGAGGGCTCCTGCTTACTGCGCGGTATACGGCTGGAGTTTCCGAAATACAGCTTTACCGAGTATTTTCCGGAGATATACCAGGACGACGAGTTTTTCGACAGGTTCATAGCCATTTTCCAGTCCATGTATCTGGACGAGGAGAAAAGGATAGACGAGATACCGCGGATTTTGGACTACGAGGCCACGCCGGACAAAAATGTCGCCTATCTTGCGGACTGGCTGGGGCTGGATAACCCGGGCGGAGTGTATACCATAGACCAGCTTCGCCGGCTCATACGCGACAACGACCTCTATCAGGGGGGCAAGGGCACAAGGTACGCGCTAGAAAATATCGTGGAGCTGGTGACGGGCGTGCGCCCGCGCATAGTGGAGCATTTCCAGTGGAGCCGTTTTTCCCAGGCGCAGGCGCAGCGCGCCCTGATTGAAAGCCTTTACGGCGAGTCCAGCAACGATTTTTGCGTGATACTGGATATGACGGACCGCCAGGGCGACCTGCCGATAGACGAGATGGCGCTGGAGAGGGTGATAGACAGCTACAGCGTGATAGGCACGAGCCACAGGCTGGTCTATCTGCGCCGGTGCAGCCATACTGACACCTATTGCTATCTGGATGTGAACAGCTGTCTGTCAACTCCTACCGCCGCCACGGTGGATGGCGTGATGCTGGGCTCCCATATAGTGGTCGGGTGAATTTGATTTGATGATATGGGCCGCCGCGCTTTACGGAGGCCCGTTTTTTATGCCCGCGGCGGCGGTTTTGCGGGGCAAAATGCAAAAGGGCTATTCATAAAAAGCTATGGAATTTGACCCGTTTGTCGTGTATAATAATTGGATGGATTATGAGCGGCGGGGTGGTGAGAATTATGAGGGAGCAGTACGGTGCGGGCGCGTTCAGAAGGAGCGCGGCCGAGGCTGCGGCGATCCTGCAAAAATACGGCATAAGCACCGCGCGGCTGGAGGAGGCCCTGCGCGAATACGACGGCTTCAGGGTCACCGTTCCGTTCATAGGCGCGTTCAACACCGGAAAAAGCTCCGCCATAAACGCGCTGCTGGATATGAGCCTGCTGCCGTCAAGCATAACGGCGAACACCACCGTGCCTACAGAGATAGTGTATGGCCAGAACACCATGACGGTGTACAGAGGCCGGTCGGTGCAAAGCGCTGGCCTGCACGAGCTGCGCGACAGAACGCTGGATCTTTCCGGCGTCACCATGCTCCATCTGGAGCTGGAAAGCGATTTTTTAAAGCTGCTTTCGGGCGTAAAGATGGTGGATATGCCCGGGCTTGACTCCGGAATAGCGGAGCACGACCGGGCCATGCGCGACTACCTGCACAACAGCCTTGCGTACATACTTATGTTCAGCGCGGACGAGCCGGTCGTAAAAAAGAGCGTCGCCGGCTTTCTTTCAGAGCTGGGGCTGCGCGAGATGCCGGTCTATGTGGTGCTCTCCAAGTGCGACAAGGTCCCGCCGGAGGACGTGGCTTCCGCCGCGGCGTATCTTAAAGAGATGACGGAAAAGCTTTTGGGCATAGAGGGCGTGGACGTCTACTGCGTAAAGGCGAAGGCACAGCGGGATATGACGCCGTTAAGCGGTCTGCTTATGAGGCTGGAGGCCCAGGCGGACGGTATGCGCGAAAGACTGCTGACCGAAAAACTTTTGGACAGCGTCGGTCAGGCCGAGGGATATATACGCCAGCGGCTGGCCGGAGAAAAAATACCGGTCTCGGAGCTGCAGGGGCGCATCGAGCAGCTGCAGCGCCGGGGCGAGCTGCTTTCCGACGCGGTGGACAGGGAGGAGCGCCGTTTTGCCGAAGAAAAGGACAGGGACGTCGCCGCCCTCCGCCGCCAGATCTTTGTGAATCTGCGCGAGAGCAAGGCCGCCCTGCTGTCAACGCTGCTTTCCGGGTCAGAGGCATGGCCCCAGGCCGACAGGCTGATAATTGGCGTGCTGGCGGCGGGGGTGCCCAGTGAGTTCACCTCCGCCCTTGTCTCACATCTGCGGGCGCTGGCCGTCATGCTGGATTCCGATCTGGCGGGCGGCGTCGTCTGCGGCGCGGCAAAGGCCAAGATAGACGAGCTTTTGGCGATATACTCCCCGCCGGAGGGGCAGAAAACGGAGACGCCGGAGCCGGAGCCGCGCGTTCGCTTCACCATAGACCCGGAAATACATGTTCCCGGAACACACGGCGGTCATCGCCTGATAAGGCCGGAGGAGGGAAAACCGCTTTCACCGAGAGCCGAGCGCCCGCCGCGCCCTCAGGGGCTGGACCCGGCGACAAAGGCGGTGCTGGACAGGTTTTTGGGCTCCCGTCAGGTGTTTGACAGCATGCCCATGGTCCCGGTTCAGGGTACGCGGGCGGCAAGGGAGAGCGCCGCGCAGGAGTCGCTGTTGCACCACGTTTTGCCGGGGCTGCTCAGTCTGGCGGAAAACTGCATAATAAACGGCATAGCGGCGGTGACCGCGAATATACATGACTGCGTGGCCCGCGCGATAGAGGAGGACATAGCGGTACGTCAGCGTGCGCTGGAGGACATACGCCGGGAAAAGACGCGGGAGGATTCCAAGCGTGAGGCGCGCCTTATAGAGCTTGAGACCGATATAAATTTGTTGGGCATAATAAAACGCGGGCTTTGCGCGGCGAAAGGGGGAGCCGACGATGGCGTTTTATAAGACGGAGATGCTTTCTCGCCAGCTTGAGAGCTTTTGCGGGCATCAGGACGAGATATGCGCCGCCCTGTCGCCGTATTCTGACTGCGCGGATATAGCGCCCATACGCGCCATATGCGACAGCTTCAGGCGCAAGGTGGAGGACTTTTTCCGGGAGGACAGAAAATACAACGTGGCCGTGATAGGGCAGGTAAAGGCGGGCAAAACGTCGTTTCTAAACACTCTGTTTTTTGGCGGAGAGGAGGTCCTGCCCAAGGATGCCATGCCCAAGACCGCCGCCCTCACCCGCATAGAGTACGCGCCGGAAAACGCCATAGAGGTGGAATATTATTCGCCGGAGGACTGGGTTTGGCTAAAGCGGCTGGCCGCGTCAAGAGAGAACAGCGACCGCGCCCGTGCCGCCACAGAGACGGTAATACAGGCGGAGAGCGGCGGCCTTCCGGTGCAGGAGCTTATTTTTAAGGGCGCCGAGGTGAACAGGTTCGGCTCCGTGGCCGAGCTGATGGGCAGGCTCAACGACTATGTGGGCGAAAACGGCTATTACACCCCGCTGGTGAAGGCCGCCACGCTGAAGCTTGCTTTGGAGCCGCTGCGCGACATATCGGTGGTGGACACGCCGGGACTTAACGACCCCATCCCTTCCCGGACACAGCGGACAAGGGAGTTTATAGAGACCTGCGACGCGGCCTTTTTCCTGTCAAGGGCCAGCTACTTTCTGGACAGGAACGATATGGAGCTGCTGACCTCGTCGCTGCCGCAAAAGGGCGTGCGCCGGCTGGTGCTGATGGCAAGCCAGTTTGACAGCGCCATAATGGATCTCATATACGACTGCGCGGACGTGGATGCCGCAATAGCTTTGGCCAAACGCCAGCTTACCGGGCACGCAGAGAAAAACATGGACGCGGCGGAGCTGGATATGCGCCGGTCAGGTTGTTCTCCGCATGTGGTGGAGGTGGTGGATCAGTGCCGCCGGCCGGTGTTCTTTTCCGCCGTGGCCGACAACCTTGCGAAAAAGCCGCCGGAAAAATATACGGCACAGGAGCGCGTGGTGCGCGAAAGGCTGGAGTACGGCGGCAAGCTTTCGTCCGAAAAGCTGTCCGAGATAGGGAACATGGCCCGGGTTAGGGAGATCTTTGCCGCCATGGTGGACGACAAGGACAGCCTTTTGGAGCGTAAAGCCGCGGCTATGGCTGTGGTTGGGCAAAGCGACCTTGTGGGCGAGCTGGAAAAGCTGAAAGCCGCTGTCCGGGAGGATATTGAGGGCGATATAAAGCGGCGCAGAGAGGAGCTTGAAAGCTCGCTTCTTGAGATATCGGAGCAGGCGAACGCCCTGAGGGATCAGGTGGGCGCGGCGTATGCGGAATATATGGCGGAGCTACCGACACGGCTCTCCGCTGCGGGCATGAGTCTGCGCGGCGGGCAGGAGGACGAGGCTGTACACGCCAAGCGCGCCGTGGCCATTGAGACGAACCGTGAGACGGTGTCCGACAGCGTGTTCTATAAGCCGTGGACCTGGGGAAAGAGCCATGTGGAGGTCACCAGCAGCCAGCGGGATTACACATATATGGACCCGGGCGAGATGGCCGAAAGCATAAGGCGCGCGGCAAACGAGGCGGAGCTTTTGCACGACGCCGTTTTTTCGCCGTTCGCGGACACAACGAGGCTTGGCAATAGGATAGCCGCGGCGGTGAGCGACGACCGGGCGAAAAACGGCCTTGCCGCGGAGGAGGGCAGCCTTGAAAAATGGGTGCGCATTGCGAAGGGCCGGATAACCATACCGAAAATAAAGGTGGACCCGGTGCCCTATATCATCGCGCTGGAAAAGAATTTTCCCGCAAAGCTGCACTCCGAAAGGGAGCAGGAAAACTTCCGCCACTACGCCGAGGAGACCATGGGCAGCCTTGCCGACAGCATTTTGCGGCAGTTTGAAAACAGCGCCCGAATTTTCAGGGAGAGCGCGCAAAACTCCGAGGCGAGATTTACGTCGCTGGCGCTGGAGGAGAGGACAAAGGAAGCGGCCGAGCGGCGCACAAAGCTGCAGGAGGCCGAAAGAGAGCTTTCCAGGCGAAGGGAACTGCTGGAACTGATAGAACAATATGCCTGACAAGGCGGAGGCGCCCGGTGATGCTATTGCACATCGAAGCAACGGGCCGCGGTTCTAAATATGTTTATGATGCAAAAAGATAAGTTTAAAAAGCGGAAGATGTTGAAAAGCTGGGCGTTACTATATATAATATATAATGAATAACAGTGCGGAGCTGAAAATGCGCTGCGGCTGTTGTCATATCGTCACAGGCGCGTATCAAAAAAAGTAAAAAAGGCTCAAAGGGGAGGTTCAAATATGGGATTTGGTAAGCATCTCAGCGGGGTAAAGGTGCCGCACAACAAGCACACCTCCGCGTGCAAAACAGTTGACATGCCGGTTCCGGCGCATGTGGTCATCCCCATGTCGCAGCACATCGGCGCGCCGTGTACTCCTATGGTCGCGGTGGGCGATCTGGTCAAGGTGGGGCAGAAGATAGCGGATTCAGACGCGTTCTTCAGTGTGCCGATCCACGCCAGCGTCTCCGGCAAGGTCACCGCCATCAGCGATTTCCGCAACCCCAACGGCTCCGTCTGTCCCGCCATAACCATCGAAAGCGATGGAGAGCAGGCTGTTTCAGAGGAGGTTAAGGTTCCGGAGTACAGCGATTTTCAGGGCTTTATAAAGGCGGTTCGCGCGTCCGGCCTGGTCGGTCTGGGCGGCGCGGCGTTCCCGACGTTCATCAAGCTGAACCCGAAAAATCTGGCGGATGTGGATACGCTCATCGTTAACGCGGCGGAGTGCGAGCCGTATATAACGGCCGACCTGCGCGCCATACTTGAGGATACCGACGCGCTCATTTCGGGCATCGAGCGTGTGAAAAAAGAGATGGGCCTTAAAAAGGTCATCATAGGCATAGAGGACAACAAGCCAGAGGCCATAGAGCTGTTAAAGCCGCTTTGCCGCGGCGATATGGAGCTTTACGTCCTTCCGGCAAAATACCCCAAGGGCGGCGAGAAAGTTCTGATATACGAAACAACGGGCAAGATCGTTCCCGAGGGCGGGCTTCCGGCGGATGTGGGCGTGATAGTTATGAACGTCTCGTCGCTGATAGCGTTGGATACCTACTTCAAGACCGGCATGCCGCTGGTGTCAAAGCGCCTTACGGTGGACGGAGACGCGGTGGTTGAGCCGAAAAACGTGCGCGTGCCTCTTGGCGCGGCGTACGGCGATGTTATTGATTTCTGCGGCGGATATAAAGAGGAGCCGAAGGAGATGCTCATGGGCGGCCCCATGATGGGTATTGACGTCTACGATGACACTTTCCCCGTGCTCAAAAATAACAACGCCATTCTCGCCTTCACCGAAAAAGGCCGCAGCGAGAAAAAAGAGAGCGCCTGTATTCGCTGCGGCAGATGCGTAGAGGCCTGTCCCTTCGACCTTATGCCGGCTGCCATAGACCGCGCCGTGCAAAACGAGAACGTGGACGAACTAGCCAGTCTCAAAGTGAATCTTTGTATGGAGTGCGGCTGTTGCGCCTATGTGTGCCCGGCGGGCCGTCCTCTGGTTCAGACAAATCGCCTTGGCAAAGCTCTGCTCAAACAGAAAGGTGGAAAATAAGAATGGCAAGCCAGCTTTCTGTTGCAAGCTCGCCTCACATACGGTCAAGCGACAGCACTCGGAAAATAATGCTCCGGGTGCTTATAGCGCTGGCGCCGGCCGGTATATTTGCGGTGGTTGTGTTTGGGCTGAACGCCGCGGTGTTGATAGCGTCCTGCGCCATCGCGTGCCCGCTGTTTGAGCTGCTATGGGAGAAGATAACCCACCAGCCGGACACTACGGGCGACCTCTCGGCCGTGGTCACGGGCCTTTTACTGGCGTACAATCTGCCGCCCGCGTTTCCGGTTTGGATGGCGCTGGTCGGCTGCCTGTTCGCAATAATCGTGATAAAGCAGTTCTTTGGCGGCATAGGCCAAAACTTTGTCAACCCCGCTATCGCCGGCCGTGTATTTTTGCTCATCTCCTTTGCCGGACCGATGACGCAGTGGGTGGTGCCGCAGCTTACGGGAACGGGTGTGGAGCTCGTCGCCGGAGCTACGCCTCTCGCTGTGGCAGGGGAAAAGCTGCTGGGCGCGTCCACGGATTATGTGCCGCTGCTGCTGGGCTTCAAGGGCGGTTCGCTGGGCGAGGTGTCGGCGCTGCTGCTTCTGCTGGGCGGCGTGTTCCTGGTCGCCATGAAGGTGATAAGCCCCGTTATTCCGCTTACATACATATGCACGGTGGCGGTGTTGTCCTTCGCGGTGGGGTATGACCCGCTGTATCAGGTGCTGACCGGCGGCCTCGTGCTGGGCGCTATATTTATGGCGACGGACTATGTGACCTCGCCTGTCACTTTCAAAGGAAAGCTGATATTTGCCATAGGCTGCGGGCTGATAACGTTTCTTATCAGGTTTTACGGTAACTATCCGGAGGGCGTGTCCTTTGCGATACTGCTTATGAACATCGTCACCCCGCTGATAGACAGATACACGAAAACGCATCCCTTTGGAGCGCTGGCTCCTGTAAAGAAGGGGGGCGCGGCGCAATGAAGAATTTCACTAAGCCGATAATCGTTTTGACGGTCATCTGTTTTGTTATTGTCGGTCTGCTGGCGTTTACCTATCAGTTCACCAAGCCGTATATAGACGCCGCCAAGGAGGCCGCCACACAGGAGGCTCTCACGGAGGTGTTTCCCGGCGACGTTGTGTTTGAGCGGCAGGAGGACAGCAAGCTGCTCAGTGACAGCATTACGGCCGTCTACGCCGCGAAGCAGGACGGTAACGACGCTGGGTTTGTGTTCACCGTGGTCGTAAAGGGTTACGGCGGCAAGGTGGAGACGATGATAGGTGTGGATGGTTCCGGCGCGGTGACCGGCGTGAAGGTTACCGAGCATGGGGAGACACCCGGACTGGGCGCAAAGGCTACGGTCGCCGGCTACCTTGAGCAGTATAAGGGCATGACGGTTTCGGAGCCGGATCTTATTTCCGGCGCGACCATAACCTCCACTGCCATAAAGAACGCCGTGCAGACAGCTTTGGACGCTTACGGCGCTAGTACGGAAGGAGGCGAGGGCTGATGAGCAGCAATATCAAGACCCTCACCAACGGCATAATTAAAGAAAACCCTGTTTTGGTGCTGGCGCTTGGCACCTGCCCGACGATAGCCGTCACAACGATGGTCGAAAACGGGATAGGTATGGGCATAGCGGCCACTATCGTGCTCATATGCTCAAACATAGCTATTTCCATGCTCAGAAAGGTGATCCCGGACACGGTGCGCATACCCTGCTTCATAGTTGTCATAGCGGGCTTCGTCACCATGGTACAGTTTTTGGTGCAGGCCTTTGCTCCGGCGCTGGATAAGCAGCTCGGCGTGTTCCTGCCGCTTATCGTGGTCAACTGCATCATC
>CAYONL010000001.1:0-6156 GCA_964405305.1 uncultured Oscillospiraceae bacterium | reverse complement strand
TAGCGTCGGCGCTGGATGGGCTTGGAATGGGCGTTGGCTTTACGCTGGCGCTGGTGCTCATGAGCACGGTTCGTGAGGTGCTGGGTTCCGGCACATGGCTGGGCTTCCAGGTGCTGCCCGCGTCCATGCAGCCGATCTCGCTGTTTACGCTGGCTCCGGGCGGTTTCCTTGTTTTTGGTCTGCTGATCGCGCTGGTCGCTCTGCTCACCAAAAAGAAGCCGGTCCGCACAGGTTCCGGCTGCTGCGCCTGTCCGTTCGCGGAACAGTGCGCCCGTGCTTCGGAAGGGGGCAATGAGTGATGCTGAGAGAATATTTTGCCCTTGTTTTCGGCGCCATACTTGTTAACAACGTGGTTCTGGCCCAGTTTATGGGCATCTGCCCGTTCCTTGGCGTGTCGAAAAAGATGGATTCAGCCATAGGGATGAGCGCGGCCGTCACCTTCGTGCTTGTAATGGCGACCGCCGCCACATGGCCGTTCTACACATATCTGCTCAAGCCAAATAAGCTGGAGTATTTGCAGACCATAGCGTTCATACTGATAATCGCCGCGCTGGTGCAGCTGGTGGAGATCGTGCTCAAAAAATTTGTGCCCTCGCTGCACAAGGCGCTGGGCGTCTACCTGCCCCTTATAACGACAAACTGCGCGGTGCTGGGCATAACGCTCGGCAACATCGAGGAGGGCTACGCTTTCATGCAGTCCATACTCAACGCGCTGGGCACCGGCCTCGGCTTTATGCTGGCCATGGTGCTGTTTGCCGGCGTGCGCTCAAGGATAGAGGCCAACACCAACATTCCGGAGGCGCTGCAGGGCCTTCCTATAACGCTGATATCCGCGTCCATCCTCGCTATGGGCTTCATGGGCTTTTCCGGGCTCGTGACCGGCCTGTTCGGCGTTTAAGGGGGGAGTAAAAGATGTTTGAAAATTACATTTTCCCCATACTGCTGCTGACCGGGACAGGACTGCTCTGCGCGGTGATGCTGGCTGTGGCGGCCAAATTTATGGCTGTCAAGGAGGACGAAAGGGCGGCGAAGCTGCGCGAATGTCTGCCCGGGGCCAACTGCGGCGCGTGCGGGTTTGCCGGCTGCGACGACTACGCCAAAAAGCTCTGCGACGGCGCGGCGACCAACCTCTGCGTGCCGGGCGGCGACGCGGTGGCAAAGCAGATAGCCGATATACTCGGCGTCGCGTTTGAGGACGTCAAGGAGAAGTACGCCATAGTGCGCTGCAACAGCGACTGCGCCGAGGCGGGCTACCTGATGGATTACCAGGGGCATCAGAGCTGTTCCGCCGCCAACATGTTTTTTTCGGGCCGGGGCAAGTGCAGCTACGGCTGCATGGGCTTTGGCGACTGCGTGGCGGTCTGCCAGTACGACGCGATACATGTGGTGGACGGCGTAGCAAGGGTCGACAAAAAGAAGTGCGCCGGCTGCGGCATGTGCGCCAAGGCCTGCCCCAAGCATCTGATAGAGATGATAGATTACACCGGCGACGTGTTTGTGGCCTGCCAGAACAGGGATAAGGGCGCCGTCACCCGCAAGCTGTGCAAGCACGGCTGCATAGGCTGCAAGAAGTGCGAGCGCACCTGTCCCAACGGGGCCATTGCCGTTGTCGACAATCTGGCCCGGGTGGACCAGAGCAAGTGCGTAAGCTGCGGGCTCTGCGTTGCGGCCTGTCCCACCGGCGTCATAAAGACCTGCCTTGATCCGAAGAATGTGGTCACGGCGGAGGTAAAGGCCGCCGGAACCGAAGAAAAAGCGTAAGGTAATATGATAAAAGGGCGTTTCCCGGCGGCCGAGGCCAATGGGAAGCGCCCTTTTTTTACATATTGCGGGTGGCGTTTTGCGGCGGGGAGGGCTTTGGCAACACTCGGAACCGGGCCGGTCGCCGGCCAAGGCGGCGTGTTTTATCGGAGCGCGGGGCCATGACCGCCGCATCTGTAAAAGGCCGCCGGGTCTTGCGGTTTAGCCGACCAGTCCATACGCGTAGCTTTTCAGATTGTCAGCCAGGGCGCGGATCGCGTTGGGGTCAAAGGGGTCGGAAAGCCCTGCTTCGGACAGGACGGTCAGGAACCCATCATACGGGTCGCGGAAGACCACGTTTTCGTAAACATTTACGGCCCGGCTCTGGTCGTCGAGCGAGATCATCCATATCTCGGCGGAGGGAACCATGGCGGCGGCGTAGCTTATATAGTAGAGCGGCGACTGGAAGGTGTGGGAGATGACCACCCACTCCTCGGGCAGCGTGCCATATACATCCTGAAAGCCGTACTCCTCCGAAAGCTCGTAGTAGAGCTGGTTCATCTCCTCCAGCGTCATATCGGGGCTGGCATATATGGTCTGCTGGAACTCGTCCTCCATGCAGCCGGAGAGGAGGGAGTAGATGGTGTCCAGCACCATCTCCATGCGGGCGGCGTCGGCGGTGTCGCCGGTGAAAAGCTCGTCGAAATACGCCGTGGAAAGCAGCACCAGGGTCTGGGAGTCCACCTCGGCAATGTCTGTGCCGTCGGGCACGTTCCAGCCGTATTGTGTGCGCCAGTAGTAGGAGTTGTAGTGGCCGAGTTCGTGGGTCGCGTCGGTTATGGAGCTCCATGAGCCGGTCCAGTTGTCGTAGAGGAACGGAGCGTGGAGGTCGGTGAGGTAAGTGGTGAAGCCGCCCTGCAGCTTTTCAGGCCTCATGTCCACGTCGTAAAGGCCGCTGGTGAGCATGTATTTGAGCGACTCTGAGACGTTGGGCGACAACTTCTCCATGACGGAGTAGAGCTTGGGCAGCATGGCCGCGGAGTCGTAGGAGCCATTGTACAGCGCCTCGTAGTTGGTGTTGTAGGACAGATCGTACAGTTCGCTGTAGAGCGGGGCGATATAGGTCTTGACGGCGTCCTGAAGGCGTCTGGCGTCGTCAGGATCATAATCGCGGCCGTGGTAATCATAGGCGTATTCGGTGTAGGAGCTGTAGCCGAGCGTCTTGGCGATGTTGTTGCGCGTGGACAGCATGTTTATATAGAGCGGGCCGGCTTTCTTGTTGAGTTCCTTCACCATGGCGTTGTAAAGGGTAAGGAAGCTGTCATAATCGAGGTCACTGTCGGCCGAAACTTCGTCGTAGGTCCAGCTTCTTCCGTACATATTTACGGTGGTTTCCTTCATTATGGCGTCGTATTGGTCGGAAAGCTGGTTTTCGAGGACAAAATACTGGCTCGCGTCGTCGCTGTTAAGCTCGTCGGCGCTCAGGCAGCAGTCAGTGAAATCCCGGCCCCAGTGCTCGATAAGCGCGCTGCCGTACTGGCTGGAGCCCAGAAGATAGCCGGTCAGCTCGTTAAATTTTACGTCAAGCTGATCCAGATTGTCGGACAGGACCGAGACTTCCTCCGAGTAGTAGGCGTCGGTGTAGTCCAGCGAGGACTTTATGTCGGCCAGCGCGTACATGGTCAGCGCCGCGTTTAGGTCGTCCAGAATCTCGTCCGCCCGGGCGAATACCTCGTCATTGTCGCCGCCCTCGTTGGCCAGGCTAAGGAAGGCGTCTATCTTGTCGGAGAGCGCGGCAAAGTCGGGCCTCACGTACTTTATGGACGCGAAATCCAGCGGGTCGTGCCTCACCTGCGGCTTTTCGACGGGTGTGACGGCGGAGCTTTCCGGCACGGAGTACGAATAGGAGGAGTCCGACGTGAACGGTACGGAGGCGCCGCTGTCCGCCGGTTCCGCGATAAAGCCTAAAATCAGCACCAAAGCGACCACGGCGACGGCAAACAGCGCGAAACCGCCGATGCACAGGCCGATTATAAGCCCTGTGTTGCTTTTTTTGCGCGGGGGCACGGGCGCTGCGGCATAGTAGGCCGGGCGGGCGGACTCTGAACTGAGCGGAGTTTGCGGCCCGTCAGAGGAGGTCGGTGCGCCGCATTTGGGACAGAAAGCGTAGTCGCCGGTTATCCTTGCGCCGCAAACTGAACAGACGCGGGGCGAGGGGTCATCCTGCTGTTGGCCGTCAAGGCGCGCGCCGCAGTTCATACAGAACACGGAGTCGCCGGTATTGTGAAAACCGCAATTGTGGCAAATAATATCCATTTGTGTCCTCCCGAGCTTATTTGGTTACAGTATACCCCAATATTATTTACCGCGCAAGTTGCAAACGGCGCCCAACTCAGATATAATATATTAAGAATTTTGTAAACGGAGCCTCGTGAATGATAATTGACATAGACAACCTGACAAAGAGCTTTGGCGCGAAAACAGTGCTTTCCGGCCTTACGCTCAAAATAGAGGATCAGGATCACATTGGCCTTATTGGCGAGAATGGGGCGGGCAAATCCACCCTGCTAAACATAATAATAGGCGATCTGGATTACGATTCGGGAACGGTGGCCCGCGGGACGGACAAGCGCATTGGCTTTCTGCGGCAGGACAGCGGTCTGCTTTGCGACGGCACAATAAAGAGCGAGATGTACCGCGTGTTTGACGGCCCGCTGGGTGCCGAACGGAGGATGGGAGAGCTGGCCGAAAAGATGGCCGCGCTGCCCCATGACGGCGAGGAGTACAGGCGCGCCGCCGCGGATTATGAGTCCGCAAAAAGCGAGTTTGAGGCGGCGGACGGCTACAATATCCCGGTGCTCATAAGCATGGTGACGGAGGGCATGGGCTTTTCCGATTTCGATCCGGAGACGCCGGTCTCCACCATGTCGGGCGGAGAGAGGACAAGGCTGGCGTTGGCCAAGCTGCTGCTGGAGCGGCCCGACCTGCTGATGCTGGATGAGCCGACAAACCATCTGGATTTTAAAACGCTGGAGTGGCTGGAAAATTACCTTTCGGTGTACAAGGGCGCCATACTCACCGTCTCCCACGACCGTTACTTCCTCGACAGGATAGTGACGTCTGTCTGCGAACTGGAAAACAGGACAATAGTGCGCTACAACTCCGGGTATACAAAATATGTGGAGCTGAAGGACGCGCGCCTTGCCCGCATGCAAAAGGAATACGACCGGCAGATGCGCGAAATAGAGGGACTTGAGGACTTCATCGCCAAAAACAAGGTGCGGGCCTCCACCTCAAACCGGGCCAAAAGCCGGGAGGCCGCGCTGGACAGGATGGAGAGGGTCGAAAGGCCGGTTCCGCCGCCAAAGCCGCCGAAGTTCACGTTTAATTATGAGCGTGAACCGGTCAAGGATGTGCTCATGGTGGACGACCTCAGGCTGGAGGTGGGCGACGCGGACGACAGAAAGCTGCTGTGCCCATCCATAACGTTCGAGATCAAGCGGGGCGAAAAGGTCGCGCTGGTCGGAGCCAATGGCGTCGGCAAAAGCTCGCTGCTCAAAACGGTGCTCGGGCTGCTTCCGTTTGAGCGCGGTCGCGTAACATGGGGTCGAAACGTTCGGACCGGTTATTACGACCAGCACAACGAGGGGCTCCACCCGGGCAAGACCATGCTGCAGGAGATGTGGGACATGTTCCCGCGGTCGGACGAGCAGACGCTGCGAAGCGTGCTGGGCCATGTGCGGCTGGTGGGGGACAACGTGTTTAAAAAGGTAGCCGTGCTTTCGGGTGGAGAGTGCGCAAGGCTTTCCTTTGCCGCGCTGACGATGAAGGGAAGCAATGTGCTCGTTTTGGATGAGCCGACAAACCACATGGACATCCCGTGCAAGGAGGCGCTGGACGCCGCTCTGCGGGAGTATACGGGAACCATACTGATGGTGTCCCATGACCGGTATCTGCTCAACCGCGTGCCGACACGTATCGTTGAGATGTTCCCGGACAGGCTGGTCAGCTACAAGGGCGGCTACGACGACTATATGAGCCAGCGGGCGGAGGCATCGGGCGAAAAGCCGCAAAAGGACAGGAAAGAGCAGGAGCCGGAACAGCGCGCCCGGCCTGAAAGCAGCCACCGCACAAGGGATCAGCGCAGGAGCGAGGCGGAGCGGAAACGCCGGCTTGCGGAGGTGGAGGCGGCCATAGAGGAGGCCGAGCGGCAGATCTTCCGCATACAGGAGCAGATGGCCGACCCGGAGGTCTGCGCCGATTATCTGAAAATGAGCGAGCTTTGCACAGAGCTGGAAAACGTAAAGGCGGATCACGGGGCCCTGATGGACGAGTGGGCCGCGCTGGGCGATGAGGAGGAAGAATAATGGAGCTTTGGATGGCGCTGGCGCTGGCGTTTGTGTCGGCGGTTTGCGG